>JBCCDN010000026.1:0-25501 GCA_039030755.1 Planctomycetota bacterium | reverse complement strand
CGTATTTGCATGATAACTTTCACCCTATCTTCTCCGTCTTTGATCTTCATCTTATGACAGAGCGTCCATGGACCGGATTTTGCACCAGCACAGTCATTATCAGTCCTCTCGTCGGGGACGGTGATCTTGCCGACGTCGTGGAGGATGGCGGATCGGCCGAGGTGTTGGGCGAAGTCGTGTTCGAGGCCGAGCGCGAGCGCGGTGTCGCGGGCCATGCGTTCGATGCGGCGGACGTGGGCGCCGGTGTCGGCGTCACGGGCCTCGGAGGCGACGGCGAGCATGGTGAGCGCGTCGAGATTGGCGGCGGCGAGTTCCTGGGTGCGCTCTTGCACGCGGCGTTCGAGTTCGTCGTTGATCTCGGAGATCTGTAGCGCGGAGGACGCAGCGTTGTCCGAGAGCTTGGCGACGGTGGTGAGCAGGTCGTGCTGGGCGGTGGTGTCGAGGAAGACGACCACGCCGGGGAGTTGTCCAGCCACGGTGATCGCGACGGGGCCGGCCTCGCCGGGGATCAGGGCTTGGCGGGGGGTGGCGTCTTGGAAGTGTTCGGGCCGAACACCGATGGGGAGTTGCCCTGGATCGAGGTCGAGCTCGCGGAGTTTGGCGGTCCAGCGCTGGTTCGTTCGTAGGACTTTGCCCGAGGGGTCGAGCTGCGCCGCGGGGCAAGGCAGCGCATCGAGAAAAGCTGGAGAAACCGCGTCGTCGGCCGGGCCGGGCATCGGATCACGATACCGGAGATTCTCGCAACGGATCGTTGGCGAGAGGCAGGCTGGCGTTTAGGATTTATGCGAAATCTGAAGGCTTCTCGGGAGAGCGGTGCGATGTCGAAGGTTGCGAACACGCGGGTTGGATCGGTGATTGTGGTTGCGATGGCGGCTGGCGAGGTTGCGCCGGCGTGGGGCGTGGGCTGGGACGATGTGCGGACGATCGACTTCGAGGAATACCGACAAGCCCCGCGGGTGCCGGTGGGCAGCGATCCGTGGATCGACGTCAACGCGTGGACGCCGCCCGAGGGTTGGACCGATCCGATCAACCACCGCAAGAACGAGATCGGCGGCACCGACTTCCGTAGTTTCGGATTCGAGTGGACCGGGCCACGCCCCGATACGTTCGACCTCACGCGTTGGTCCAAGCGCGTCAAGCCCCGCGGCGACGACCTGTTTCGCGGGCCCGAAGGCATCACCCCGGCCATCCGATCGAGCCTGACGCCGGGCAACTCCGCGTGGTCCACCAAGCTCAACGTGCAGTCGCTGGACATTGCCGTCGATCTCAATGGCTACGACCGTTTCGATCTGCCCGCGTCGGGCGCGTGGCGGGGCACCGTGCACGGCTACCGCGAGGACAACGCCGCCGACTTCGGCACGCCGGAACGCTGGGTCGAGGTGTTTCGCCAAGACTTCGATCTGCCGGTCCCGACGCGGACCTTCACGGGTTCTGGCCAAAACTTCTACACGCAGACCCGTACGAATTTTGTCAACGTGGAAGTGCCCGGCTTCTCGCACTTGGACCGATTGGCCTTCAGCGCGGTCGACCCCGACGGGCAGACGCCCGACGTCACACAGTTCGCCGTCGATAACCTGCAAACCACCGTGGGCGCGACGCACGCGTTCTTCCTGGGTGCGCCCGACGCCGGCCGAATCGACTCGGTGCGCGACATCAACGCGATGCGGGATGCGATGCGCCAGACGCTCGATCTGGATAGCGACCGGCGACTGATCCTGCCCGATGTCAACGGCGGTCAGACCCCCAACAACGCGTTTGGCAGCGTGTTCGCCGAACTCGACCAGATCAAGGCACGCCTGGCGCCCGGCGACAACTTCGTCTTCCACTACTCCGGCCACGGCGTGTCGTTGCGGGGATCGACCCAGACGAATCCCACCAATGGCGACGAAGCCTTGTTCCTAGGCCGCAACAGCTTCGGCGATGCGGTGCTGCTCGAAGACGACCTGCTGGTCTCGTACTTTGCTTCGGACCCGATCTGGGACCAAGTGGACAAGATTTTCGTGCTCGACGCGTGTCACAGCGGCGGATTCTGGACGTCCACGCCCGACACGATCGCCGCCCGCGGTCGAGAGGGAAACGGGTCGGGGCCCACCGATTTAGCGACCTTGCCGCGGACAGCGCTGCTCGCGGCGGCGCCCGAAGCACGCGAAGCGCTCTCGTTCGCCAACCAACAAGACCTCGACGCCAACGGCCTGCCGGGCACACAGGACTTCGTGCCCGGCCAGGGGATGCTGACCGCCGCCGTGGTCTCGGCGCTGCAGCGCACCGAAGACGGTTACGCGCTGGCCGACCTGAATGACGACGGGCTTTCGTTCCGGGAACTGCTTGAGTTCGTCCGGGTCAGCGACACCAACGAATTGTTCGGCGACCAGCGGAGTTTCGACGACCGCCTCGCCGTGCGCCGCATGCGCCGGTGGTTGGATCGCAACGGACGGACCGACGTGTCGGTGGGCTGGTTCTTAAAGTCGCGTTTCGTCGGCTTCGAGCGGAACCCGGATTTTGAGATCTGGGAAGACGACCCGATCGAGATCGACTGGTCCCCGCTCGCATCGTTCACGGACGACTTCGGCACGGCCGGGATGATGGAGCCGATGACGCTGCTCGAAATTGCGGCGGCCGCGGGGGGCGGGTCGCTGACCGGTGACTTCAACGGCAGCGGGCAGGTCGAGCAGGCCGATTTGAATCTCGTGCTCAACAACTGGGGCGGGGCCCGCGGCGCGTGGAGCAACGCCGACGCGTTCACCACCGGCACCGTCGATCAGGAAGAGCTCAACGCGGTGCTGAACAACTGGGGCGCCCAAAGCGCCCCCGAGTTCTCCGGGTTTCACGCGGTGCCCGAGCCCGGTTTGTTTGGGGCGGGCGTTGCTGGGCTGGCATTGCTGTCGCGCAAGCGCCGCTGAGGTCGGACCCTTAGGCGGCCGAGCGGTTGGTAGGGTTCTCGTCCTGTGCTTGGCCGAGATACTCGGCAAGTAACGCGATCAACGCCGCGCGATCGACGGGCTTGGGGACGAAGTCGTTACAGCCGGCGTCGAGAGCCTGCTTGCGATGTTCGTCCATGGCGTGAGCGGTCAGCGCGATAATCGGGCCGGTGTAGCCTTTTTCACGCGCGGCGGTCGTGGCGGTGAGGCCGTCGATCCGTGGCATCTGCATGTCCATGAGCACGGCGTCATACGGCCGACCGTTCGCGTTGGCTTTGGCGAGTTTTTCCAGGGCTTCGAAACCGTCGTTGGCCAGGTCCACCGTAAGGCCAGCCTTCTTGAGGATGAAGGTGATCAGGCGTTGGTTGTCGGGGCCGTCTTCGGCAAGCAGGATGTGGCCGGTGAGTGAAACGGCATGGTTTGGCTTGGGCGTTGGAGGGTCGGCAGGTTGGAGGGCCCCCGGCGTGCCGACGGTGTCGCGGATCAGTTGGCCTTCGGCGACCGGGCCGGTGGCGACCGTCACGGTGAAGACGCTGCCCTGACCGCGTGTCGACGTCACGGCGATGTCGCCGCCGAGCATGTTGGCGAGGCGTTTAGAGATAGTGAGGCCCAGCCCGGTGCCACCGAACTTGCGCGTCGTGGAGCAGTCGGCCTGGTTGAACGGCTTGAAGAGCCGAGCGACTTGATCGTCGCTCATGCCGATGCCGGTGTCGGCAACGGCGATGTGCAGGCATTGTTGCTCGGCGTCGAACCGGGGGCGGACGACGACGCGGCCCTGCGGCGAGAATTTGATTGCGTTGCCCACGAGGTTGAGGATGATTTGGCGGAGGCGGACGGGGTCGGAGTCGATCGTTGCGGGCAGGGGGAATTCGGGCTCGATGTCGAGCGCGACGGATTTTTCCTCGGCTCGGACTTTCAACAACGCCAGCGATTGATCGAGGACTTCAAGCGGGCGGGTTTCGATGTGTTCGACGGTCATCTGGCCGGCCTCGATTTTCGAAACGTCGAGGATGTCGTTGATGATCGTGAGCAGGTGCTGGCCGTTGCGGCGGACGGTGCGGAGGTGTTCGGTACGGTCTTGATCGTCCAAGGCTTCGTCGCGGAGCAGATCGGCGTAGCCGAGGATCGCGGTCATCGGCGTGCGGATCTCGTGGCTCATATTGGCGAGGAACTGGCTTTTGGCCTGGTTGGCGGCGTCGGCCTGGACGCGGGCCTGCTCGAGTTCGCACGTCTTGGTCGCCAACTCAATCGCTTGGCGTTCGAGCCGATCGTTGGTGACCAGGAGGTCTTCGGCACGGTGGGCCATGTCGTCTTCCGCGTTGGCGACCGCGTCGTCGAGTTGGTAGAGCGTGCGGAGCAATCGGCCGGCCTCGTCAGGGCTGCGGTCGGTCTGCCCGTGGATCCGTCTTTCTCCTTCAGAAAGCCGGCCGGCGACGTGCATGACGTGCGAAAGCGGCCGGGTGACGCTGCGGGCGATGGCGTAAGCGAGAATCGCCATCACCAGGCACATCACCAACGCCATGAACACGTCTTGAAGCACAGCCTCGCTCAGCGTCTTAGCCAGTTGGTTTCGTGCCTGACCGATACGGCGGTGGCCTTGGTGGGTCGGAACAAGCAACGCGTCGGCCACCGCGGCTTGTCGGATGCTGAGTGCTTGGTTGAGCCGACGGGCCCGGTCGTGTTCGCCTTCGATGGCTAACCAGAGCACCCGCGCTTGCAACATCTGCAGCCGATCGATGCGGTGCTGGAGCCGGTCGAAATCGATCGTCGGCGGCACATCGGCCGACGGTTCCGAGGTTGCTTGTTCATGATGGGTCTGCTGGTGCACGGTCAGCTCTCGAACGCGTTGCAAGGCGGCGAGTGTTTCGGCGGCGGACGCATCAAACGCCACGCGTTGGGCTTCGAGCTTGGCCGGTAGGTACTCGGCGTGGCTAAGACCGAGGGCTCGGACTGCGCGGTCGACCAGAGCCTGCTGTTCAATCAGGCCGACTTCTGCACGATCGAGCTGTTCCACCATGGGCAGCAGCACGTCGAAGACACTGTGGAGTTCATTCGCGATGCGGCGGTCCGTGATGATGTGCAGCAGAGCGGTGAGGCCAACCAACGTGACGGCCACCGCGGCGAGCGCAAAGATGCGTGAACGCACACTGACCCGACGGAGGATCGCCGGCTCGCCTGAGCCGGCAACGCGGACGCTGGAGCCTTGCGGCATCTTGGGGTCGGTGGGCGTTGCCATACAAAGTGCATCGACCGGTCGGCGGACGGGCTTCAAGGGCGTCGCCCGCCGTTGGGCTCGTGGGGGCTGGCGAGCCGGGGTGGACGGTGACGCGTCCGAGAATCTTCGGATTGGCGTTGGCGGCGAGGCTTTGCGTCTTTAGCATGGCCCGCGTGATCGACATCGCACGTGGCATCTTCGGCATCGCGGTGATTCTGGGATTGGCCTGGGCGATGTCCTCGCACAAGCGGGCGATGCCTTGGCGGGTCGCGCTGTGGGGCATCGGACTGCAGCTGTTGCTGGCGGGATTGGTGCTCGGTACAGGGATCGGTCGGGACGTGCTTGCCGCGGCCGCGGGGGGCGTGCAGGAATTCGTGAAGGTCAACACGTTCGGCGCAGGCATGGTCTTCGGCCCGCTCGCCGACCCGAGTACGGCAGGGGGGTTCATCTTCGCGTTCGCCGCGACGGGGTTGACGGTGATCATTTTCTTCAGCGCGCTCTTGGCGGTGCTCTATCACCTGGGTGTGATGCAGGTGCTGGTGTGGTGCATGGCCCGGGTGATGATGGTGACGATGGGCGTGAGCGGCGCGGAAGCCATGGCGATGGCGGCGAACATGTTCGTGGGGCAGACCGAGGCGCCGCTCGTGGTGAAGCCGTATCTGCCAGACATGACCAAGAGCGAGCTCAACGCGATGATGACCGGCGGGTTCGCGACGGTCGCGGGGTCGGTGCTGGTGGTGTACATGGGCTTTTTCAGCGAGAGCTTTGCCACGGTCGGCACGCTGGGATCGACGATTGGGCCCCACCTGTTGACGGCCTCCGTGTTGTCCGCGCCCGCGGCGTTCGTCATCGCGAAAATCATCCTGCCCGAAACGCAGACGCCGCGCACCGCGGGCGCGATCCCGCTGAGCATCGAACGCACCGCCGACAACGTCATCGAAGCCGCAACCAACGGCACGACCGATGGGCTGAAGCTATATCTCAACGTGATCGCCATGCTCATCGCGTTCACCGCGCTCGTGAAGCTCATCGACTGGCCGCTCGCGGCGATCGGCGCGGCGTGGTTCGGGATGCCCGAGGCCGGCAACGGGGCGCTAAGCTTGGCGTTCTTGCTGGGCTATGTACTCGCGCCGCTGGCGTGGGCGATCGGCGTGAACGGCTGGACCGACTGCCGACTGGTCGGCGGACTCATCGGGCTCAAGCTGACCACCAACGAGTTCGTCGCGTTCGGCGAACTCGTCAGTGCCGCGTCCCCGCCCACCGCCGAGCAGATCGCGGACAACCCCGCCCTCGCCGACGCGCCGGTCCTTTCTGAACGTGCCGCCCAGCTCGTCGCCTACGCGCTCTGCGGCTTCGCCAACTTCGCCAGCATCGGCATCCAGATCGGCGGCATCACGCCGCTGGCGCCCGCGCGAAAAACCGAGCTCTCCCGGCTCGCCGTCCGCGCGATGCTCGGCGGCGCGCTCGCCTCGGCGTGCACCGCCGCGGTGGCGGGGATGTTTCTTCGCTGACCGGACCCGCCGGTAAACTCTCGTCAATGGACCCGCGTTTGATCCGTCTCGAAGAAAAGCTCACCTTCGTCGAACACCAACTCGGCGAACTCGACGGCGTCGTGCGCGATCTGGGCGACACGCTCCAGCAACTCGGCGGACAACTCAACCGCTTGGCCGGCCGGTTCGATCAAAACGCCGCCGCGCTGGCCGACCGCCCCCCCGGCAACGCGACGGACGGGCCCAGCAACGAGCAGCTCGAAAACGAACGCCCGCCGCATTGGTAATCCGGCGGGCTACGCAACGGGGCAGGCAACACCCCATCGCTTTGGAGTTTTCCCGGCATTTTCCGTTCTCGGCGGACAGGCTAGAAATCGAGTTCGCTCCGGCGATGCGCTAGCCGTGTGAGCGCTGTCAATTCCATCGCCGCTGCGCTAGGATTACGTGAATAGGAAGCTAGGCTCTCGACTCGCACAATCGGGATGACTATTCGCGCAACACCCGCCGACTGTGACCACGCTTTCCCCCGCCAACCCCGAGTCCCTGCCTGTGTCGCCGCGCTCACCTCAAGAGCCTAAGCCGTCGGCCGTGATCCTATTTGCCAATCCCTACAGCGGGTCGGGCCCCAACGACCGCTGGGTTGAGACGTTCGCTCAGTCGGTCGCCGACGCTGGCTTGACATCCCGCATCGTGTGGGACGCGTCGGCCCGTCGTGAAGTCTTGCGCCAAGCCGCCCAAGCGCAGGCTGCGTCGAATGCTCAAAACGCAGCGGCGCCCTGGATCGTCGCCGCCGGGGGGGACGGCTCGGTCGCGGCCGTGCTCAACGATATGGCCGACGCCGGCGTGGCGCACTGGCCCTTCGCTACCTTGCCCGTGGGTAACGAAAACCTGTTCGCCCGCCACTTCGGCATCGATCGCAAACAACCCGAACGCCTCATCGAAGCGCTGCAACGCGGCTGGACCCGTCCGATCGATCTGGGTCAAATCTGCTGCGGCGAGAACACGTCGGGGCCTGTACGCTTCACGTTGATGGCCTCCGCCGGATTCGACGCCGACGTCGTCCACCGCGTCGATCGCTGGCGAGCCGACGCGAAGGAATCCGGCCAACTCCGGCGGGTCTCTCTCAAGAGCTACATCCCGCGCATGCTCGGCTCGCTCCGGCAATACGCCTACCCCCGGGTCACGCTCACGCCCACCGACGGGACTCACGCCGGCCGACCGGTTACCGGCCGCCACGTCTTCCTGTTCAATCTCCCCGAATATGGCAAGGACCTGGGCCTGTGTCGGCACGCCCGCGCCGACGACGGCCAACTCGACTTCGTGGTCTTCACCCAGCCCGGCCGGGCCCGCCTGCTCAACTACCTCCGCGCCGCCGCCATGAACGCCCGACACCTCCACCGAGCCGACGTGATCCACGGCCAAGCCTCGCGCTTCACGCTCAGCACCGACGACGACGCCCCCGTTCCGCTCCAGGCCGATGGCGACCCCGCCGGGCACGTCACCCAGGCCGCCCCGGTCACGATCACCGCCGAACCCGCGGCCGCCCACGTCATCCACACCACGGCCTGATCGCCGCTATCTACCAACCGCCATTTCGCTTGACCCCGACATAAAATCCCCGTACCTTTCGCGGCTCGGCTCACCGCGTGAGAACCCACACCGGCCCGAAACCCCGCCCCGATTTTCGCCCGAAACGAGCTTTCCCATGCTTCCCGTTCAACGCAAAACCCATTCCCAAACCCGCATGGGCCGTAGCCACGACGCCCTCAAAGCCACCCACAGCGTTGATTGCCCCAACTGCGGCAGTCCCAAGCTGCCCCACGCCGCGTGCCGCGACTGCGGCTATGTCCGCCCGGGCCTGCAACTACGCCTCAAATCCAACGACGCGGACTAATTCGATTTTCCCCGACATCCACGGACATCATCCGTGGGTTGCTCGTTCTTAAGCTTCGATCAGGAGACCGACCTTGCGCATTGCCGTCGACGTCATGGGCGGCGACAATGCGCCCGACGCCATTCTTCAGGGTTGTCTCGATGCCGTCGAGTTGCTCGGAACCAAAGATGCGCCGCTTCATCAAGTCGTGCTCATCGGCGACGCCGAACTCATCGGTGAAGGCCTCGAAGAAGCCGGCCTCCACGACGACGCCCGCTATCAAATCGAACCCACGACGCAGATCATCGGTATGGCCGAGACGCCCACCAAGGCGCTGCGTGAAAAGTCCGACAGCTCGCTGGTCCGCCTCGGCGAACTCGGCCGACCCAAGGCCAAGTCCGGCGATCAACACTGCGACGTGCTCATCAGCGCGGGCAACACCGGAGCGACCGTCGCCACCGCCCAGATGCACATGCGCCGCCTCAAGGGCGTCCACCGCCCGGGCATCGCGATCGTCCTGCCCACCTTCCACGGCCCGGTCGTGGTCTGCGACGTCGGCGCCAACCCCGAGCCCCGCGCGTCGCACCTCCACCAATACGCCCACATGGCCAGCGTCTACGCCGAGACCGTCATCGGCGTGAACAACCCCACCTGCGCTGTGATGAATATCGGCGGTGAAGAGGGTAAGGGCACCCCGCTGATCCGCGAAGCCAACGCCATGTGCCGGGCCGACAAAGCTTTAAATTACGTCGGTTATGTCGAGGGCCGCGACCTGTTCAACGGCAAGGCCAACGTCGTCATGACCGAAGGCTTCACCGGTAATGTCGTGCTCAAACTCGCCGAAGGTTTGAGCAAAGGCATTTTCGAAACCATCGCCCGCGAAGCCTTTGAGATCGATCCCGAACTGGCCATGCGTTTCGAGCCGGTGGTCAAGAGCATCTACGCCAAGCACGACTACCACGAGTTCGGCGGCGCGCCGCTGCTGGGCGCCAACGGCATCTGCATGATCTGCCACGGCAGCAGCGAAGCCCGCACGATCAAAAACGCCATCCGCAACGCGATCACCTACGCCGAGGCCGGCGTCAACGCCGCGATCGCCCAGCGCCTCAAAGCCGCGGAAAATTTCCGCATGCCGCCCCAGTCTTTGGAAACGGCGTCCTAACCGTGTCGACATCGGCCGCGAGTTCTGGTTCCAAGGGTCCCGCTGACGGAGCCATCCCCACGCTGCCGCGCTTCCCCGTCCGCATCGTCGGCACGGGCATGGCCTTACCCACAACGGCCGTTTCCAACGACGACCTCGCCAAGCGCATCGACACCAACGACACCTGGATCACCAAACGCACCGGCATCCAAACCCGGTACTACGCCGACGACACGCAGACCGTCCGCGACTTGTCCCGCGAAGCGCTCGAAACGGCGCTCAAGGACGCCAACCTCCAGGGCGCGGACCTGGACCTGGTCATCCTCGCGACCATCACGCCCGAAATGGCCTGCCCGTCCACCGCCGCCCGCGTCGCCGCCGAAGTCGGCGCCAACCCCGCGGGCGCGTTCGATCTCGCCGCCGCCTGCTCCGGTTTCGTCTACGGCATGAACCTCGCCGTTTCGCAACTCGAGTCCGGCCGTGCCAAGCGCGTCGCCGTCATCGGCGCCGAAACCCTCAGCCGGCACATCAACCACGACGACCGACGTACCTGCATTCTCTTCGGCGACGCCGCCGGCTGCGCGATCCTTGAGGCCGACCACCAACAACCGCTGACGCCCACCGACGATCAGTATCGAGGGTGTTTGCATCAAAGCATGCGCTCCGACGGTTCGATGTGGTCCGCCTTGTTCATGCCCCGACAACAAGCCGACCTGCCCCAAGGCGTCGACGCACAGATCACCACCGAGCCCGGCTGGAACGGCCAGTACAACACGCTCCAGATGCACGGCCAGGACGTCTTCAAATTCGCCGTGCTCCAAACCTGCGACATGATCCAGGCCGCGCTCGACGCCGCGAATCTCCAGCCCGAACAACTCAAACTCATCGTCCCGCATCAATCCAACCAGCGCATCATGGCCACCGCCCGCGACCGCTTCGGCCTGCCCGAAGAGGCGATGTACATCAACATCAACCGTTACGGCAATACTTCGGCCGCGTCGGTCCCGTTGTGCCTTCACGAATGCCGACGCGACGGAAAATTCCAGGACGGCGACCTCGTGCTGTTCCTCGCCATCGGCGGCGGCATGACGTGGTCGACCAGCCTCTGGCGGGTTTGATGGGTACGACTCAACATCAAAGAACTCATGAGCGACGCACAACACCATTTCCTCCTCGCCCCCGGCCAAGGCGCGCAACACGTCGGCATGGCCCGCGCCTGGTTCGACGCCCACGACGTCGCCAAGCAGACCTTCGCCGCCGCCGAGCAGCACCTGGGCTTCGACCTGTCCGTGCTGTGTTTCGACGGGCCGGACGAAAAGCTGAACCGCACGGACATGGCTCAGGTCGCCATCTACGTCGCGTCGGTGGCCGGCTACCAGGCGCTCGTCGAGACCGGCCAACTCGAGCGAGCGAGTCTCGCCGCGACCGCGGGCCTCTCGCTCGGCGAATTCACCGCGCTGCACCTCGCGGGGGCGTACGACTTCCTGGAAGGCTTGGAGTTGGTGCGTTTGCGGGGCCGGGCGATGCAGGACGCGGCGGAAGCATCGCAGGGTTCGATGGTCGCGATCACCGGCGACGTCAGCGAAGAGGCGATCGTCGCGCTGTGTGCAAAAGCCTTGTCACAAGTGGGTGGTGATGAAGTGCTCGTGCCCGCCAACTACAACTCCGCGATGCAGGTCGTCGTCTCGGGCTCGTTGAAAGCCTGCGAAGCCGTGGTGCCGCTGGCTTCCGAGGCCGGGTTCAAACCCACGCCGCTCACCGTCGCCGGCGCGTTCCACAGCCCGCTCATGCAGCCCGCCGCCGACCGCTTGACCGAAGCGCTGCGGAACGTGAACTGGCAAACGCCGCGCTGCCCGGTCTACAGCAACGTCACCGGCACCCCGCACACCCCCGAGCCCAACGCGATCCAGGACAAGCTCGTCAAGCAGCTCACGCACCCCGTGCGCTGGAGCCAGAGCATGGCCGACGCCGCGGAGCAATTCCCCGCCGACACGCATCAATACGCCGAACTCCCGCCGGGCAAAGTGCTCACCGGGCTGATGCGCCGCATCGACAAGTCCATCAAAGTACAGAACCTCGCCGAACCTCAATAAACCCTTCGCAGCCAAGCTGCCCAAAAGGAACATTCCCATGTCCGAATCCCGTGCTGCCCGTGTCGCTTTGGTCACCGGCGCGTCCAGAGGCATCGGCGCCGCCACCGCGCTCGCGCTCGCCAAGCAAGGCTGCCACGTCGTCTGCGTGGCCCGCTCGATCGAGAGGCTCGAAGAAGTGAAAAAGCTCATCGACCCCGACGACATCGCCGGGTCCGCCTCCATCGCCACCTGCGACATCTCCGACGGTGAGGCGCTCCACAAGCTCATCGACGACACCGCCGAAGCCCACGGCCGGCTCGACATCCTCGTCAACAACGCCGGCATCACCAAGGACAACCTGCTGATGCGGATGTCCGACGAAGAGTTCGATGACGTGATCCAGACGAACCTGCGCAGCGTGTTCGTCGCCTGCCGCGCCGCGACCAAGCACATGATGCAGAAGCGCTTCGGCCGGATCATCAACCTCGGCAGCGTCTCGGGCGTCGTGGGCAACGCCGGGCAGTCCAACTACGCCGCCGCGAAGGCCGGCCTCGCGGGCTTCACCAAGTCGCTCGCCAAGGAGATGGGCAAGCGCGGCATCACCGCCAACGTCGTCGCGCCCGGCTTCATCCAAACCGACATGACCGATGTGCTGTCCGACAAGATCAAGGACGGCGTCAAGCAGATGACCGCGCTCGGCCGAATGGGGCAACCCGAAGAGATCGCCGCCGCCGTCGCCTTCCTCGCCAGCGACGAAGCGAGCTACGTCACCGGGCAGGTCTTGACGGTGGACGGCGGGATGACGATGAGTTAATCGCGCTTGCGGCGGATCAACATCACGCCCAGCAACGACGATCCGGCGAGCAGCGCGCTGGGGGTCGGGACCGGGGTCGGGCCGTCTGGGAGAGGGGCGGCGTTGACGGGGGACAGCGTGAGCTGGAAGAAGCTCGTGCCATACGGCCGATCGACACCCGGCCGTTCGCGGACTTCGAGTTGCTGCTTAAACGTGAAGCGTCCGGCGTCGAGCCGGCCGCGGGCGACGAGCGCGTTCTCGAGGTTGCCGCCGACGTTGGTGCGGCCGCCTTGTTCGTGCCGGTCGTGAACCTGGAAGTGCACGCGCCAATCTTGATCGATGGTTTCGACGTTGGGCGGCGTGAGGTCGTCGGTCGCGCGGTCTTGGAATTCGCCGAGTGAGATCTTCGCCGTGACCGCCGGGTAACCGACGGCGTGCTGGCGGTAACGCAGGACAAAGTCCACGGCGGTGGTCGACTCAAACGTCAGCGCGAGGTTGGACCAGGCGTCCGGGAAGGCGGACCATACCGTGACCGGCTCGGCCCGCCACGCGCCGGCCGACATCAGGCCCGAGACCACCACGGAATCGCCGGGGCCACCATCGACGGCGGAGTACATCCCCGCCGAGACCGCGCCGGTTGCGCCGGGCAAGACCGTGTCCCGCGTCGTTTTCGTGCGGAAGAGCATGTCGTGGTTGCTGTAGTTCGACCGCGAGGTTTCAACGCGGTTGCCGTCGGGTGTGAGCACGCTCGTGCCGGTGGTGCGGGCGGTGCTGACCCAGTGGATCGAGCCCGCGGTCGCGCTGCCGCACACAAAAACCAGAGAAGAAAACAGTGCCGTCAGCCGTCGTCGATGCATGGAACCAACCCCGTTGCGTGGTGAAGCCGCGGTTCGCCGCGGCGGTCAACCAAGCATGGGGGCGGATGGTCCGGAAGAGAAGAGAAAGATGTCGCGTGGGGTGGATGTTCACCGGCCAAGCGTTACAAAGCTCACAGCTTGCCCGCTTCGCGCAGGGCTTTGCGTTCGGCCTTGCCGGCGAGGCGTTTTTCGGCGGCGGCTTTGAGGGCGTCGAGTCGTTCGATCAGGTCGAGGGTCTGCTTGAGCTGCTGTTCTTTTTCTTCGCCGGCGGCGTGGAGCTTCTTGGCTTTGTTCACCAGGTGCACGCGGTCGGCCTTGAGGCCTTCGATCTTTTCGGTGAGCTTGGCCATGTTCATGGCGTTGATTTTCGCCAGGGACGGCGAGGGTTCGCCGAGCAGCATGGGCAGATCGGGCTTGTCGCCGCCTCGTCCGCCGCCACGTCCGCGTCCGCCACCGCCGCCCCGGAATCCGCCGCCGCGGTTGCCGCCGTAGGGACGGGCGCTGCCGCCGCGCATGGGTCGGTTGGAACGGAAGGGGCGATTGCCGCCGCCACCGCCTCCGCCGGAGTAGCCGCCGCGTCGTTCCCCGCCTTGCCCTGATCCGCCGTTGGAGTCGCTCATGGGCTCAGCATAGCGGCGCTACGTCACGATCGCGACGGGGGAAGATGCTTCGGCGGCGTGGAGAAGCCCGGGTATCGCCGTTCCCGGGCTTTAGGATGAGATCATGCGTGTTTGGTTCTTGGTGTTGTTGATCGGGATAGCGGGCGCGGCGTCGGCGGATGCACTGGACGATGGGCGGGCGCGTCAGGCGGCGACGTACATGGAGGGGGCGCACCCAGACCAGCCAGCGTTGTACGCGTTGTTGGCGGACGCCGCGGAATGGCACGGCGATGCGCGGGACGAGGCGGGGGCGGTGGTCGTGGATTGGTCGGCCGTGTTGGAGCGGCCGGCGGATTTCCGGGGCGCCAAGGTGCTCGTGGAGGGCCGGGACGCGGGCCGGCGGAGACGGGTGTCGCTGGTTCGGGAGCAACGGCCTTGGGGGGCGGCGGTGACGGAGTGGGGCGTGGGCCTCGAAAGTGCCCCCGGCAATGCCCCCGAAAGTTTCCCCGGACGAACGGCAAGCGCCGATCGGGAACCTGCGGAGCTTCCGCCGGTGGTGGTTTGGTTTGTGGACCCGCAGGATCAGATCGGCGAGGCGCAGCACGGGCGGACGGTTCGGGTGGCGGGGCGATTCCTCGGGCTGTGGGACGATGTGGACGCCAACGGGACGGCGCGAACCTACCCGGTGGTGATCGCGAAGGGGGCGACGGTGGTAGCGGAAGCCAAGACTCGCGGGGCGGGCGGCTGGGAGACAAACCTCTTCGTGTTGCTCACGGCGGTGTTGGGGCTGGGGCTGCTGTGGCGGGTGAGCAAAGCGTTTGTACGGGTCGATGTGGTCGGACGACGGCGTGCGGCACGGATCAGGACGGACAACCCGTCGGCCGCATCGGAAGCAGAAATCGACGGGGCGTTGCCCGAAGAGGCGGGGGCGGCACTGTCGGTCTTGGCGGGCGAGCGGGAGAAACCCACGGCTGGCGACCTTGGTCTTGGGAGTGGTGTTGATCGTGGCGGCGCTTGAGTTTCGGGTTGGTTTAGACTCGGCCAATGAGCGGTGTGCATCCCAACGTGCAAGTGAGTCTGCCCGGGCATACGTACGACCTCGTGGTGGAGGCGGGGGCGTTGTCGCGCTTGGGCGAGCGGGTCCGCGCGGCGGTGCCGAGCGTGCGGGACGGCGGACGGGCGGCGCTGATTACCGATGAGGGCGTGGAGCCGTATCACGGCCGGGCGGTGGCGTCGGCGATGCAGGCCCAGGGCTTGGACACAACCGTGCACGTGATCCCCGTCAGCGAAAAGAAGAAGACGCTGGGCACGGTGCAGTCGCTGTACACGTTGCTGTTGGAATCGCGCCACGAACGCGGACACCCGGTGGTGAGCCTGGGCGGGGGGATTTGCGGGGACGTCACGGGGTTTGTCGCGGCGACGTATCTGCGGGGCGTGCCGTTTGTGCAGTGCCCGACGACGCTCTTGGCGATGGTGGACGCGTCGGTCGGCGGGAAGACGGGCGTGAATATGCCGCAAGGCAAGAACCTGATCGGGAGTTTTTGGCAGCCTGATTTGGTGGTCGCGGATGTAGATGTGTTGTCCACCCTGCCCGAGCGCGAACTCAAGTGCGGGTTGGCGGAGTGTTTGAAGCACGGCGTGATCCGCGACGCGACGCTGTTCGATTGGATCGTGCAACACGCCGACCGTATCGCGGAACTGGATCGGCCGACGTTGATCGAATTGGTTGAACGCAACGTGCGGATCAAGGCCGACGTCGTCATGGCCGACGAACGCGAAGCAGGGGAGCGGGCCCACCTGAACTTTGGGCACACCTTCGCCCACGCGATCGAGGCGACCACGCAGTTCGGCGGCAAGTACAAGCACGGCGAAGCGGTCAGCCTGGGCATGGTCGCCGCCGCGACGCTCGCGGCGGCGGTGGGGCTGTGCGATGCGTCGGTGCCCAAGCGGATCGCCGATGCCGTGGAGCGGGTCGGTCTGCCCAACCGCGGCACGCTTGCGCCCACGGCCCTGCTGCTCAAGGCGATGGGCCACGACAAAAAGGTGCAATCGGGCAAAATTCGTCTGGTGTTGCCCACCTCCATCGGGGCGGTAACGATCCGGGACGATCTCGGGGCCGAGCAGATTGGGACGGCCTGGGACGCGATTCGAGCGTAAAAGACGCAAAACGGTCGCATTTCTGCCGACCTGCGGTAAACTTTGAATCAATAGTTTCAACAGTGTTTCACGCGAAGCGTAGGGGGATTTTCACCCCGGGACGCTCTGAAGGAGAATGGATGACCAGCCATCACGGCGGGGCAAAGGCGAAGCGGGGGTTGCGCGACCTCGGGTTATGCGTCGGCGCGATGGTTGGTGTAACGCTCGGATCGCCCGCGTCGGCCCTGTCGGAACTCGGGACAGGCGACGCATCGTCAGCGCTCTCGCATGCCAGTCACCTTCATCACCACGCCGACTGCGCCATCTGCTGCGGTGACGTATCGGCCGGCTCGCCCGACGGGGTCGACTTCGCCGACTTCCAGATTGGCGCACGCTGGACCAGCACCGCCCTCACCCCGCTGGGCGTCGGCGCCCGGGGCACGCCCGTCACACTCACCTGGGGCTTCGCGCAAGAAGGCTCGACCATCGTCTCCACCCGAGCCAGCGAAGCCACCGGCCCCAGTTCGCTCGTGGCGTTTCTGGACGGCATCCGTGACCCCGCGTCCACCGGCGGGGCCGACCTGACCCAACGCAACTGGTTCGGCCTCTTTGAGCAGTCCTTCGGTCGCCTCGACGAACTCAGCGGCGTCACCTACGTCTACGAACCCAACGACGACGGGGCCAACATCTCGGGCTCGCTGAGTAACGCGACCTTGGGTTCCCCAGGCGTTCGTGCCGACATCCGGATCGGCGGCCATTCCATCGATGGCCAAGCGTCGCCAAACACGCTCGCGTACAACTACTTCCCCGCCGGCGGCGACATGGTGCTCGACACCGACAACGTCAATCTCTACAGCAGCACCTTCCTCAACGATCTGCAGTTCCGCCAAGTCATCATGCACGAGGCGGGCCACGGCCTGGGGCTATCACACGTCGAATCCAACAATTCGAATCAGTTGATGGAGCCGTTCATCAACATCGCGTTCGACGGCCCGCAGTTCGACGACATCCTCGGTCTGCACCGCAACTACGGCGACAGCCGCGAAGAAAACGGCGGCAACGACTTTTTCATCACGGCCGACGATCTCGGTACCTTCGACAACGGCGACGCGTTCGCCCTGGGCACGGACGCGGGCAACACCTCGGTCGTGACGCCGGGCATGACCGATTTTGTCAGCATCGACGACGACTCCGACGAAGACTGGTACCGATTCACCATCACCGAGCCCACCGTCGCCGTGGATGCCATCCTCACGCCCAAAGGGCCGACCTACAACGAAGGCCCGCAAAACGCGCCCAATGCTTCCAACCCGGTCCCCCAGACCGTGCTCAACACGGCCGCGCTCAGCGACCTGCGGCTACGGCTGCTCGATCAGCAACTCAACGTGATCGTGGATGCCGACCAGACCGTCGCCGGCGGGGCCGAGTCCGCCGCCGGGGTGGTGCTGGGCCCGGGCGACTACTACGTCGCGGTCAGCGGGGCCGACAACCAGGTGCAGATGTACCGCCTCGATTTGATCTTTACGCCCGAACCCGCGTTAGCCACGGCCCTGCTCGGAGTGCTCACGCTGATCGGCCGCCGACGCCGCCTTTAAACTCTTGGCGTGAGCAACGCCGAATCCCAACCCGCCGCTCGAACGCTCCCGCCTTTGCGGGCACGGCGGGTTTCGCACGACGTCCGCTTGGAACTCATGCCGCTGCTGGATGTCGTGTTCTTGCTGCTCACGTTTTTCATCTACGCCATGGCCGTGATGGTCCGCGTCGAGGCTTTGGAAGTCGGCCTGTCGCCCGTGGCCGGCGAAGGTGGACCCGGTGCCGCCGTCGAGCACGTCCTCCGCATCGAAACCACCGGTCAACTCAGCTACAACGACCAACCGCTCGAGGCCGAGTCGCTCCCGCCGCTGTTCGACACGCTCGCCAACGACGAAGACCAGCCCCGCCTGTTCGTCGCCCTCGCCGAAAACAACGGACCGGACCGCGATGCGCCCACCGTCGACCGTAGCCTGGTCCTGTGGCGCCTCCTTCAGGCCATTGAAGCCGCCGGGCTCCACAACGTCGCCATCGTCGGCCGACCTGCCGAGTGATCCTTGCCGACACGCCGTGCCATGCCCCGCGCACACCGCCCCCGAGACTTCGGCCGCGAACCCCTGATCCGCCGCCTCGCCGTGGCCGGAGCACTCGCGCTGACCATCCACGGCCTAGGCCTCCCCGCCGCCGTGGGCTGGACCCGCCGACCACCGGCCACCCGCGAACCCCGCCAACCATCGCCCGCGGCCACGCCGCAACCCACCTCACCACAAGAACCCGCCGCCGACCTCGCCGTCAGCCAACCCAACGTCCCCTCCCGTCTGGTCTTAGGAGGCCAGGCGACGCTCCGCTTCACGGTCGACAACCGCGGATCCATCGACGCCAACGTCCGCCCTGATCACGACACGCCCTGGTGGTCCGACGCCGCGTACCTCTCGACCGACGCCACACTCGACGACCACGACCCACGCATCGCCGAGTCCGACGCCCTGCCCCGCCTCTCCCGCGGCGGCAGCTACGACGCCACCCTGCAAGCCCAACTCCCCGCCGAGGCATCTTCTGGGCCGGCCTACGTGCTGCTTGTCACCGATCACACCGACGCCGTCGACGAAGCCGGCCGTAACGACAACAACATCCTCGCCGTCCCCGTTGAACTCCGACCCGTGGCCGAGACCCCGCCCGAGGTCGTGCTCGGTGACACCACCGCCGCGCCCCGCGTCACCGTCGCGTGGATTTCCCACGAAGCGTTCGAAGAACTCCGCGCCGGCCCCGTCCCCTCCGAAACCCTCCAACCCGCGCTGCAGCGCGACGCAACGCCCCAGCCCGACGCCCCCTTACGCGCCGGCAACGCGCCACCGGTTCCCACAACACCCGCCACCAACCCGAGCGAAGCTACAGCTCCGTCCGACCCAAATACCGCGCCGCGGCCTCAGCCCGCCGACTCCGTCGAGACCCCGGCCGCATCGGGCGAGCCCCAACGCGCTCAGGCCCGCGAAAAACCCACGCAAGCCGAAACGACCAACCCACCCCAAACCGTTCCGCAAGACCGCGACGATCACGCAGAAACGCCGGTCGCCGCAGCGCCCGCGCCACCCCCACCAACACCGTCGCCGCCCGCCACGCAAAACCCGCCCCAGGAACCCCGCCCCTCGTCCGCGCCGCAAGGCAGCGCCGACACCGACCCCGCCGACTTCGAGCCCGTGCCCATCTTCCGCGCCGGCCGCGTCGAGGTCGCCGAAGGCCTCACCGTCATACCCTCCCGCCCCGACTTCTCCGTGCCCGCCATCGTTGCATCGATCCCCCGCAACCCGCGCGTCCGCATCACCTTTGACACCGACGGCACCGTCCTCGACGCCAACCTCATCGACTCCGCCGGCTCCGACATGCTCAACGCGCCCATCCGTGCCTCGCTCTACCGCTGGCGTATTTCCGGAGAGCAGGTCGCCACCTGGGACGCCCCACGGCAATTCACATTCACGATCCT
Source organism: Planctomycetota bacterium (assembly GCA_039030755.1). GTDB lineage: Bacteria > Planctomycetota > Phycisphaerae > Phycisphaerales > Phycisphaeraceae > CAZIXN01. The sequence continues at coordinate 5,896 of JBCCDN010000026.1, read as the reverse complement.
TTTAACGCGCACAACAACGCCGACGCCTTAATACGCCGGGCCGTCGAAGACCTAAATCAGATCGTCACAATTACGCCGCGAGTCGGTCGCACAACCCCGACGCCGCTTCGTAAGTCGGGTTGATGCTCAACGCGACGCCGGCCTCTTCCAACGCGCCGTCTACGTCGCCTTGAGCTTCCCGCAATACCGCGTGGTGGAACCGCGCGTCCGCACGGCCCGGATATCGCACAACGTGTTCCCCGACCACATCGGACGCGTGCAAGATCAAAGACGTCAGCGGCGACACGTCCACGGTCAGGCGCAGCCTCGACCCCGCGTCCGCAAAACGTGGCGGAACCGTGTCCAGCCAACGCTTCGAGAGCATCGCACGCCGCTGACTTCGCGTGGTCATCCCCCGCAACGTCCGGTCCACCCGACGCATCAACGTATCGCGTTCGGCAAGCATCGCACACGTCAACAGGCCCGCCCACCCTTCCGGATACGCCGAACCCTCCGCGCGAATCGCCCGCCACCACGCACGGCCCGCCGCGGCCACCCGGCCACGCCGACCCGCTTGGATCGCAAAATTCGACCACGCTTGACGCGCCATCGCGCCCTGTCCGTCCTGCGTTTGCACCGCGTTCATCAGTCGTTCCTCGGCCCGAGTCAACTCACCCATCCGCATCGACAGCGACGCGGCCTCCAACCACAACCAACCCTCATCCCCGTGGGCTTCAAGCAACTCCGCGTAATGCGATTCCGCTTCCAACAACCGGCCCGCCTTCTCGCAACGCCGAGCAATCCGCAAACCGTTGCCCGTGTCACCCCGGCGGAGCACTTCCACCGAGCGAGACGGCGCGTGATCGGCCATCAAGTCCGAAAGCACCCGCGCACTCACCGCGTCGTGACGATCCAAATCGCAGATCAACGCGAACGTCTCGATCGCCTCTGCCTCCCGCGCATCCCGTAACTGCAGCGAGCCCAAAGCCCGCAACAACGACAGATCGGCCGGCGCTAATTCGATCAACTCTTCGAGCTGCGCAATCGCCATCGACGTCTGACCGGCCTGAGCCAACGACGCCGCACGCACGCACATCGCTTCAAGGTTCTGACTTGGCTGACCGTCGCCCGACGCCGTCGCCATGCCCTGCCCGAATTGATCGTGAGCGTCCAACGAACGCAACGCATCGGCCGGCCGAGACCGCTGCAACTGCACCCGAGCTTGCATCAGCCTTGCCATCGGGTCCGATGGATTCAACTGAAGCGCTGCGTCGGCGTGTTCGTAGGCCTCGTCGGGCATAAACGCCCACATCGCCAACTGCGCTTGATCCTGCAGACGCCGAGTCTGTTCGCAACCGGCCAGGGTTCGAGAAGAAAGTCGCATCGACATCACGCCGCCCTCCGCAAATCGTTCATTCGGTCATCGTCGTTTCGGCGATCCAACGCCTCGGCCACATCCGGATAATCCGGATGGGCCGTATGAACCCGAGCCAGGACATCCGCCGCGGGTTGCCCCGTGTTGGCGTCGTCGGGCACCCAACTCAAAATCATGGCCAACGTCGCGCAATACGGATCCAACTCCAACCCGCGGTGCGCCCAACGCCGGGCTTCGTCTTCATCCCCCGCCAGCTGCGCCAACTGCGCCAAACCTCGGCACAGCGTCAAGTGCCGCCCCGTGTCGTTCGCGTTCGGTCCGACCAATCGCAACAACGCCGAACGCAGCAACGACAACCGCGCCGTCGCGGGCTTGGTCTTCTGGGCAAACACCAGCGTCGGAATCAAATCAAAACGAAGCGCCAACTCCTCCGCGAGCTGCGTCGCCTTCGCGTGCATCGTGTCCGGCAGTCCCGACACACCCGGAGCATCGCTCACCGCCAACCAACGACTCACCGACGGTTCGTGCCCGTGATGATGATGCAACACCCGCGTCACGTACGCCGCTTCCGCGTCATCCTTGAGCAGCGTGTCCACCGCGATCAACATCTTCGCCAGGTCCGGCGTCAGCGCGTGGGCGTCAAGCTGCCTCACGTCGCCTAACGCTTCACGGGCTTCACGCAGATCTCCTCGCTGGGCACGCAGCGTCGCCAGCAGCACCTTCGCGCCCGCCGGACAGTTGGTCGCGCGTCGCCAAGAAGTGAGCTCAAGCTCCGCCCCGGCGGTCTGCCCCGTGACGCAGGCGCGCTGCAAGCGTTCGAGGCGTTGTTCTTGAGATTCGGCCGACTCCATCATGGTCACGCTCCAGAAAAATTCAGGGGACATCCCAACCATCGGCCGCAACGATTCCGCGGTTAAGCACACCCATACCGGTCGTACCGATTAGCAAACCCTTAGAACCCATCGCCCGCGGTTGACACCCCGTGAGCCGGCCAAAACCCCTGAAAAAACAAGCCGTTTCACCTCAACCCAGCAGCACCAGATGATCCCGATGCACCACCGCCGTGTAGCCCGGACGTCCGAGAAGCGTTTCAAATTCGTCGCTGTGATGCCCCGCGATCCGCCGCAGCTCGTCGCTGGCGTAATTGCTCAAACCCCGCCCAAGCTCCTTCCCCGCCGCGTCACGGATCAACAGCACGTCGCCCCGCTCGAACCGCCCGGTCATGGCGGTGATCCCCGTCGCCAGCAGGCTCTTTCCCCGTGCGGTCACCGCCGTCGCCGCGCCCGCGTCCACCGTCACCGTGCCCGCCGGCCGAACCGTCAGCCCGATCCAACGCGACCGCGCGTCCAGCTTCCGCGCCGCCGGCGCAAACACCGTCCCGATCTGTTTTTCACCCCCAAGCAACCGAAGCACGACATCCTTCTTCCTTCCTGGGGCCACCACCGCGACTTCCCCCGCCTCGGTGACCACCCGAGCCGCCTCCAGCTTGCTGCCCATCCCCCCGCTGCCCCAGCCGCTCTTGTCCGCTCGCACCGCGCTGAGCGCTCCCACCACGTCGTCGACCCGATCGATCACGACGCCGTGCTCATCGAGCAAGCCATCCACCACCGTCAACATCAACAGCGCATCGGCCCGCAGCGCGTTGGTCGTCAGCCCCGCCAGAAAATCGTTGTCCCCAAACCGCAGCTCGTCCACCGCCACCGCGTCGTTCTCGTTGAGGATCGGCACACAGTCCAACTCATGCAGCCGGCTCACACAATTCCGGATGTTCAAAAACCGTCCGCGATCATCGAAGTCCGTCCGCGTGAGCAGCACCTGCCCCACGCCCAGCTTTCGCCGAGCAAACGCCGCGTGCCAGGCCGTCATCAGGTTCCGCTGGCCCACCGCCGCCACCGCCTGCGCCTCCGACACATCGCTCGGACGAGCACTCATCCCCAACGCCGCGCATCCCGCTCCGATCGCCCCGCTGCTCACCAGCGTCACCCGCACGCCCCGACTGCGCAGCTTCGCCACCTGCCCCGCGATCGAACCGATAAACCGCGTATCGAGCGCGACGCCACCCATCTGGCCCGGCTCGGGCTTGGTCAGCAACTGCGTCCCGATCTTCACCACCACCGACCGCGCCGCGGTCAACACATCATCACGGATCGGCGTCGAAGGCATCAGAACCCAACTCCAAAAAAGACTCAATCCTGAAGCCCACGGCCATTGACCGTGGATGAACGACGCACCGTATCCACAAAACGCATCACCATATCCACATGCCGCGACGTCGAACCCCGACGCGCCACGATCACCGAAAGCCCCGCCGCCGCCACCGCCGCCCGTCGCGCCCGATCCTCCAGCAACCCGCCGACCACCGCCCCCACATCCGCCCCACGCGGGTCGTCCGTCACGATCAATCCCCCCGCGTCCCGCATCGCCGCCACCGTCTCCGCGAAGTCCGCGTGCCACGGCCCGATCACCGTCGCCTTCCCCAACCCCGCCGGCTCCATCGGATCGCTCCCGTACAACTCCCCCGTCAAACTCCGGCCCACCACACAAACCTCCGCCAACCCATACGCCGCCCGCAACTCCCCGATCGTGTCCAACAAAAACACCCGCCCCCCCAACGCCTGCGGATGGCCCTCCCCGGGTTTCCGCGTCGGCTCGCTCCGCCGCACCACCTCCCACCCGCTGCCCGCCAACTCCCTCGCCGACGCATCAAACCACTCCGGCTTCCGCGGCGCGACCACCAACTGCACCCCCGAACGCTCATCGCCCCAACCCCGAAGCGCTTCGCCTAATAGCCGCGCTTCACCCAATGCCGTCGACCCCGCCACCACCACCGGCCGAGCAACATCAATCCCCATCGACTCGGCCAACGCCACCGCTTTTTTGTCGTTTTCCGCACTCTTTCCCAGAGGGGCCGTGTCCCATTTCATCGTGTCCAGCACCGCCACCCGGTCCGCCGGCACCCCGAGCGCTTTGAACCGCTCGGCATAGGCCTCGGTCTGCACCCCCGCCGCCGACACCCGCGCGAAGCTGGAACGCATCAAGCCCTTGACCTTCGTGTATCGACGAAACGACCGCTCGCTTAGCCGCCCATTCACCACCACAAACGGAATCGCCCGCCGCTCACACGCCTCCACGAAATTCGGCCAAACCTCCAACTCCGCGCTCACCACCACCGCAGGCTTCACCGCATCCAGAAACCGCGACACCGCAAACGAAAAATCCAACGGCCAACGGCAAACCCCCAACACCCCCGAAAGATTGCCGTACACCTGCACCGCCCGAGCAAAACCCGTGTTCGTCGTCGACGCCACCACCACCGCGCATCCCCGCGCGATCAACCCGTCCACCAACCCCCGAAGCAGATTCACCTCGCCCACCGACACCCCGTGCACCAAAACACGCGGAGCGTCATCCCGATGGTCTACGTTGACCGCGTTTCCAAACCGTCCACCCCAATCCGACCGCCACTTCCCCGTCCGCCACAACGACCAGCCCCAGACCGGCGCGCTCAACCCCAGCCCCACCCCGTACGCCACGTCCCGCGCTGCCGACGACCAACTCATCCGCGAATCCTAAACGCTCCCGGCCCGGTCGCCGCACCGACCAGTATCCTTCCCCCATGTCCACGTGTTACGTCACCACCCCCATCTACTACGTCAACGACAAGCCCCACCTTGGCCACGTCTACACCACCACCGTCGCCGACGTCGTCGCCCGCTACCACCGCCTCAAGGGCGACGACACCTTCTTCCTCACCGGCGTCGACGAACACGCCGCCAAGGTCTCGGATAAAGCCGCCGAGCACGGCCTCACCCCCCAGCAATGGGCCGACCAAAACGCCGCCGCATTCCAGGACACGTTCGACAAGCTCGATCTGCAATACGACGACTTCGTCCGCACGTCCAGCGATCAACACAAAACCAAAGTCACCGAATACGTCGCCGCGCTCCTGAAGTCCGGCGACGTCTACGAAGGCCAGTACGAAGGCTGGTACGACGCCGGCCAGGAGGAATACGTCCCCGAAAACAAGGCCAAAGACCAGGACTACAAGTCCGACGTCAACGGCAAACCCCTCGTCAAGAAGACCGAGAAGAACTACTTCTTCCGGCTCTCCGCTTATCGCGAGCAGCTCCTCGCCCATTTCGAGCAGCACCCGGATTTCGTCAAGCCCGACGCCCGGCGCAACGAGATCGTCAACCGCATCAAGGAGATGCAGGACGTGCCGATCTCGCGGACCGGCGCGAACGGCTGGGGCATCCCGGTCCCGGGCGACGAGGAGCAGACGATCTACGTCTGGATCGACGCGCTCTTCAACTACCTGACGTACGTCGACACGCCCGATCGTCGCCATTACTGGACTTCCGGGGGCGGGGCGACGCACTTCATCGCCAAGGACATCCTCTGGTTCCACGCCGCCATCTGAAGACCACCTGGTCGCCGTATGTCACGTTACCGCCATCCGTCGCCTCAAGCTCCCACATCGCGGCCCAACTGCCGATATCGGACCAATCTAAGGCGACCGGCAGGACCGCTGCGCGATCCGTG
>JBCCDN010000025.1:0-25534 GCA_039030755.1 Planctomycetota bacterium | reverse complement strand
GTTCGGTGAGCGTAAACGCAGCGGCACGGCAGCGCATCAATCCCGGTCTTGAAAGCATGGGTTCTCCTTGGATCGGCGTCATTGTCGGGATAGACGCCGCCGGAGCCAAGAGGTTTCGCAAGATCGCAGAATTTTCGCCGTCCGCCTCAATCCCGCGCCCGGCTGCTTCAGTTTCGAACTTGCCCGTTGCCCTGGGCGACCCACTGGTACGTACACAGGTCGGCCGCGCCCATCGGCCCGCGGGCGTGCAGCTTGTCGGTGCTGATGCCGATCTCCGCCCCGAGGCCGTACTGCTGTCCGTCGCTGAACCGCGTCGAGCAGTTCACCATCAGGTTGGCCGTGTCCACCGCCTGCATGAACGCCTGGATCCGCCCGACGTTTTCGCTCACGATCGCGTCGGTGTGCCGGCTACCCCAGCGGTTGATGTGGCCCGCGGCGTCCGCGACCGAATCCACGACCCGAACGGCGGCGATCATGTCGAGATACTCGGCCGCCCAGTCCTCGTCGCCGCCGGGACGCAGCTGCGCGTGTTCGCCCACGGCCGCCCGGGTCCGGTCGCAGCCCCGCAGTTCGACGCCGGCCGCCAACAACTCGTCGCAGACGCGTTTTACCAGACCGGTCCCCACGCAGCCGGCGTGGAACAGAAACGTCTCCGCCGCGTTGCACACGCCGGTCCGCTGCGTTTTCGCATTCAGCGCGATCTCGACCGCCTTCCGGGGGTCGGCGTGCTCGTCGAGGTAGACGTGGCAGTTGCCGGTGTAGTGCTTGATGACCGGGATTTTGCTCTGCTCCACCACCGCCCGGATCAGGCTCTCGCCGCCACGCGGGATGCAGACGTCGATGTCCTGGTCGAGTTGCAGGAGGTGTTTCACGGCGTCACGGTCCGTTGTGCCGACGAGTTGAATCGTTTCCTCCGGCAAACCCGCGGACTCCAAACCGAGCCGCACGCATTCCGCGATCGCCCGATTGGAATGCAGCGCCTCCTTCCCGCCCCGCAGGATCGCGGCGTTCCCAGCTTTGAGGCAGAGCGCCGCGGCGTCGGCCGTGACGTTCGGCCGGCTTTCAAAAATGATCAGCACCACGCCCAACGGCACCCGCCGCCGCAGCAGCCGGATACCGTTGGGCAGCACCCGACCGTCCAGCACTGCCCCGACCGGGTCTTCCTGCGCGGCGATGTTCCGTACCCCCTGAGCCATCGACAAAAGCCGGGCATCGGTGAGGCGGAGCCGGTCGATCATGGCGTCGGTCAGCCCAAGGCCCGGGGCCGCGTCGAGGTCTTTCTGATTCGCCGCCTGAAGCTCGGCGGCCTGGGCTTCGATCGCCTCGGCCATGCCGATCAACGCGTCACGCCGAACGCTGCCCGGAGCCGCCGCCGCTGCCCGCGAAGCCTCTCGGGCAGAGCGAGCGAGGCCGGCAGCGTAGGTTTCTAAGTCCATCTCGTGAACGTTGACATCTGTCAGATCGGCACTGGGCATAACAGAAGTCTAGCGAACCCGCCCTGTTTCGAATCTCACAGAATCGAGAGAGGACATCCAAAATTTGTTCCATATTCCAATCGCCGATACTGAAAACCCGTAAATAGAGGCTTCAATTTAGATCGCGTCCGGTATGGTAACACAAGATAGCTGCGTTCTTCGGACCCGCGATGATGTCTGAAATAACGTGACACTTGGAATAAGGAACGACAAGCCGCCTCCTGACGATCACGATCATGGCTGAAAAGACCGCCCTCAAGTCCTCGAAAAGCGCCGACCTCAAGGGTCGCCGTATTGGTCGTGTGCTCACGAAGCTCGGCTTCTGCACGCGGGATCAGATTCAGGAAGCGCTGTCATTGCAGAAGACTCGGCGGGCGCCCATCGGCACCCTGCTGATCGAACTGGGTTACGTCAACGCCGACCAGCTCAACCAAGGCCTGGCCGCCCAGCAGGGCATGGCTATGGTCAGCCTCACCGATTATGAGATTCCAGAGGACGTCCTGGAGAAGATTCCCGCAGAAATGGCGAACACCTATTCGGTGCTGCCGCTGAAGTTTGACGACAAACGCAAGCGTTTGACGGTGGCGGTGAAATCGGCCGACAACTACCAGGCTCTCGATACGCTGCAATTGATGATGGGCTTCTCCGTCGAGGCGGTCGTGGCCTCTGAAGAGGAACTCGAGAAGCTCATCGAGCAGCACTACGGCGAAGATGAAGACTCGCTGCAGTCGCTAATGGAGGAAATGTACGGCGAGGCCGAGTCCGACGAAGACTTCGTGCTCGACGGCTCGAAATCGGTCGATCTCGAAGAACAGATCGAAATGGCCAATGACAACCGGGTCATCCGGCTGTTGAACCTGGTCCTGCTCCAGGCGATCAAGGACAAGGCCTCGGACATCCATTTCGAGCCGTTCGAGGACGAGTTCAAGATGCGGTATCGCATCGACGGCGTCCTTTACGAGATGATCCCCCCGCCGCGGCATCTGGCCCTGCCGATCGTGTCGCGCGTCAAGGTGATGGCCGACTTGGATATCGCCGAACGCCGCCTACCCCAAGACGGCCGGATCGAGCTGACCGTCGGCAGCGCCCCGGTCGACCTCCGCGTCGCGGTGTTGCCCACGATGTTCGGCGAGTCGGTGGTCATGCGTGTGCTCGACCGCAACAACACTAAGCTGTCCCTCGACTCGGTCGGCATGCAGTCCGACGACTTGGACACCTTCCGGCAGCTCATCCACAAACCCAACGGCATCGTCATCGTCACCGGCCCCACCGGCTCGGGCAAGACGACCACGCTCTACTCCGCGCTCGCCGAGCTCAACGAGATCAGCGAGAAGATTCTCACCGCCGAAGACCCCGTGGAATACGACATTGACGGCTTGTGCCAAGTGCAGGTCAACCCCGCGGTGGGGCTGACGTTTGCCGCGGCACTCCGCTCCTTCCTACGGCAAGACCCCGACATCATCCTCGTCGGCGAAACCCGTGATCTCGAGACTGCCCAAATCGCGGTACAGGCCTCGCTCACCGGCCACTTGGTGTTTACCACCTTGCACACCAACGATGCGCCCTCTTCGGTTGCGCGTCTGCTGGACCTTGGGCTCGAATCCTTCCTGATCACCGCGACGATCGAAGGCATCGTCGCCCAGCGCCTGGTCCGCAAGATCTGTCCGCGGTGCAAGGAAAGCTACGACCCCACCGAAGAAGAGTTGTTCTCGCTGAATCTGACGCTCGAAGACCTCGAAGGCCGGCAGTTGTTCCGCGGGGGGGGGTGCGATTTCTGCAACCAGTCGGGCTACAAGGGCCGGATGGGCTTGTACGAAATCATGGTGCTCGACGACGAGCTCCGCGACCTGATCATGAAGCAGGCCAGCTCGCAGCTGCTGCGTTCCGAGGCCCGCAAGCGTGGGATGCGGACGCTGCGGCAGTCCGGCCTGATCGCGATGTACGACGGACAAACCAGCCTGGACGAAGTCGTCCGGGAAACGATGATCGAAGATTGATTCCCCCAAACGGGAAACAAAACGCCCCGCGAGGGGGCTTGGACCCAGGAAGTTGAGTGGAGGCCCACCGCGTGTGGGCTTTGCCCCGGAATCGAGATCCGGAGCTTCGCAAGCGACAGGAGTTTCATCATGCCGACCTACTCATTCGAAGCGCTCAACGACGCGGGCAAGCCGCAGAAAGGCACGATCAGCGCCGCCAACCCCGACGAGGCCGCGGCACGGATCAAAAGCCAAGGCTTCTTCCCCACCGCCATCCGCGAACAGAAGGCCAAGAAAGGCGCTGCCGGCAAAGGCGCGGGCAAGGCCGGCGGCGGTGCCGATGGCGGCAAGAAAAAGGCCGGCGAGATCACCATCTCCTTCGGCGGCGTCAGCAACAAAGTCCTCACTACCTTCACCCGCCAGATGTCTACCCTGCAAGACGCGGGCCTCCCCATCCTCCGCTCGCTGGCCATTCTCGAACAACAGCAAAAGCCCGGGCCACTCAAAAAAGCCCTGACCGAAATTCATGAAGACGTCTCTTCCGGCGCCGCCCTGTCGGACGCGATGTCCAAGCACCCCAAGGCCTTCAACACCCTGTACACCAAGATGATCGCCGCCGGCGAAATCGGCGGTGTGTTGGACCTCATCCTCTCCCGCTTGGCCGACTTCCTCGAAAAAGCCGCCAAGCTCAAGGCCAAGATCATCTCCGCGATGATCTACCCCGCCGCGGTCATCGGCGTTGCCGCCGTCATCGTCGTGGGCATCATGCTGCTCATCGTTCCCAAGTTCATCGAAATCTTCGACGACTTCGGCACCGAAATGCCCGCCCTCACGATCTTCCTCATCGAAACCTCCAAGTGGCTCGCCGGCCCGCTCCTGCCCGACGGCCAACGCGGCGACATGCCCTTCCCCGGCGTCATCCTCTTGGCCTTCGCGCCGGTCATCCTCTTCTTCTTGTTCAAGCTCATCCGCAAAACCTCCGGCGGCAAGTTCGTCACCGACTGGATCTTCATCAAAGCCCCGATCGTCGGCGGCCTCGTCCGTAAATCCACCATCGCCAAGTTCACCCGAACGCTTGGCACGCTCGTGAACGCCGGCGTCCCCATCCTCGACGCGATCACCATCACGTCCGAAACCACCGCCAACGCCATCTACGCCAACGCGCTCAAAGACGTCCACGACTCCGTGCGTCAGGGCGATTCGTTCGCCGAGCCGCTGCGCAAAGCCAAGGTCTGCGATCCCATCGTCGTGAACATGATCGACGTCGGCGAAGAGACCGGTGACCTCGACAAGATGCTCCTGAAGATCGCGGACAACTACGACGAGGAAGTTGATACCGCCGTGGCCGGCCTCGTATCGCTGCTCGAACCCATCATGGTCGTTGTGCTCGGCGGCATCGTCGGCTTTATCGTTGTCGCGCTGTTCCTGCCGCTGGTCAAACTCATGAGCTCGATGATGTAACTCCCGCGATGCGTGAGCCGTCCGCGCGAAAGCCAAGCCGCCCCACAACGAGTCCACCATGCGATATGTAAATCCACATCACGACCGCAACGTGACATCGCCACATCGCGCGGCGTTCACACTGATCGAACTGCTCGTCACGATTTCGATTATCGCAATTCTGGTGGGCATCCTGTCCCCGGTCGCGTTGCGGATGCTCGCCAACGCCGACGTCAGCCGAACTCGCGCCACCCTCAACGCGCTCAGTGCCGCGCTCGACGAATACAAGCTCACCACCGGCGATGTCCCCGACCACACCCGCACGACCGGCACCGATGCGATCAACAACCTCGTGGTTTCCGACAACGACACCGATACGACGATCGGACTGTTCCTCTCGCGTGTTGCGCAAGTTGGTGGAGCCGCCGAATCAATCATGCGTGCTGGCATCGGCCGGCAGGGTCTGACGTGGGACGGTCAAAAAGACCCGCCGCCATTTGCTCAGGCCGTACGCGACGGCAATGTTGCCGACTACCTCGATCCCGAACTCTGGACACTCGCCGACCCGTGGGACGGAAAGCTGCGTTACGCCGCCCGTGTCAGCCACGGCGACCCGTTCAACGACGACGACTACCTACCTGCCAATCCCACCCCGTTCTTCGCGTCCGCCGGACCCGACGGGGAATGGGGCGATGCTGAAGAACTCGCGAAGCTGCTCAACCCCAACGAAACGGACCCTACGGGCAATGATCTCGAGCAAGCAAAGTTTGCCGAAGACAACGTTTATAGCTTCCAGATTGACTGATGCGCATCTTCATCCCGTACCAACTTGATCGTGGCCAATCCTGCCGACTTTTCGACACCGGCCGTCGCGGACTGCGCGGTGTGGGTGGCGGTTTCACGCTCATCGAGTTGCTGGTGGTCATCTCGATCATTTCTCTGCTGGTGGGTTTAAGCTTCCCATACATCCGCGGGATGTTGCGGAGCAGCTCCGAGCAGATGGCTGCCAACTCGATCTCCAACGCTGTGCAAGCCACGCGTGCTTATTCCACGCGTTACCGCCCCTTCATCTCTCCGTTCCAAGGGCGGACCGCCGAGGACGATGGCGACGGATACAGCGGTACTGCCCTGATCGTCACCCCCGCCAACGAACTCCGCGTCAGCGAAAACGACGAGCTTGCGGAGAACAACGGCATCCGCCTCGAAGTGCCCGGCTTCACCAGCCAAATCTTCAATGGCTACAAACCCATTCAGGATCTCGACGACCTGCTCTTGCCGCGCGGCGTCGCCGTGCTGGGCATCCGCCGTACGGGCACCGACGAACTCGAGCTATTGCCCCCGCCGTTTGCCGTGGCGTTTAGCCGACGTGGCGAATTGATGACCCAGGCCGATAACACCAGCGGTACTGGAGCAACCAACCTGCGAGCGTTGCGTCGCAGCGACGGGTTTGTGTATTACGACGGTAACGGAGACGGCAACTGGGACGTCTCGCGAGATCGCGACGACTTCCTCGGCGACAGCGAGACTCTTCAAGGCTACCGACGCGGCGGTGAAGAAGGCAAAATCGAATTTAGAGATCTTCCCAACGCTATCCAAGCCGCTGCGAGCGCTGCGAGCACTGACCTCTACCAAGAGCGCGGCTTCATGGAAGGCCGTTGGAAGCTGCCGTTTGAAAAGCTTGAGCCGGTGGTGGGCATCGCAGTGTTTCAACCCGATCGCGTGCCGGCCCAGTTTTTGATCGATAGCGATGACGAGGCCGACATCAACGCCGATCTGCCAGCCAACAACATTCAACAATTTCATCCGCAACGTGCCCGCGCGATCCGGATTGACACCAGCGACGACAACTTCTTGCAATGGCTTGCGTCCTCGGCAGGCGGCGAAGTCCTGTTCTTCAATCGCCGAACCGGTGCCGAGCTGCGCCGCTAATCGTTTGGCGGCCACCGCCGCTTACACCGACCTGGTTTTTTGATGAATCCCTCCGTTACCCATCCCGCTCCACACCGCCACCTCCACTTAAGGGCGAAGAACCCGGCTGGCTTTACGCTGACCGAAGTGCTGATTGCGCTGGGCATCCTGGCCGTGGGCATCACGTCGGTCGCGTCGCTGTTCCCGCCGGCGATCCTGCTGCAGAAGCAGACCGTCCGCGACATCCTCGGCCAACAGAACGTCCGCAGCTCCGAAGCCCTGATGCGGGCCAAGACCATCGACGCGGGCATGCTCTTCAGCTTCACCGACAACTACGCCGCCGACAGCGGTCCGACCGGCGGCGAACAAATCGGCGCGTTCGAGGTTCGTAACCTTGTAGGTACACCGCTTCAAGATGTCCGCAACAATCCTTACTTCGTACCTAACGCGCAGCTCGACGTGTTCGCGTTGTCCGAGGTCGACGAATACATCCCGCCGCAACCTCCCGGTGGCGGACCGCCTTACAATTCCGAATTCCCTGACATGCGACTGTCCCAGGGGTACGTCGGTGAGCCCAGCGGACCGGGCGACGCCAATTACGCCGCCCAGCAATCCGCCCTCGCGAGCCTGGGCATCGTCGATCGATCGTTCCCGTCCTACATCGCCCGGCCGCAGGACCGCGAACTCTTCACCGTGCCCTTCATCCGCCGCGGCATCGAGGCGACGCCGTTCATTAACGACTGGACCGCCTACGCGATGATCCTCGCGCGTAATCCCGAGGTCGATGAAGAACTCGCCACCGCAGGCCCGCCGCTGATTCCCTATCCGTCGGTTCCCGCCAATATTTTCCCAACTGCTGGAGATTCCTTCGAGGCCATCGTTTGTGCGAATCCGTTCGATAACAACGAGTTTGTCCCCAAGGTCTTCCGACTGCCCGCGGTCAACAACGCCTTCGACAACACCATCCCCGATAACACCATCCGCTTGCTCATCAACAACGCGACCGGAGATGACCGTTACGGCCTACTCATCCAACCCGGCGACCTGCTCCTCGGCGACGATGGCGTCATCTATCGTGTGGTGGGTTACCCCGATGCAAGTAACCTCAACGAATTCACCGTGACCGCCGAAGGCCGGCAAGCCGCCGACGACATCGGTAACGCTTTCGGCGGTTCGTCCAAGCCGCTGCGGGCCGTGTGGTTCGCGCTGCGGCCGCGCGGCGATGCGCCAAGCCCGCTCCGTGATATCCGCATTCTCTCCAGCGACACGGTCCGCCTGAATTTTTAAATCGGGCGTCGCCTCACCGTTCCCCCACCTACCAACCGTCATGCGTACCTCCGCTTCCAACCCACGCCTCCGCCGCCGTCCTGCTTGCTTCCGGGGCTTAGTGGGCTTCACGCTCGTCGAACTGATCGTCGCGATCTCGATCACATCCGTGATGTTGCTCTTGGTGAGTCGTATATTCAACGAAACCACCAAGGCGATCAATATCGGGGCCGATACCTCACAGATCGTCAGCAACTCTCGCATCCTCTCCGACCAACTCTTCCAGGACCTCTCCCGTATCAACCGGCCCAAGGCCAACCAAGAGAAGCTCTACGGCGGCATCAGCAACCTCGGCGAACCGGCCGGCTTCATGGTGCTCATCCAGCAGACCAATTCGGGCCTCCGGTTCCCCCTGCCTACCAACGCTCGGCAAGACCCCGAAGATTGGCTGGACTTTCAAGATCTCAACAACAACGGTACGCAAGACGGCGGCGAAGACGACTGGCCCAGCATCCGCACCGACCAGATCGGCTTCTTCACCCCTGCCGATGCCGCCGAGTCCCTAACGCCCGGCGCGACCGACCGCTACGACACCGATGCTGTCGCCCGTATGCAGCGCATCTGGTACGGCCATGTCGCCCGCGCAAACCTCGACGGCACCCTCCCCGCCAACACCGAGCCCGGCCAAGCCCCCGCGGCTGCCACCGACGAGTTCGACTTCCGGAACGTCACCGACTTGGTGCTCGGGCGGCAAGGCCTACTCATTCTCGACGACCAATCGCTTTGGCCTAACGGAGAGCGCGTGTACGACGCCACGGCAATGAGCGTGAATAGCGACCCGAACGCGTTGACCGCGATCGGCGGCGACGCGAATGCGGGTGCCTTCAGTATCCTCGAACGCGTGGATGAATTAGATGTCCGCGGTGCCAGCGGCGACTACGACGAGCTATGGAAAGGCGCGACCGACACCCTCTTCCTACGCGACGGCCAGAACAGCAACCGCAACTTCTCATCGTATTTCGAACTCGCTAACGACAACATCGTCAACAACGACGGTATCTACACCGTCGGGGCGAATCGTGCAGGCAATACCAATCCCGCTGCGATCGTGGGCCTCCGCCCCGCCGACCCCGGGCCGCCCGTACAACCCCGCGTCGGCGCCGCCTTCGCGCTGGACCTCAACGAACTGCCCACCGAGGCCTACAACCGCCACGCTCTGAGTTGGACCTTCGCCACGCCCGGGCAGCGCCTCATTACCACGCAAGACCTCAACTACCCGTTCCAGCCCGAGGCCGTCGGCCGCAACCACAGCTTCTTCATCCCTTACGTCAGCGACTTCGCCGTCGATTTCGCCGCGGATATCACCGACGACTACGCGTTGGCGGACGACCCGGATACGCTCGAACCCGAGAACGTGCTGCTGCCTTGGTGGGATCCGCGTTGGTCCACTTGGCGGGCAATGCAAGTATTCAATAATGCCAGTGGTCCGCCGGTCTATCGTGCGGACGCTGGCTTCGTACCTGACCAACTTCCCGACGGCCGGCCGGACGAATACACCTACATCGATCCAGTGACTAACGATCGCGTCGTCGGGATTAAGTGGTACAGCATGGCGGAAGCCGGCGCGGGGGGCGGACCAAATCCGGTACGGATTACCGGTGCCGCCGCCGAAATTGGACAGCCGACCAGGCTCAACGACCCTATCACCTACTGGCTGCCTCGCGTGCCATCGAGTGCGCAACTGTCCGGCATCACCAGCAGTTATCCCGAAGGGCCTTATTTACCGATGACGCAGCAGACCATCGGTATTTATCACAGCCCGACGACTACGCCGGGCACCGGCGTTTTGAACTTCAATTACCCACCGTTCGTTGGGTGGTATCTCGGCGGAGCCCAGCAAGGGCTGTACAGCGCAGACCCCAGCGATACGCCGCCTAGTAACGTGGACGCTCGCGCGGTTTTTGTGTTCGGCCACTCCACCGATTTCGATCTCAATGGCCCCACCGCCGGCCTTCTCCCGGGCAACGGCACCGATGAGCTTCCGCCTGGCACCTCACCTAATGCCACCCCCGCCGACCTTGGTGCCGACGGCTTTGAGTCCGGCTCCGCGAAGTGGTGGCCCTACGCCCTGCGGATCCGCTACCGCCTCCACGACGGTGACGCCACGTACAACTCCGTCGGCGAAATCCCTAGCAACGCCGCCGGCGACGAATTCGAACCCATGCCCGGCAAATGGTTCGAGCAGATCGTTCCGGTCCCCCACCACGACACACACCGGCCCGAACTGCCGCTGTAACCCGCCAACCCCACGCGGTGCCGCCGCTTCACAACCGGCCCGCGTCCCACCTAGACCCCGCGCCCGTGCTCCCGAGGCACGGGCCTCCTCCCGCAGGAGAGTTCCATGGTTGCTTCCCCCGCCGTGTTCACTTCCTCCGCCCGCCCGCCACGCCACGCCACCCACGCCGGTCGCCGCCGGCAACAATCTCAGCGCCAGCGTCAGCGCGGCTCGGTGCTCGTGTTGGCCGTCGTGCTGATCGTGCTGCTGGTGATGATGGGCGCGTCCTATCTGCAGATGGCCCGCAGCGACCGCCGCTCGACCTTACAGATGGACACCCGCAGCCAGGACTACCAGGACTCGATCCTGCGGTATATCGGACTGGTGCTCGCCTCGGACGTCGAGTTCGGCCCCGAGTTCGCCGACACCGACGGCAACCCGGGCACGCCGCCCCAGTTCCACGCGTGGGGCCAGGAACGTCACGACTATCCGTTCACCTGGAGTGACCGCAGCGCGGTGATGGACATTACGGCCGTCCGAATGCAGTTCCCCGTACCGCCCTCGGCCCGCAAGGGGTTGCAGCCCCGGCAAAATGGCGGCGCGGGCAACACGCTGCTCGCCCCGGGCGGCGCGAACTCGATCGATGATCCGACCGTCGCCGACACCGGCGCGGGCCACGCCGACGATTACTACTACGCCGACGGGGTCGGCGTGGGCGTCGTGGGCCGAGAGGCGTTCAGCTTCGAGTACGAAGACCAGTTTGGTGGGACACCCTGGCTGCCCAGCGGCCTATTTACCGACCGCGGCCAGAATGACGACATGTGGCTGGCGTCCACCCGCCCCGAATTCGGCCGCACGGGAATCGACGGCACACTCGCGAACGGCGCGTATTGGCCGCACATCTCCAACCTTACCGGCGTGTTTATCGACATCGGAGTGCTCGACGCAAACAACCAGCCGCGCGTCTATATGAGCACGGCCGATAACAACCTATTCAGCGGCGACTCGTGGCTACCCCTGGAAACCATGCAGTCGGAGTTGCTCAACGCCCCGGGCAGCGGCAATCCGATCCGCTTTGCCGATGCCGACGGCGATGGCATCGCCGACTCGCGTTGGACGTTCGCGCCCGTCGGCGGCGACGCAAGCCTGACCTACGTCATGGCCGTCCGCATCGTGGACAACTCGGCACTGGCCAACCTCAACGTTGCCAGCGAGTTCGGGACGACGCTGCCCCCCACTAGCGTCGATGTACGTTCCCGTTTCTATACCCCCGCCGACCTCGCGCTCGACGGCGCGTTCGTCAACGGCGTCTCAGGCCTCGGATCGGGCAACGGCGGCTCCGCGTTGGACCGCCTCATGGCCGCCTTCAACACCGGTGCGCAACAGGGCGTCCGCGACATGAGCGGCACCCTGCCCACCTTTGCCGAGCGCACCGGCAACTGGGTGCTGGCCTCCCAGTCCTACGGCAACCCGACCAGCGTCTTCCCCGGGGACGGCAACTGGGAAGACGCTGGCAGCAGCATCGAGAGGCTCAATCGCCTCGGCAGCACGGGCTACACATCCGCAACGGATCTTGGCGAAAGCGACGCCATCGAATCAAACTACACCAGCCGCTCGCCCCGCACCTTGGACGGTAGCGACGAGGCCGAACTACGCTGGCGTCACGGCCTGAACCGTTCGCAGGACGGCATCCCCTCCGCCGCAACGTTCTTGGAATCCGCAACCGAGTTGACCTACTGGCGCAATGGCCAAGACGAAGTCGGCTTCACCGACGCCGGCTTCCCCGACAGTGCCGCCGGCCGAGAGAACTACTTCAACCAAAACCCTCGCCTGCGTTTCACCGTCGCCTCGGGCTCGGGCGACTTCGACCGCCTGAATCTCAATCGTGAAGACACTGCGGGCGATCCGTTCTCCGACTACGTCGAAGACTTCATCCTCGCCCTCGCCGACCCGCTCAACGAAGGCGGCTTACTCCGCACCGCGACGCCAACGCCCACCGGCACCGATCTTTCGGAAAACTTCGACTTTTTGACCGCGGCCCGCGGCGCCAACCTCGGCACCGGAAGCCTCCCCAACCCCACGGGCTGGAATCAGTTCGCCGAAGCCGCCGCCGCCTTCCTTAGCGATTGGCGCGACGACGACCTCGAAAACGGCGGCAGCCAGGTCATCCCCACGCTCAGCAAAGCCGGCACGATCTACGGCATGGAATACCTGCCGTTCATCGGCGAGGTCTATCTCAAGGCCGAGTACGACGTACCCGCCAACAATACGGCTGGCAACCCCAACCCCAGCGGCCCGGCGCTCGGCACCACTGCCGCCACCTCCGCAACCCAGGTCGAAACGGTCCAATGGGATTACTCCAAGTACTACGCCGTGATCGAACTGGTGAACCCGTTCAATCACCCGATCCCGGTCGCCGACGTCCAACTCGAACTGCGCAACGCCACCACCCACGTCGTGGTCGATACGTTCGGAACCCCCGGGGCGCTGCGAACCGCGATCGTGAACGCGCTTCCCGGCTCACGTGAGTTTCTTCTGCCCAACGAAATCGTGGTCTTGCATATCGGCTCGCTCACGAACGCCCTCGAACTAGGCGAAGTCAACGGCCGGTATCCGATCGCCACACCCCGCGTCGATATCACCGCGCTTCGACCGGCCAATTGGCCCGTGATCGCCGGCGGACTCTGGGACTTGTCTAACAACCTCTGCCTCGTGCTCAGCGTCGAGCACGGCACAACCGGGAATTTCATCCCTTATCAGCGCTTTTCGGTCCCCGAGATTCCCAACCGGATTATTGAGGAGTACCCGCAAGGCAACGCGATCGGGTTTATCTCCACGGGCGATCTGGGCGTTGCCCGCATCGGCGTTGGCGGGACCGCCGCGGGCTTGCAGATGCTCGCCGTCGCCCCCGACGATTTGTCGTTGCAGGACGTTTTTGAAGTCGGCACCCTCGACCCCGCCGGCAACCTCAACGCCCCGATCACCGACCCGAGCATCACGTCCAACCTGACGGCCAGCGTCGCTTTGATCGAAGATGAAACCTCCGTCGCCGCGACTGCCGGCGGCCCGATCACCCTAGGCGACTACAACAAGGGTCGGACCAGCCGGATTTACACAGACGCACTCGATACCCGCATCAACGACGTACTCACCGTGACCGGCAACGCCACCGCCGGCACCACAACCGCCCAACCCGCCTCGGGCTTTTCCGAGCCGTTCATCATCGGCAACGCCGGGATGTTCTACCGGGCCACCGACCTCTTCCGCGTCGTCTTCCTGGGCCCCCGAGACAACACGGCCTCCCCCCGGCAATTCGACACGGTCGCCGAAGTCTGGCGAGAGAAGCTCAACAGCGGTGGCGGAACCACCTTTGATTTGCGTGATTTCATGATCGACTTTGCCTCGATCAACGGCCCGGACTACCTCACCACGCAGACGCTTGGCGGACCGCCCAACGACATCAACGACCCCTCCCATCTACGGACGACTTTCCCCGCGCTGTTACTAGAGCGGGTCTCGACATTTGCACCCGGAGCCGACCGCCTCGACAACGATGGTGACGGCCAAGTTGACGACACCGACGAACGCCTCGTGCCCGGTCGGGTCAACCTCAACACGGTGCATATCCAAGCCGGCAACTTCAACGACATGTTCGAGCGGCTGCTGCCGATCAATACCGCAGATAGCGAAACGCTTAGCAATGCAGTTCGACAGTTCCGCGAAAACCCGACCCACGCCGCCCCGAATGGTTTTCGTACCGCTGAACGATCCCGTGCCGTTCACGGTCTGGGGATCTCCGACCTCGCACATTTGCTCGACGCCGATGTCACGGGCACCTTCCTCGACGCCCCAGCGAATGGTGCCGCCATGGTCGGCGACTTCAACGAATACGAGCCCCATCTCGACCCCAGCGACGGTCTGGGGATCACCGTCGACGACCACCGCAACGATGCCGAAGAACGGCTCGCCGCCCTCGGCGCATTCAAGCAAGCCTTTGACGTCCGCTCGGACCTGTATACCGCCTACATCCTCGTCCGCGGCTACCCTGCCAACGACTTCTCCGCTCCCATCGAGGAGTACACCATCACCGCTACCTTTGACCGCTCGGTCGTCCACAACAGCCGGCCGTTGCCCCGCTTGGTTGCAGTCACGATCCGCCGGCAAGACCCGTGATCAAACACGTCTGATGAGGAACCCAGATGCCCGCCTCCCTCTTCGAACGCATCGCCGCCGGTGAGTTGCCTAGCCACCGCGTTTATGACGGCGAGCACGTCTTTGCGTTTCTGGATATTGGGCCGGTGAGTTTTGGACACGTGCTGCTGATCCCCAAGACCTGCTACGTCGAACTCGAGGACGTGCCTCCGGAGGTGGGGGCGGCGTTGGGCGCGGCGTTGCCGAAGCTGGTCAAGGCCGTCAAGGCCGCGACGGGCTGTTCCGGCGTCAACGTCCTCCAGAACAACGGCGTCGCGGCCGGGCAGGCGGTGATGCATGTGCATTTTCACCTGATCCCGCGTTACGGTGAAGGCTCTCCGCACAAGGAGCGTTTCCGCTTCGATTGGCCCGCCGGACAGCTCACCGACACCGACGCGACGCAACTCGTCGCCGCGATCACCGACGTCTTAGACTGATTTCGATCCGAACCTGGTCGCGTGTGCTCACGGCCCGCTCACACGCCGGCCTTACAACGGAGACATGCAACCGATGCCGACGCGACGTCACGCCACCCCCGACGCGGCCCCCCGACGGCCGGGCTTTACCCTCCTCGAACTGCTCGTGGTCATCGGCATCATCGCCGTGCTCGTCGCGATCCTGCTGCCGGTGCTAGGTAGCGGCCGCGAGGCCGCCAAAGCCACGGTGTGCTTAAGCAACATGCGGCAGCTCGGCACGGCCACCACGAGCTACATGCTCGACAACAGCCGGCGCTACCCTCAGCCGGCTCAGATCAACTCCAACACCGTCGCGGCCATTTCGGCGGAACAATCTGGCTCAGCCTTGTGGTTCAACGCGCTGGACTATTACCTCGCACAGCAAAATTTAGATTACCAACGAGGCAACACGGGAGAACGCAACTACGTGCAATTCAAACAAGACCCGGTTTGGCTCGAATTGCCCGACGACCTCCCGGGCACCGATCCGGATCGACGCAACCAGCAGACATACAAAATGAACGCCTACTTCGGCGTCAATAATCTGACAACGAACAACCGCGTTGCGCCCAACCCGCCGGATTTTCGGTTCATCCGGGCCAACGAAATCCCGTCGCCCGCCGAGACGGTGCTTATTTTTGACGGCCGTGCGTTCGACACGCCCTCGACCACGACCGGAAATATCGACGGCAATTTTTTCCACGGAAACGAGGCCTATGTCGGTCTGCGTCACGACGAGGGCGCCAACATCAACAAAGCCGATGGCTCGGCGGCGTTTTCCAAGAACCCTTCCACCACAACCGGGGCTGGTTATCAAGCTTGGTTTGACCGCTACGACGAGGACACGGTGACCGATGAAATCCGTGCAACGTGGCCCGAAGTGGTGTTTAATTTTCGCCCGGAAGATTACACCGACGGCACGGGTAATCCGCAAGCGCGTCGGTATTAAGTTGGAAGATGTGCGCACGCTTGATCCGGAACCCTCGCTTCGTCTGGCTTAATCATGCATAAGCTTGGGCTCGGACGGCGGATCGGAGGCCGATCGCGTGGCGAGGTGCCGGGGGTAAGCGGGTGGGTGTAGCCATGAAGTGGCCGGGCGAGGCCTACGTTGATCGAACGCGGGCTTCTGGAACCCGGAGTTCGACTTGCGTGGAGCACGTTCCCGAGAACCTTCGGTGGTCGATACGCGAGGCCGGGGGCGAAGCGACGCGGGATGCGATGCGTGGGCCGCCTCGGTTGGGCCGGGTCCGTCCGCGTTCTTTGGCAAGTGAAGCAGGATGTGGTTGCGTTGCGGCGATACGCCGCAACGCGAACAGCCGCCCGAACCACTGGGGCGGCTGCTTCATCAAGCGGCGGCCGGTGGCCGCCGGCGTCCGTCAAAGCACGCCCTTCGTGCTGGGAATCTCGTCGTGCGTGATCGCCACGGCTTGACGCAACGCACGGCCGAACGCCTTAAACAACGCCTCGGCAATATGGTGGTTGTTGTGGCCCCACGGGACTTCCATGTGTAGATTCATTTTTGCGTTGGTGGCG
This sequence comes from Planctomycetota bacterium, assembly GCA_039030755.1. Taxonomy (GTDB): domain Bacteria; phylum Planctomycetota; class Phycisphaerae; order Phycisphaerales; family Phycisphaeraceae; genus CAZIXN01. Next base: position 9,015 of record JBCCDN010000025.1, on the reverse strand, counting down.
ACCGCGTTGAAGAATTCCTGAACGAGTTGCACATCGAACACACCGATTGTTTCGCCGACGATCGCGGGGACTTGCGTGCCGTAGCCGGTCCACGGGACGTGGAACACCAGCGCCGGTCGGCCGGACAGATCGAGCGCGACACGGGCCAAGGCATCATCCATCGGGACATCGGAACTGCCGTAGCGCTCGATGCCGCGTTTGTCGCCGAGGGCCTGGGTGAGCGCTTCGCCGAACGCGATGCCGACGTCCTCGACGGTGTGGTGATCGTCGATGTGCGTGTCGCCGTCGCAGGTGACGTTCAGCGACAGTCGGCCGTGCTTGGCAACGTGCGTGAGCATGTGGTCGAAAAAGCCAACGCCGGTGTTGAAGGTGCCTTCGCTCGTGCCGTCGAGGTTGAGCGACAGCTGGATGTCGGTTTCGTTGGTTTTGCGTTGGATGTCGGCGGTGCGCGGCATGGCGTTAGCTCGGGAGGAGTTGATCGAGGCCGGCAAGCAGCGCGGCGTTTTGATCGGGGGTGCCGACCGTGATGCGGAGGCGGTCGGCGAGGTTGGCGGTTTTGAAATAGCGGATGAGGATGTCGCGGTCTTTGAGGCCGAGGTAAATCGCTTCGGCTTGTGGAGCGTCTTCCGGGGGCGTGGCCAACACGAAGTTGCTGTGGGAATCGAGCACGACGAAACCGCGTGTGCGGAGTTGCTCGGTGAGCGTGCCACGCTCTGCGATCACAGCCTGCCATGACGTTTTCGCTTGGTCGCGGTGCGTGATGGCGGCGGTGGCGGCGACTTGGGCGAGGATATCCAGGTTGTAAGAATCGCGGGCTTTGTCGAGCGTGGCGATGATCCCGGCGTCGGCGATGCCGTAGCCGAAGCGCAGGCCGGCGAGTGCATAGCCCTTACTGAGCGAGCGGAGGAGGATCACGTCGTCGCGGCGTCGAACCAGTTCGACTGCGTCACGCGGCGCGAAGTCCACGTAGGCCTCGTCGATCACGAGCAGCCCCCGGAAGTGCTCGGCGAGCATTTCGAGATAGGCCAGGTCTTCGAGTCGCCCCGACGGCGCGTGCGGATTGACGAAGAACGCGAGGTGGCACTTCGCATCGTTCCAAGCGTCGGCGAGTTGTTGCGGCGATAGCGGCGCGAAGTCGTCGGGACGGCGAGCGATGGGCGCGACGTTGGTGCCGTGGGTCGCGGCGAGCACGGGATAGAGCGAATAGGTCGGGTCGGTGACGCCGATGCCGCCGGAGGTTTCGGAGACGTCGCAGTAGCAGGTGATGAGCAGCCGGAGCAATTCGTCGCCGCCGTTGGTCGCGAGGATGTGGTCGGGCGTGAGGCCGTGAGCGTCGGCGGCGGCTTGGCGGAACCGGGCGGAAGCCGGCGGCGGGTAAAGCCGAAGCGCCTCGGCGGGTAGGGTCCGGATCGCGTCGAGCACGGCATCGCTCGGCGGATATGGATTCTCGTTGGTGTTGAGCTTGATCGTCGGCCGGGTGGGATGCGCGGTGTCGGCCCAAGTGGGTTGCTCGCCGGGCGTGTAGGCGTGCAGGTCGGCGATGTTGGTTCGGGGCGTCGGCGGCGGCATACGAACCGGGCAGTGTCGCGGGCGGCGGGGGTTGGGTCAACGCGGATCGGCGGTCGGTTGTAAATTTGAGAGATGAATGCTGTGCGTTGGGCCTGGATCACATCGCTCGCTTGGGTCTGGGGTGTCGTGTCGGTTCTGCCGACGTGGGCGACGGCGGACACGGCCGTTGATCTTTTTCTGGAAGAGCTTGAGCTGGCGGAGGTTCCGCTCGGGCGTGCGGCCGAGGTGATGCAGTTGATAGGCGACCCCCGTAGCCGTCCGCTGTTGGAACGCTGGACGGCGGCAGCGGAGTTGGAGGTCCGGTCGCAGGCTCGCATCGGACTTGGGCGGCTGAGCGATCCGCCGAAGCTCGACGCGGCGACGATCGCGGCGACTCCCAATACGGATGAGGCGTTGGACCGCTCGGTCCTTCTGATTTACGGGCTGTTCTACGGCTTAGTGGACGGGCCGACGAAGCGACAACTATGGACCTCGACACTGCTCGACGATTCGGACCGCGACATGCTCCACCGGGCGGCGATGCGGGCGGGACTTGAGCTCGACGATTGGGCTTGGCTTCGGAAGATGCTTGAAGGACCAGACGCGAAACTAGCCGGTCGTGCCGCGACGATCCTCGCGGGGCGGGGCGACCGGGCGGCGCTCGAAGCGCTGCAGCGGATGATGCAGGAAACCGCGATCGCGGATCGGCCGACAACCGAAGCGACATCGGCGTTGCGTTGGGCGGAGGAGATGCCGCCGATGGTCGCGGGCGGGTTTGCTCGGGTCATGGCCCAGGCTAAAGCCAACCCCGCGTTGTCGGACGAAGCGCTCGCGGTGGCGATCCGCTTCGGCGCAACGGGTATTGAAGTGATGTGGCACGACGCTTTTCGAGCCGCCGAAGTACCCGCGTTTCAGGAAGGCTTGGTCGCTGCGGCGATGCAGTGGTATCCGCGGGTACCGGCTTCGGTGATCGAACGACTCAGTCAGCACGATCACGTGCCGTTTCGCCGATTCGGCGCGTGGATGCAACGGATTGACGCCGATCCAACAACAAAGGATGCGGACTGGCGTGCGGCGCTCGAGGCCACGACGGCTGCCCTCCTGCGAACTCATCCCGATTTGTTTGAGGCCTTGCTAAATATCTGTCTGGAGCAAGACCGCCTCGACGCGGACACCTTGTCGGTCCTCTCACGTTCGAGTTGGATCGTGCTTGCCACGGACGGCCGCCCGCCGATCGAACGCTGGCGAACGGAGAATGCTGCCGAGGCGATACTGCTGAGATGGTTAGTGCACGAGCCGACCGCCGCCGACCAACTTTCCGGATGGCAACACGAAGGTTTGATCGATCCGGGGTTCTGGCGGTGGCTGGCCTATCACGATCTGTACGACATGGGACACTGTGACGAAGAGCTCTCGCCGACGGTGACGCGCGTCATCGAAGCCACTCAAGCACCCGGCGACCTCTCCGAACGCGTCGCGTTCTGGCTCCTGAAATCGCGACAAGGCGGCCCGGCTCGCGACGAGCCGCCGGTGAATCGGAGCGAACTACGCGGCGTCTCGATCAGCCATCCGCTACGAGTCGAAGCCATTTGGCGTTTATGCGTGCTTGAGGCGGATCTGATGAAAAAACGCGGACGCTGATGAACGGCCCTGAAATTTCCCGATAATCCTGCCATGAGCGACCTGCCCCTGAGCCAACCGGATATCACGGACCACGAAATCGACGCGGTGACGGAAGTGCTGCGAAGCGGTCGGTTGAGTTTGGGGCCGATGCAGGAGCGGTTTGAAGACCTCGTCGCGGTGCGGAGCGATCGGTCGCAAGGCGTGGCGGTGTCCTCGGGCACGGCCGGGCTTCATTTGGTCTTGCTGGCCTTGGGCATCGGCCCGGGTGACGAAGTGATCACGACGCCGTTCTCGTTCATCGCGTCGGCGAACACGATTTTGATGGTGGGCGCGACGCCGGTGTTTGCGGACATCTGCCCGCGGAGTCTGAATCTTGATCCCGCGCAGGCCGAGGCGAAGATCACCGACAAAACCAAAGCCATTGTCGCCGTCGAGGTGTTCGGCAACACGACACACATGGCCGCGCTCGAACAACTCGCCGGCAAGCACGACCTGGCTCTCATCGAAGATTGCTGCGAAGCGCTGGGTGGCGTCGCGGCGGGCGGCCGCAAGGTCGGCTCGTTCGGGCGGGCTGGGGTGTACGGCTTCTATCCCAACAAGCAGGTCGCCACCGGCGAGGGCGGCATGATCGTGACCGACGATGAACGCCTCGCGGCGACGTGCAGATCGCTCCGCAACCAAGGACGTACCGTTGAAGCCCACCAAGGCAGCGACAACACGGTGGGCTCTTGGCTCTCGCACGAACGCCTGGGCTACAACTACCGACTCTCCGAAATCGCCGCGGCACTGGGCGTCGCCCAGATGGAGCGTCTGGACGAGATGCTCGAAGCACGGCGACGCGTCGCGCGGTCGTACATGGAACGGCTCATGGACTGGGACGATCTGGTGTTGCCAACGGTGGAGCCGGGCAGCGAAGACGATATGTCGTGGTTTGTCTTCGTCGCACGGTTGGCTTCGAGTTATGGACGGGTCGAACGGGATCGCATCATCGCGGGGATGAAGCGGCACGAGATCGGCGCGAGCAACTACTTCCCGTGCATTCATCTGCAACCTTTTTATCGAGAGCAATTCGGGTTTAAGCCCGGCGACTTCCCTCTTGCCGAACGCGCGAGCCAACGGACGATCGCGTTGCCGTTCTTCAACCGTCTGGACGAAACGCAGCTCGAGTTGGTCTGCCACACGCTGAAAGTGATGATTCAGCGCGAGCAGTTGTTGCGGCCCGATTCTGCGGCGTAATGTTCGGCTTTCTCAAGAACCGAGATACCGAGCAACAACGGCGCGGGCTTTCGTTGGATCGTCGGTACCTTGGACCAACGCTCGGCCGTCCTCGAAGACGGTCAGCGTGAGGCCGTCGTTTTCGCCGGTGAGTTCGGCCCGGGCCATGAAAGGCGCAGCCCGGACGTGGCCGACGACGCCGGCCCACCGCTTAGTCAGCCGCGAAACATCAACCCGCGTGGGCGCGGGTGGCGCGACCTGCACGGCATCGCGGCCACAGAGCTTTACGGCCCCGCCACGTGTCGCCCGCTCGAGAAACTCGAAGCGCCTTAGTTTGGAACAGATTCCCGTAGACGCGTCGTACGCGGCGGCGACATCCAAATGCGTCATACGGTTGGCCCACAGATCAACGCTCAACAGCTTGCGATTCACGCGTTCCCAATCGCCCAGCAAGATCTTGAGCGCTTCGGTCGCTTGCCACGCGGCCACCATCGCAATGAGCGGGCCCAGAACGCCGGCGGTGTCGCAAGTCGCGGTGGAGCCAGGCGGGGGCAACGTTTCGAAGAGGTCGCGCAGGTCGGGCGTCGCCAAACCGAGTTGTTCCCAAGGCGTGTCCCGATGGGTCTGCGGAACCTCGGGGGATGCTGAATGCGGAAGCACCACCATCGCGGTGCCGGTGGTGCCAACCGCCCCACCGTAGACGTACGGGATCGCGTGCTTCACGGCGACGTCGTTCAGCAAATAGCGCGTCTCAAAGTTATCGAGGCCGTCCACGACCACATCGACTTGCTTCGAATCATCGCCGCAGCCCGTGAACGCTTCCACGTTGCCGGCGTCCAGATCGGCGACGTGGGCTTCGATTTGAACAGTTGGGTTGATCTCACGCAGACGTTGCTCGGCCGCGATCGCTTTAGGGAGCGCTTGCTCGGCGTCGAGGTCGTCAAAGAGCGTCTGCCGTTGAAGGTTGGATCGTTCGACGATGTCGCGGTCGACGATCACCAGTCGGCCGACCCCAGATCCGACGCCCGCACGGCACAGCGTCTCCGCCAAAGCCGATCCCAACGCGCCGCACCCCGCAATGAGGACGGACGCATCGGCAAGTCGGGATTGCCCCTCGGCGCCGACTTGCGGGAGGCGTATCTGCCGGGCGTACCGAAGATCATTGGGCAATAACGGAAACGTCACGTGGCCGCAATGGTTTCGATCACGTGGACATCGACACCCTGATCGCGGAGGAACTGCCAAGCGTGTCGGAGGTCCTCCGCGTCACCGGCAAAGTTCACGACCATGACGCCACGCGTCATCGTTTCGTCCAGACGGATGTCGAATTGGACGCCGGGGAACTGGCGGGACATCTGCCAGAGGCACGGCTGATCGGCGCTGCCGTCGGCAAAGACGAGGCGGCATTTGTGGGTGGCATCAGGCATGCCTGTATCGTAAGGGAGTGGGTATGAAAAACCCACGGAGTGCATCCGTGGGCTTCGCGAAGATTGAGTTTTCCACGGCTTACCAAGCGAAGTGCGAGAAAGCCTTGTTCGCTTCGGCCATGCGGTGGATCTGGTCGCGGGTGTTCATCGCCTGGCCTTCTTTGTTGTAGGCGTCCCAGAGCTCACGAGCGAGCTTCATGTGCATCGGCCGGCCCTTCTGCTTGCGGCAGGCGGTGATGATCCAGCGGAAGGCCAGCGACTGCTGACGCTTGCGGGTGACCTGCATCGGCACTTGATAGTTTGTGCCGCCGACGCGACGCGAGCGGACCTCGACGTTGGGCTTGACGTTCTCGATGGCCCGGCGGAACACGTCGATCGCTTCGGTGTCTTCGACCTTGTCTTTTTCAAGGCGTTCCTGGATCAGGTCCAAGGCGCCGTACACGCAGCGCTGGGCCGCGGTCTTCTTGCCGTCTTGCATGACACAGTTGGTGAAGCGGGCCAAGACCTTGTCGCCGTGGCGGGGATCGGGCTTGAGCTGTTCTTCCGACTTGGTGAATCCGCGTCCCATGGTGGGCACTCCTTTGGTGGGCTGTCGGGCTTCGCATCGCGAAACGATCGCGGGGCGTTGCCTCGTTCACCGTCTCCGGGGGTGCCGAGGACGATTACTTGCCTTGAACATCAATGAATCGTTGGGATCAGCCCTTGGGCTTCTTGACGCCGTACTTGCTGCGGCCACGCTTGCGGCCGTCGACGCCCAGGCTGTCCAGAGCGCCGCGGACGACGTGGAAGCGGACACCCGGGAGGTCGCGAACACGGCCACCGCGGACGAGCACGATGCTGTGCTCCTGCAGGTTGTGGCCTTCGCCGCCGATGTAAGCCGTGACTTCTTTGCCGTTGGAAAGACGCACACGGGCGACTTTACGGAGCGCGGAGTTGGGCTTCTTGGGCGTGACGGTCTTCACTTGGAGACAGACGCCGCGTCGCTGCGGACACTGGTCCAGGTCCCGAGACTTGGACTTAAAGGTCGGGGTACGGCGAGGCTTACGGATAAGTTGGTTGATGGTCGGCATAGCGGGAACCCGAAGGCGTTTCGATTCGTTGCGTCGAGCCGATTAGCATACCCGAATCGGCGTTCAGGGTGCAAGAGCGCGTTTCGGGGCGTTCGAGCGGGCCTCTGCAGCTTCCCGGAGGAGGGCTTCCAGGGCATCCACGTGGCGGGCCATGCTGAGTTGGTCGGCCAGGCCGGCACAGTTCGTAACGCAGCGGGCGTGTTCTGTGGGATCGGCGAGATCGGCCATGGCGGCGGCGAGCGCAGCGGCGTCGCGGGGGTCGGCGATGACCCGGCCACGCACGGGCGTGTTTGGGTCGTGGTCGGATGGCCCAAGATGATCGCCGGCCCCGTTGAACGCGGTCGTGATCGCGGGCACCCCCATCATCAGCGACTCAAGGACGACCTTACTGCTGGGGTCGTACCAACTCGGCAACACCGTGATGTCACCGGCGGCAAAAAGACCTGCCATGTCTGAGGTCTGCCCGAGTAGCCGAACCCCATCGCGCAAACCGAGTTCGGCGACGCGCTGCTGCACCCCAAAGTCGTAAGCCCCGGCGAGGAGCAGCACCGGGTTACGCACTTTGCCGCGATCCACAATTGAGCGCAACGCCGGGAGCAGCGTGTCGATGCCTTTGAGCTTGGGATTCTGCGCGGCGAAGACGAAGACCGTCGCGTCTTCGGCGATGCCGAAGACGTGTCGGATTTCGTCGCGCCTCTGTAGCCGTTGTTTCGAGGGCATCGCCGGCATGACCGACGCGTTGGGGATCACCACGCAGCGATCGGCAGGGAACGCATAGTGCTGGTGGAGTTGCTGGGCCACGTAGCGAGACACACACGCGACGGCGTGAACCGCCGGATCGTTGAGCGTGCGCTTCTCAAGGCGGAGCAATAAGCGCTGCTTAGGATCAAGTGCAATCTCGATGCGTTTTTTGCGTTGCTTCCATCCGGGCGTACGGAGGGCGATGTTGCGTTCGAGGGTTTCGCGGATCGTGCCCCCGCGCGGCTGCACCACGGACGCGGGTACGGCCATCGTGATCGAAAGCGAGGCGTCGGCTTGCAGCAACAAGAGTTCTCGCTTCGCCCAACGTGCGAACCGCCAGAGCCGGATCGGGGACGAGCTTTTGCGGTATGCGAGACAACGCACCTCGACGCCGGGTGGATCGTGGTCGGGTTTGCACGCGCCAGCGATCAGCGTGACGGCGTGGCCGCGTTGGACGAGTTGCTCGACGATCTGAGCGGTGGATTTCTCGGCGCCGCCGGCCTGGGGGTTGTAACGCTCGATCACGACCGCGATGCGCATCGGCGACTGAGGGTCGCCCGCCACTTCGTGCGGCTCCGTGCTCGCTGCGTCCAACGCGGTCACGAGGATGGCCCCGCCATACCACCGGCAACCCACGCGTGGTCAGCGGCGTACACATCCGAACCCTGCACAGCGTCAATTAGCTCCACGGTCGCGGCGAACACGGCATCCACGGAGATGTTGCCCATCGGACCGGGCGAAGCGTCGGGCGTGGCGGTCACGATGCGTTCGAACGGAAAATCGATCTCGGTCCAAGCCGGTGTCGTCGGACCAAATAGCGTAACGACGGGCGTGTTGACGGCGGCGGCGAGATGACGCGGCCCGGTGTCGTTGGTGATAAGCACGGCAGCGCGTTGGACGATGGCTTTGAGGGTGGACAAATCGACACCGAGCTTGGGTAGGTTCATCATTTCGGCATCGGCCGCGTCGCACACCGCGTCTACGATCGCACGCTCTGCGGGCGACCCCGTGACCGCAACGGCCAAGCCGAGCTGGTCAACGCATCGGTCGGCAAGCGCCGCAAAGCGTTCTGCAGGCCAGCGCTTCTCGGGCTTTTGGGCCCCGGGGTTCAGGAGCGCGATTGGCCGACTCTCCGCGCACTCCAGCAGCCGTTGGGCGTTGCGGTCGGCCGCATCGTCCACCGGCAAACGCATCGCCGCGTCCTTGCCCTGGGCCCCAAGAAACCTCGCCAGTTGAAGGTAGTACTCCAACGTCGGCACTTCGAGGAAACGCGTGCCGACCCGTCGCGGCACAAGACGATCCGTCAGCATCGCACCCCGGCCGTCCCGCGCGTAACCGATGCGTTTCGGGATCCCCGCCCGCCACGCAACCCACGCCCAGCGAAAACTGTT
>JBCCDN010000024.1:0-25551 GCA_039030755.1 Planctomycetota bacterium | reverse complement strand
GGAAGCCGACGACTTTCCCGATCCACGCTTTGCCCGTCAGTTCGATCAAATTCTTGGCCGCCGCGTTCACGTCGTAGTTGTAGATCGGCACCGCCAAGATCACCGCGTCTGCTTCCGAAATCTTCCGCGACATCTCTCCGACTTCCGGGGCCGCGTAGGCCGATCCACCATCGCATAAAGGCAACGTGACGTCCCGTAGGTCCACCACCTCCACCGACACCGCGTCCCCCGACAAACGCTCCGCCAAGGCCGCCGCCAACACCGCGGACCGGCTCACCGGATTCAACGAACACGCAATGATCAAGACATTCATTGCCCGAGCTTAGGCGGGCTGGTAACCGGTCGCTGGCTATCGAATACTCCCGTCCGCATAAAGCACCGCCCCGTTCGGGTCCTTCGCCCCGTTGAACGTCTCCCACACCACCGGCGTCGCCCCCGGGTCCGCGCCCGCCGCCGGCTTCTCGTACAAAAATCCCGGGTCCTCGCCCGTCCGCGGATTCGCCAGCAGCGCCTGGATCCCCGGCACGTGACCCTCCAATTCCTCAAAAGACTCGGGCCAATCTCCGTGCGCATCGATATACGTCAGCAGCGACAAACCGATCTGCCGGAGGTTGCTCGCCGCCACGATGCCCCGCGCCCGATCGCGTGACTCCAGCAAAATGTCGAAGTACGAAAGCGGATTGTTCGGGTTGATCTGGCGCGTCGGCGGCGCGCCCTGCTGCCGACGAATCGGCGAGACCGGAGACGGCCCCGACGCCCCCCCGGAAGCTCCGGAACCCGTGCCCGTACCCGACGCGACCTGCGTCGAGACGGCCGCGCCGCTGGCAATCTCCACCGTCGCCAACGCCCGCCCCGCGTAGCGCACCGCGTACCTCCCGCCGACGGGGCCGCCATCTTCCGGGGGCAAGAACAGCAACCCGAACTTATACCGGTGGTACGGCGACATGTCCGCGTGCTCGCGAATCCGCCCCTTCGCCCACCGGCCCTCGTCCACGTCGTCCCAATCCACGGTCACGCTGCCGCCGTGGTAACGATGCTCAACCGCAAAACCCGGCGCAGCCGGGTGCGTCGTGGTCAGCTGACCCGTGGCTGATACCCCCGGCATCGCGGGCATGCCGTCGTAGCTCCGCGACGCCGAGAGCCGCACCGTGCCCCGCGTATCCCCGTCGTACACCGCGATGGCCGAAACGCGCCCGCGCTCTTTCTGTTCGTTGAACCGCGTCGGTTCCCCGGTCGGCAGCGCCGCGTGCACATTGGTCGTCTTCGCGCCGCCCAGGTCCAGCACCGCTTCGCTCTTGAAGAACCGTGCGCTCAGCAGCCTCGCCGGAAGCGCCGCCCCGCCGTGCTGATTCTCCAGCGGGACCAACTCGAAATCGCTCGCCTTCACCACCGCGTCGTAGCCGGACGTCGAACCCGCCGCCCGAATCACCGTCTGCTGCAAACCGACTTCCAGCAGGATGCCTTGCCCCGCGTCCGCCCCAGCGCCATCGCCGTCCCGCAGCACCCACAACTCGTCCTGCCCGCCCACCGAATAATGCAGCGCATCCCCATCGTCCGCCTGACCGCCCACAACCCCGGCAATCCCGCCCTCCACGCCCAGGCTCATGTCACCCTGACCGGTCAATAGCGAAAACCCATCCCGCGTCGCGCCCGAGGTCATCGCCGGCAACACCCACACCCGCCCCGCGTCGTACACCGCCAACTTCTGACCCGGCCCGTTCACCCACCAGTACACCGGCACCGCGATCAGCAACGCGAGCACCAGCAACAACGCCGGCGACACCCGCAACGAACCAAACTCCACCAGCGGACGAAACAGGAAAAAACCACGCTTCGTCCGCGCATCCTGCTCGGCATCCGCCTTCACGATCTTGCCGGTCAGCGTCGAACGTCCACAGGCCGTGCAGATGATCGCCCGCTCGGCCATTGGCGCGTTGCAGGCCGAACACGTCCGGCCTTTGCGCTTTTTCTCGGGCGTGTCGATCTTGCGAATCTCGACGTCGGCCGGCGCGTCCAACTCCGCCAGCTCGAACGCACCGACGCCATCCTCTAGATGTTGCTCCGTGTCGCGCCACGCCTTGGGCACCGGCACCGAAAACGCCGCGCCGCAGGCCGGACATGTCCCCGACTTGCCCGCGTGCGCATCGCTCAACCGGAAACGCTTACCGCAGCCACACGCGATCTCGATGGGCATCGCCAACTCCGGATGGAAGTCCGAAACAAAACCGAACCCGCGTTTACGCGGGCGTCAATGAAAGCATCTCCATCGCCGACGCCGTGATGTCGTCGGCCGTCAAACCGCAATATTTTAAAATGTCGTCTCCGGACTTACCCGACTTGGGCAGCCGCTTGACGAACATCTGCTGCACCGTGAATCCGTCGCCGGTGGCCGCGAGCGCATCCGCTACGGCCGAGCCCATGCCGCCGCCGTAGTTGTCTTCGACCGTGAGCACCATGCCGCCGTGGTCGTTCGCAAGGTCGGCGAGCTTGTCTTCGTCGAACGGCAGGCTGTACAGGTCCACGATGCTCGCGTCGATGCCGGCCGCGTCGAGCTTTTCGAGCGCGGCATTCGCTTCGTGCACCATGTAACCCTGCGCGACGATGAGCAGGTCCCGCCCTTGCGTCAGCAGTTCCATGCCGCCGAGTTCGAACTTGGTATCCGCGCTGTAAAGAAACTCGGTATCCGGCCGCATGGTGCGCAGGTACGTCGGCGCGTCGTGCTGAGCCATCAGGCCGACCAACGCGTGGCAGGCATAGGCATCGGACGGCGTGAGCACCGTGCAACCCGGCTTGCCGTTGGGAAACTGCATCGTCGAAAACGCACGGAACCACGCAACGTCCGGGAGCGCCATCTGCGACGGGCCGTCCGGGCCCAGCGTACAGCCGGCGTGCGAGCCGACCAGGCGTAACGGCGAACTCGAAAGGATCGCCATTTCGATCTGGTCGTAAGCCCGCGTCAGGAACTTGCCGAACGTCGAGACGAACGGCACCTTGCCCGCGGCGGTCAAACCCAGCGCGGCCGACACGAGGTTCTGCTCGGCGATCCGGCCGTCGACAAAGCGCTCGTTCAACGCTTCGTCCTTATAAAAATCCGCCGCGCCGGTCGAGCCGCGCACGTCCGCGTCGAGCGCGACCACGTTGGAGTGTGTGTGGCCCAACGCCCGCAGCGACACGCCGTAGGCCTTGCGCGTAGCCATCTTGCCTTGTTCGAGCACGGCCTCTTGTCCGAACTGCTTGAGCGCGGCGTCGAAACTGGGGTAAGCACTGACGGTCGGCGCGGCGGGCTTCTGCGAGACCATCAGTTCACGCTTCAACGGCGTGTCGGCGGTCGCGCCGAGCTGCTTGCCCGTGCCGTCGAGTTCGGCGAGCACCGAGGCGAGCGCGTCGCCGGTGGGCGCGGTGCCGTGGTGGCCGTTGCCCTGTTGCGAGGCGGCCCCCCAACCCTTAACGGTCCGCGCGACGATCGCGACCGGCCCGGCGTCGGGATGCTGCGCCGCCTCGTCGTGTGCGGCCAGTGCGTCGGCGATCGCGGACGGATTGTGACCATCGATGTCCAGCACGTCGAAGCCCACCGCTTCGAGCTTCTTCACCAACACGTCCGCAGTCTGCTGCCCGGCCACGGCGTCGCTCTGCGCGAAGGCGTTGGCGTTGAAAATCGTGCACACCGCGTTGAGCTTCTGGTCCGCGATGAAATCCACCGCTTCCCAGATCTGGCCTTCGCGCGATTCGCCGTCGCCGATGATGCAGAAGATGCGCTTATCGATGCCGTCCATGCGTGCCGCCAGCGCGAGGCCGGCCGCCACGCTCAAGCCCTGCCCCAGCGAACCCGTCGCCGCGTCGAAAAACGGGAAGCCCAGCGGCGGATTCGGGTGCCCGTCCACCGGCGAATCGATGGCCCGCAGCGTCTTGGCGATATCCATGTTCATCGGCTTGAGGTCGCCCGTGCCAAACCCTGCGTCGGTCGGCACGCGATACGCGATGCCGATGTCCGCCATCGCGGCATAGACCACCGGGACGGCGTGCCCTTCGCTGAGCACGAGGCGGTCCGAACTCGGATGCCCGGGGTTCATCGGCTCGAACCGCAGATGCTTGTAAAGCAAGACGCTCAGCAGGTGCGCCAGCGACGCGCCCGTGGACGGGTGCCCCGAGCCGGCCGCGCCGGTGATTTCGTAAGTGAGCTTGGCGAGCTCGACGGCCTTCTGGTGAACGGTGGAATCGAACGACATCGCATGCCTCGTGTGGGTTTGAGATCGGTGTGGACGCAAGCGGCGGCTGTCGAAAACAACCCGACCAAGCTGCCCGGCAATCGGGACCGCGTGCAATAAATCGGCGATCGGCGATCGCTGAGTGCATGATAAACCAGAGGCGACCCCAACCATGGCCGAGCCCCCGCCCCAAGGACCCTCAGCCATTTCCGGGCGGGGGGAGCTCACAGCGGATCGCGCCGGCCCCAAACGTCAACGCGTTCTTGCCCCTGCGCTTGGATTCCATCGCCATCAGGTCGGCGTGGTGCAGCAGCTCCGCCGGCGTCCGGCCGTCCCAGGGGAAACCCGCCAGCCCGCCGGAGATCGTCAGCGTGTCCATGTCACTGCGGGCGAGCGCGGGGAACCGCAGGTCGCATACCGCGGCCTGGAACCGCTTGGCGATGTTGGCGACGTCGTCGGGGTGCGTGCTGCCTTCTTCACGCTGCCGCTCGGCGTCCCAGAAGATCACCGCGAACTCGTCGCCGCCGATCCGGGCCACCACGTCGTGATCCCGCACGACGCTTTGCATCAATTCGGCCGCGGCTTTGAGGATGTCGTCGCCGGCCGCGTGCCCGTGCGTGTCGTTGTATTTCTTGAAGTCGTCGATGTCGAAGACCATCAGCGTGACCTGCCGGCGGTCGCCGCCGGCGCGATCGATCAACCGCGCGAGGAAGCGGTCAAAGTAGCGCCGGTTCCACACGCCGGTGAGCTCGTCACGCATCGCCATGTCGCGCAGCCGGCGGGCTTGCTGATCCAGCGCGATCCATCGGGCAAGCCAATCCGCCCAGGGTTGGAGCCGGTCCGCCAACTCGGCCCGCGTCTGCGCAGAACCCTGCTCGGGGTGGGTGGGCGCGTGCAGCGAGCCGTAAGTCTCACCGCGGAAGGCGACCAACGCCGACGCGTGATCCGCGGGCACCTCGCCACGCTCGTGGACGACCAGGCCAAGGCCGTTGACCCCGCTGCGATGTTGCGCGATGCTCAGCGCGATCCGTGGCGCCCGTTTGCCGCCCTCGGCCCCGATATCCAAGATCGCCTGAACCAGTTCTGAATCACCGTCGCGCAGGTCCAGCCGCAGCGACTCGGGGTGAAGCGGCGACGGCTCTGCAACGGAGCTGTGCCGCGTGGCTTCGCCGACACCTTCGGATCGCGCCGTATCAACCGCATGTTCCGGGTGTTGAATCTGCCCCGCCGTTTCCAGTGCGGCGGACCAGCGTTCCAACGACGCATCCATATCGATCGCCGCGGACGCGGACCACCCCGCCGCCACGGCCGCTTCGCGGGGCACGCCCACGAGCAACACGCGATCGCCCACACCCAATTCGTGCAGCGTCGCCAACGTCGTCGCTTCGATGCCTTCTAGACACCGCCCGTCCAGCACCACACGATCGCGAACGGGCGTGTTTCCGTTGTGGTGGGCTTGGTGGTGTTTCCGTTGCTGTGCGACTTCCGCCAGCGCGGCCAATACGCCAGGCACCGCCACCACCGTCGCGGAACCCGCCGCCGCGCCGGCCACTCTCGCCGCCAACGCGCCGCCGCCGGCGACGACGATCCGGGGTTGGTCGTGATCGTCGTGCTGCCCGTTGCGGTGCGGCGAAAACGCGGCGCTCATCGCGGCGCCCCTTCCGTCGTCTCGTCATCCTCGCCGTCCACGGGCCCCAGCAACATCGCCAGTTCCGCCTCGCTGACCGTCACGCGGCTGCTGAGCGCGGCGTCGGCCGTCTTTGTCGGGTTCCTCTCGTCTTCACCGGACTCCTCGGTGCCCGTGTCCACGATTGCGTTCAGGCCCGAAGCCCCCAACGTCGCCAACCGCGCATCCACGCGTGCGTCTTGCCCGAAGTGCATCGCGCGGACTTCCGGGAAGTAGCGGTCCAGCGTGTCCAGCAGTTCGCCCACCCGCGACAACCGCCAAGCCTCGTGCAACACCAAACACGTGACGCCTCCGCGGATCAATTCGCGCACCGCCGCGGCCGCGTCAACCACCACCGTCACCCGGAGTCCCCGGGCGGCCAAGACATTCAACAGCCCCGCCGGTGCCGACGCCCCCGAGCGCAGCCAAACCACGCCGCGTCCCGTCGCGGTTGCGCAGGTCCTCCCGTCAACACTGGGCGATTCGTCGTTTTCCACCACCTTCAGTTTACGAGCGCCCCGGGGCCCGCGTTCGCCGCTTGAGTCAAACCGAAAAAGAACACCCGAATGATCGGCCGCGCATCCCGCCCGACCGGCGCAGACCTCGCAGCTTCCCAAGTATCCTGCTTCCCGGGCCGTCTATACTCGGCCCAACCCGGAAGGAATCCGCACGTGATCGACACCCTGCTCGCGACCGACGCCGCCGCGCCCGCCTCGCTTTTCAACTTTTATCCCGCACCCACGCTCGCCGCCGGCGCCTTGACGCCGGGACAAATCACGGTCTTCCTGCTGTCGTTGGCGGTGCTGTTGGGCCTGGCCCGGCTGCTGGGTGAAATCGCGCGACGCTTCGGTCAACCCGCGGTGTTGGGCGAAATCCTCGCCGGCGTCATCCTCGGCCAAACCGTCTTTTACCAAGTCGCCCCTGAGGCCTTCGACTGGCTCTTCCCGCAATACGAAACCGCCCACACGGTGATCGACGCCAATGTCGCCGGCTCCTTGGGAAGTGAAGCGAATCTCGCCGACGTCGTGGATGCGGTGGAAAGTGGCGATGCCGCGATCGAAAGCGAGAAGCCCTATAGCCCGGTCTACATCTCGCTGCTCATGCTGATGAACCTCAGCGTCGCGTTCCTGCTGCTGGTCGCCGGGCTCGAGGTCGATCTCTCCGTCGTCTGGCGGCAAGGCAAAGCCGCCGCGGCCGTGTCGATCACCGGGATGGTCATCCCCTTTGCGCTGGGCTTTGGCGGGGCGTACCTCTTGCCAACGCAGATGGGCTATGACGTGGAGTCCGACGCCCTGCTGACCTTCGCGCTGTTCGTCGGCATCGCCATGTCCATCACCGCCCTGCCCGTCATTGCGAAAATCCTGATGGACCTGAACATGTTCAAGTCCGACATGGGCATGCTGATTATGTCTTCGGCCATGGTCAACGACCTGCTCGGATGGATCGGATTCGCCGTGGTGCTGGCCATGATCACCGCGGCTCCGGAAATCGGACTCGGTGCCGAAGAAGCGGCCTCCGGCGGAGCGGGCTCGGGCTTAGGCATGACCATCGGGCTTACGCTGTTGTTCGTCGCGGGCATGCTCACCGCCGGGCGCTGGGCGGCCAACAAAATCCTGCCCTTCATCATCGCCCACGCCTCTTGGCCCGGCGGCGTACTGGGCTTCGTGCTCGTCATGGCTCTGCTGTGCGGCGCGGCCACCGAGGCGATCGGCATCCACTCGATCTTCGGCGCCTTCCTCGCCGGCGTGGCCATCGGCGACTCGAAACACCTCCGCGCCCAGACCCGCGAAACCATCGAGCAGTTCATCACCAACATCTTCGCGCCGATCTTCTTCGCCGGCGTCGGGCTCCGCGTCAACTTCATCGAGGGCTTCGACTTCGTCGCCGTCTTGCTCGTGCTGGGGATCGCCATCGCGGGCAAGGTGTTCGGCTGCTATTTCGGGGCCAAGCTCGCGGGCCTAAGCAAACGCGAGTCCTGGGCGGTGGGCTTCGGCATGTCCGCCCGCGGCGCGATGGAGATCATCCTGGGCCAGCTGGCGCTCGAAGCGGGCCTCATCAACGAGACGCTCTTCGTCGCGATCGTCGTCATGGCCATCGCCACGTCGCTGTTCGCCGGCCCGGGTATGCAGTTCGCGCTGGGCCAAAAATCCAAACGCAAGCTCGCCGACTTCCTCGACGCCGACGCGTTCAAGGTGCTCGATTGCGCGACCCGACGCGATGCGATCCGGCAGCTCAGCACGCTCGCCGCCGAGCACCTGGGCCGCAGCCCCGAGATCGTGGACGCCGCCGTCTGGCAACGCGAGCAGCTCATGTCCACCGGCCTGGGCCAAGCCATCGCCGTGCCCCACGCCCGGCTGACCGACCTCAAGGAGCCGCTTGTCGCCATCGGCCTCTCGCCCGCCGGCATCGACTTCGACGCCGCAGACGGCCAACTCGCCGAAATCGTCTGCCTCATCCTCACGCCCGACGACCAGCCCGAGACCCAAATCGAACTGCTCGACATCGTCGCCCGCACGCTCGGCAAAGACGAGGTCCGCCGTGAGGCGGTCGGGGCGGGCAACTACACCGAGTTTCTCGCCGCCCTGAGCGTCGCCCAGGCGAAACAAAGCGAGCATTGATTTATGGCGATCGCTTTTGAATTTCTGATCTGGTTTCTTGTCGCGACCTTAGCTTTGCTATACATCGTGATGTGTGGGTTGGAAAATTCTGCTCGACGCATTGCGTTTGGCAGGGTCGCTCAGAGATCGTGCGCTGGGTTTGCTTGGAGAGCTCGTTGTCGCCGTGAAAGAACATTGGCGGTACGCAGTTTTCTTGAATCGGTGGTTGACGAAATGGGGCTGCCACGCAAACTGACCGCCAAACTTCGACCCGATGACAGGATCATGGATATTTATCGTTGGATTTATCCGCCAAATCGAAACCTCGGTGCTGACGCTCTTGAACTTGAGTGCCTGTCACTTGAACTCGAACGCCGATACCGGGTCAGCCTCGCCGACATGTTTGGAGATGATGTGCGATTCGGCGATCTATTCGACCGCCTTCATCGCCCCCGCCACCCAAACGCCGCCGCGTGATGCCGCAGCTCGTGCGTCCCGTCGTCACGCAACTCCACCGCCACGATGTCGAACCGCACTCGCGACTTCGGCCACCCCTTCGCCGCGCACAACGCCGCCGCCAGCTTGCGGAGTTGCTGCCGCTTCGTTGTGTTCACTTGCCGCTCGGGGGACCATTTCGCATCAACCGTCTGCCCGACGCGCCGCGACACGGTCTTGACCTCCACGACCGCCACCGTGCCGTATTTCGCCTCGGCCACGAGATCGATCTCCCCGCCGGCGACCGCCACGTTCCGCCCAATCACCCGCCAGCCCGCTCTCCGGAAGTGTTTCGCCGCCAACGCTTCGCCGCGATTGCCCACCGCGACCTTCGCCCCGCCCCGCCGCTGCAACGCGTAGGGCAGGAGAGACGCTCGAACTCGTCGGCACCACTCGCGCATCCGGGCAACCTACGGCCTGGTCGCTTCAGCGACCAAGCTTATTGCCCGAACAGATTCACCGCCGGATACATCCCCGCTTCCTCGAAGTGCTTCAGCGCCTCGTCCACGCTGCGGAACCACTTCGTTGCCGTCTCCGTAATGAACGGGCTCGGGTTCTTCTCGGGGTGCCACACCACGTACACCTCCTTGCCGTGATCGAACGCGTGCTGCAACTCCCGCTCCACGCCGCTGCTTAACCCCGGCGAACCGTCCGGCAGGTTCGGCACCAGGCTCACGATCATGTCGCTCTGACGCACCATCTGAAAATCCCGCGCGTAAATCTGCCCGTCCACGTCCCCCGCGATGTCCAGCACCTGCCGCACCGGCACCTTCAGCATCTCCTTGCCGCCCATGAACGATCCCGGGTGCACCTCAATAAAATCCTTTGCCTCCCGCGACGCCTCTATCGACCGGTCCAGCAAAATCTTCTCGTCCACGTCTCCCGGATCGAACGCGACAAACTTCTCGGCAAGCTCCGCCCGGAACGCGTCGATGACCTTCAGCACCTCCGGCAACTTCTCGACGTGCGTCATCGGGAAGCTCGGGTACACCTTCCGGTACTCCGGCCGGCAGATCAGCCGGTACGCCGTCTGCGTCGTGTCCGCGTGTCGGCCGCGCGATAACACGTAAAACTGATTCGGGATCTCGAACGCCTGGGCCAGCAACTCGCTGGCCATAATCTCTTCTTCACGCCACACCATCAGGTCCTTCAGCGTCGCGTCGACGTCGTGGTCCCGGTGTAACCGAGCGTGAACCACTTCGATGTTGTCCAGCAGACAGATCACCACGTCGGGCTTGAACGCACGCAACTGATCGAAATCGAACGCGCTGAACAGTCCGTGCCGCCAACGAAAGGTCGCGTGCGTGTTGATGATGACGTTCTTCTGACCCTCGGCCTCGCGGATGATGTCCTTCATCGCCGCGCGACGCAGCGACTTCAACCGCGACAACGGCAAATCCAAAATCCTTCCGGGGGCCACGTCGCTCGCCTCGGCGTACATCATGTCGCCGACGTTGAACAGCTTGAGCGTCTCGCCCTGCCCACCCGCGAAATCAACCACCTTCTGCAGGTAATCCTTCTTATCCATCCCGACCTGACCGGTGACGATCGCACGCATGTTTGCCTCTCGCTCAAAAGTTCAAAATTCCATGACGCCGCGAGTATAGAGACGGGCATCTCACCGGGATAGACTGCATAACACACCGGCTCTCGAGCCGTCGTTCCGCCAACCTCTCAGGGATTTTGAATATGCCCGCTTCGCTCGTCCTGCCTACCACGCTCGGTCAGTCCCTCGAAGGCCCGTGGCTGTTCGCGCTCATCGCCGTCGTCGGCCTCTTTGCCGCCGCGGTCCTGTTCATCTTCTTCAAGTTCTTCAACCTCTGGATCCAGGCCCGGCTGTCCGATGCCTCCGTGGGCTACGGTCAGCTCGTGGGCATGTGGCTGCGGAAGGTCAACCCCCGCATCATCGTGCTATCGCGGATCCAGGCCCGCAAGGCCGGCGTCGACGTCAGCACCAACCAGCTCGAAACGCACTACCTCTCGCGCGGCAACGTGCCCCGCGTGGTCAACGCGCTGATCGCCGCCGACCGCGCGAAGATCGCGCTGGACTGGGACACCGCCTGCGCCATCGACTTGGCCGGCCGGGACATCCTCGAGGCCGTCCGCACCTCCGTCGATCCCAAGGTCATCGACTGCCCGCACCCCAACACCGCCGGCGTGGACAAGCTCGACGCCGTCGCCAAAGACGGCATCCGGCTGCTCTGTAAAGCCCGCGTCACCGTCCGGGCCAACCTCGCTCGCCTCGTCGGCGGTGCGACCGAAGAAACCGTCGTCGCCCGCGTCGGCCAGGCGATCGTGTCCGCCATCGGCTCGGCGCAGACCTACAAGGACGTGCTCGAAAACCCGGATCACATCGCTCGCAAAGCGTTGGCTTCGGGCCTCGACGCCGGCACCGCGTTTGAAATCCTTTCCGTGGATATCGCCGACATCTCCGTCGCCGGCGTCGACCGCGAAGCCAACGTCGGCGCCAAGCTGCAAGCCGAACAAGCCGAGGCCGACAAGCGTCGGTACCAGGCCGAAGCCGAACAACGCCGCGCGATCGCCGTCGCGCTCGAACAGGAAAACCGCGCGAAGGTCGAAGAGAATCGCGCGCTGGTCGTGCTCGCCGAATCCGAGGTGCCCAAGGCGATGGCCGACTCCTTCCGCAAGGGCAACATGGGCATCATGGATTACTACCGGATGCAGAACGTTGTCGCCGACACCGCGATGCGTGACAGCCTCGCGGGCAACGACGACAGCAAGCAGGGCATCGACGACGACAAGAACCGAACGTAAACGTCCGCGAATCGCAAACTCCTCAAACCCGAGCCGCGCGGTTCGGGTTTTTTCGTGCGCAACCGCGCGATCGAAAAAATGCTCGGGGCAATCATCCCGCACGGACGGCAGATCAACGGCGACCACACGGCGACATGCCCAGCGTAATCGGGAGACCACCGGAGGCACGTTTTCCCAAGCGAAGTTCACGTCGATGCAACGTGGACTTCCGAGCGCAAAAACCGCTCCCCCCGGCGAGGCGACCCCGACCCTGGTGACTGGGTGTTCGATGCGTGGGACCGAAGCAGAAGCGACCGCGGGATGCGGCGTGATGGGCGCGGACAGGGTGTTCCCCGCCGGACTTGGGTTGCTCGGGCCTGCCCGCGTTCTTTGGCAAGTGAATGAGGAACGTGGCGAGCGGCATGAGAACGCCGCTCAAAACAGCCGGCCGTCAGCGAGATAAGTCTGACGCTCGCGTTCACCCAACGCGTCGAATTGTCGCAGCGTCTTGCTGAACGCCCATGGACGTTCGAACGCATCCGGGTCGCGCAAACCCAACACGCCCAACACCGCGTCGGCGAGGCGATCTAGGCCGTCACGCGTCTCGGCGCTGATCGCCAATAAATCGGCGCCTAAAGATTTGGCGAGCGTGTCGGCTTTGTTCATCACCTTCAGGTCCGGCTCGCGCGGCAGCGCGTCGGGCTCGGGCCAATCGATCTCGGGACTCCGCAGCGTGATCAGCACGTCGGATTGCTCAGTCGCGTGACGCGCGGCGGCGATGGCGGCTTGCTCAACGTCATCGTCGCTGGAACGCAAGCCCGGCGTGTCCAACCAACGCACGGCCACCGCGCCGGTGAGCGGGTCGCTTCCCGACGGGACCAACTCGACGGTAGAGCCGACCCAGTCGCGGGTGGTGCCGGGCAGGTCGGCGACGAGCGCGGCGGTTCGGCCGACGAGCGCGTTGAGCAGCGTGGACTTACCCACGTTGGGGCGGCCGACAACAACGACGGTGGGCGGCGTCAGCCAATGATTCCGCGGGTCGGCCTGGTTCGGATCGATCAGCGGCGGCGAGACCTGAGATGCGAACCAGTCGCGCCATTGCCGCGGTTGATCGGCAAGCAAGTCGATCGCCGCGGGACTTGACGCGTTGGCGATGGCGAGCAGGACGTCGGCCTCGATCGGCGACCCGGCTTCGGGAAACAACTCGCACGCCTCCGCAGGGATTTCGTGTGTCGCCCCTGCTTGTTCAAGTTGTTCGAGTAGGCGTCGCACGATCCGTGGGCCGCCATGGGGCATGAGTTGCCAGACGGATTCGTCGAGCCGGACAAGCAGGCCGTGATCGATGTCGGCGAAGCGTTTGAGTTGCACGCCGCCGACCACGAGATTGGTCTCCATGCCGAACGCTTCGGCGAGAACGCGCGGCGTGTCGTCTCCGTGCAGTTGCAAGATCGCGACAGCCCCGGGATTCGGCGCGGTCATGAGCGTGACGGCGCAGCGGGTCGAACGGTAAGCGGTCACAGCCGGGGTTCGGCGGGACGCAGCGGGCCGCCATTGGGGAAATTGAGGATCAACGCGAACAGCGCCGCGGTGGCGATGGCGAAGCAGGCGAAGCGGTCGCCGATAAACCCACCGAGGATGACGGACAACATGCCGACGGCTTCGATCATGGCGAAAAGGATGAGGTTGCCTTGGACGTAAGCGGTTGGCTTGACGCGGTTGGTGATCCAGCCGCTTTTGTAGGTTTGGAGCCGGATGAAGTAGCCGACGGCCATGAAGATCACCAGGGCGGCGAGGGCGAGGGTGCCCACGCGGACGGGGCCGAGTGTGACGGGGCCGGGGTCGGGGTGGTTGAAGGTGATGGCGGCAATGATCGAACCGGCGGCGACCAAGCCAAACGTGATGCCGGCCCAGAGGATGCGGAGCGTTTTAAGCGCTTGATCAGGATCGTTGGGGTTGGAGGTCGCGGCGGTATTCATACCGATCCTTCGGAAGTGTCGTCAGGGTTCGGTGGGTCTTCTTGAGCAGAGGCGTCGCCTTCGTCGAGTCGTTTCTTCGCGGCGTCCCAAGTCAGGCGGAGGCCCATAAGCGTGAGATCGGGCACGACGCGGTCGATGCGGGCGTCGTCTTTGAACAGCAGCGCGGCGTCGCCGCCGGTGGCGACGACCAGGGGGAACAGGCCAGCGGCTTCGGCGTAGCGTTCGGTGAGTTCGTACACCATGCCGCGGAGGCCGTAGTACACGCCGGCTCGCATGGCCTGGATGGTGTTGTGGCCGACGAGGTCCTCGGGTTTCTCGAGTTCGACTTCCGGCAAAGCGTCGGTGCGCTGGTGCAACGCGTCGAGCATGAGTTGGCCACCCGGAGCGATGGCGCCGCCGTGGAAGGTGCCGGCTCCGTCGACGAAGTCAACGGTGATCGCGGTGCCCGCATCGACAACGACGCAGGCTTGTTTCAACACGTCGTACGCGGCGGCGGCGTTGAGCAGGCGGTCTTCACCGACAATGGCTTCGGGGTCGAGCTGTCGACCGACAGGAATGGGCAAGTCGCGCTCGACGCGGTGGATCGCGTGCTTGGTCCGTTTCGCGATTTCGGCAAAGACGTGGTCGGCGACGCCGGGGTTGACCGAAGACGCGACGATGGCGCCGTGGGTGTCGGCGGCCACCGGTGCGAGCGTACGTTGCACGGCATCGTCGATCCGGTCCATGTCGGCGTTGTCGAGCGTCGCGGTCTCCGTGAGCTTGCCGTCGGCGAACGTGCCGAGACGGGTGCGGGTATTGCCGACGCTCACGGCCAAGAGGTGTTTTTGACTCATCCGGTTTCCGATGTTCTGCGGTCCTTTTCGTTCCATCCAAGAATCGAGCAATGTACCGAATGACACATCGGGGCTGCGACCTCGTCGCTAATGGCGGAACAGAACGGATGACCCGGATGGTTTACCAAATTCGCCCGAACGGACGCTGAGTCCGAGAAGTCGAGCAGATTCCTTGGATGGTTCGCGAAAGCGTTGGACTGCAGGTGGGATGAATTCGAGACTTGAATTGCGTTCGCCCTTCGCGGTCGCCTCGATCCAACGACTCCCGACAGGAATGCTCCGCCATGCCGCTCAACTTTTTCCATCGCCCTTGTCGCTCTGCTGTGCTGGCCACAAGCGTGACCGCCGCCTTCGCCGCGATGCCGACGAGCTTGTCGGCACAAGACCTCCAGCCGTTCCAACGCGCCGTTGGTGTGGCACCGACGTTCCACGCCAGCGGCAGCGGCACCGACGCGCGGTTGGCCTCGGTCGAAATGACCAACGGCGACGTATTCACCGAGTACTACCGGCCGATCGCGGTCCATGACTTCCGTAGCCACCGCGAAGCGGGCACGTCGGTGCGTCTTCTGTATCGCATCGACGACGGGCGACGCATGGCGGGCAAGCAATTGGGCCGGTTTGTCAGCGACGGACCCACGCGGCAGGTGACGGCCGCGGACCGGGTGGCGTTCGCGGATGCGTTGACCCGGGCGTTCGCTTCGCCGTATCTCAACGACTACTTCGACACGCATTACCACGACGCACCCGCCGGCCAGCAATTCGACTTCATTCTCGAGTTCGACCACGTGCTGATGGACAACGACGCGGGGCCGGACGACTTCACCGAGCTGCTCTGGTTCGAACGTGGCCCGGACGGGGGCAACTCTTGGCTGACGTTGCAGGCCGTCGATCAGGACGGCAATGCGCTCGGGCCACCTCTCGCCGTCGGACCGGACGAAACCAAGAACATGACGCCACGTACGATCGCCGCGCAAAGCGGACAGCCGTTCGGCGCGACCGGTGTCGACCTCTCGCGGCTGGGCGTCAGCGAGACGCGTTACCTGCGGGTACGGCAGACGCAGTCGGGGGACTCGGGGTACACCGGCGGCGGAGACGCAAACCCGGACTTCAAGTTCATGGCCGTGATCACCAACGAGGAACAGCTCGAAGAGATCCTCGATCCGCCGGCCGAAACCAAAATCGCCGAGACGCAGATCGGCACCGCGTTCGACTGATGACGGCGCCCCCCCCCCATCTCCAAACTTTCAAACGCCGCCCGAGCCTTACCCGCTCGGCCGGTGTTTTTTCGGCAGCCAACGCAATCTGCGGCGCACGCGGGCCACGATCGCCTGGGCTCACACCGCGGACCACGGCTCGCGGACGCCGCCGTCGGGGTTCTGGGCGTTGAGCTGAGTCCAGACGGTTTCGAGCAACGTGGTCAATCCGTGGCCGGTCGCGCTGCTGATGGCCATCGGGGTTTGGCCGAGTTGCTCGGCGATGAGTTCGACGGCGGCAGCGACGTCTTCTTCGCCGCCGAGCAGGTCGACTTTGGAGAGCACGACGACTTCGGGCTTGTCCGCCAGCGCGGGCGAGTAGGCGACGAGTTCATCGCGAATCGCGCGGTAATTGGCGACGGGGTCCGAGCCGTCTTCGGGATCGGCGTCGAGGAGATGAACGAGCACGGCCGTGCGTTCGACGTGTCGCAAGAAACGATGACCAAGCCCCGCGCCGCTCGCCGCGCCTTCGATGAGGCCGGGGATGTCACAGATGACAAGGCGTCGACCTTGGCCCAAGTCCGCAACGCCGGGCTGGGGGATCAAGGTGGTGAACGGATAGTCGGCGATTTTGGGGCGGGCGGCACTGACCTTGGAGAGCAGCGTGGACTTGCCCGCGTTGGGTTTGCCGAGCAGCCCAACGTCGGCGACGAGTTTGAGCTCGAGACGGAGCGTTTTTTCTTCGCCAGGCTCGCCGGGCTTGGCTTCGCGGGGCGTCTGGTGAACCGGCGTTTTGTAATGCTCATTCCCGAAGCCGCCTCGGCCGCCTTGACAGATCACGACGCGCTGTCCTGGCTTGGCTAGGTCAAGCAGGAGTTCGTCGGTTTCGTCGTCGTAGACCTGCGTGCCTGGTGGGAGCATGATCTCCAGATCCGGCGCTTTGGCCCCCCACTGCTGTTTGCCTCGGCCGGGCTCGCCGTTCTGGGCGTGCCAGTGGTGCTTGCCGGTGAAGTCGAGCAGGGTTTCGACGTTGGCGTCGGCCACAAGGATCACCGAGCCGCCATCGCCGCCGTTGCCGCCGTCCGGGCCGCCCTTGGGGATGTATTTCATCCGCCGGAACGAGATGCAGCCGTCACCGCCCTTGCCGGAACGCACGAAGATGTGGGCGGAGTCGATAAACACGAGCGTGATCCCACGGAAGTCCAAAAACGCAAGAAACGCAGGGAATCCGGCACAACCGGTGCCCGTTCCCTGCGTTTCCGCTTTGAATTGATGGAGTGTGCTTGAGCGGGCTTACGCCGACTGTCGAATATGCACACGGCGACCCTGAAACTCGACCTTGCCGGGAAGCAGGGCGAACAGGGTGTCGTCTTTACCTTGGCCGACGTTGAAGCCGGGCTTGAACTTGGTGCCGCACTGGCGAACGATAATGGAGCCGGCTTTGGCTTCCTGCCCGCCGTACAGTTTGATACCGCGGTACTGGGCGTTGGAGTCGCGTCCGTTCTTGGTGGAGCCTTGGCCTTTCTTGTGTGCCATGATCGTTGCCTTTCGAGCCCTCGAAAACGAGGAAAATCGGGTGTGTTGGGTGAGTCGCCCGTCGGAATCTGTTCGAGTTCGCGGGGCAGGAACGCCTCGCTCGCCGCGTCGGGTGGGAGACCGTACCACATGCCGCGGCGATATCCAACCCCGTGTGAGCTGAAAGTCGGTTTCCACGGTTTTCACGAGGTGTCGGCAGGATTTTCTCGGGCGTCGCGGTCTCGATACTCCGCGAGGTTGGCCGGTTGCCAGCCGTATTTTTTGGTGATTGGAGAGGTGTCGACCAAGGAGAACTTGCCCGTGAGCCCCGCCCGCACCGCCACGCCGGGGAAAAACCGCTGAGCGATCTCTTCGGCCGGCAACCCGAGATGTGAGTCATCCGAAGCGGGCATTAAGCAGTCGTAGCCCGGCCCATCTTGTGCCAAGATCGCGTGAATCAGCGGGCCGACTTCCTCTACGTCAAGCCAGGACAAGCCGTCATCGAGACGGGTGTGTCGGCTCCACTTCCACGACCGCCGGTCGTCCAGATTGATGGGATGTGGGAATGTCGGGCCTTTCGACGTGTAGGGCAGCCGCAGGGCCACGGCCTGCAAATCCGGCGTCGCGGCACACATCATCCGCAACAGGTCTTCGCCGGCGAGTTTGCTGAGGCCATACAGGTTGGACGGATTCGGTGGTGCTGCGCCCGTTAGCGGCAAGCTCTGCACTTCTGAAGGTTGGAGCGGGTCGTCGCCGAGCCGCCGTCGGCCCTCGATCACCTGCACCGAACTGGCAAAAACGATCTTTCGGACCCCCACTTCCACCGCTGCGGTGAATGCATGCAGGTTCATCGCTAAATTTTCCCGATAAACCTGTGCCGCCGGAGCCGAATGCGCGGTGGGAAAATTTCCGAAATGCACCAGGGCGTCCGCCCCGGTTAGCGACGGATACACCGAAACGGCATCGAGCAGATCCACAACCCGGTGTTCCAGCCGGGGGATTTGGTTCAATTCCGGTTCATATCGCCGATCCAACGCCACAATGTG
This sequence comes from Planctomycetota bacterium, assembly GCA_039030755.1. Lineage (GTDB taxonomy): Bacteria > Planctomycetota > Phycisphaerae > Phycisphaerales > Phycisphaeraceae > CAZIXN01. Next base: position 7,271 of record JBCCDN010000024.1, on the reverse strand, counting down.
ATGACCGGCTTCCGCCAGGCTGCCGCAAAGCTTTCTTCCAATCCCGCCCGCGGCTCCGGTCACAACAATTTGCATCGGTAGATTCTAGAACGCTCGGATCGCGGACACAGACGATTCAAGCCGAATCTTCGAATCGGGTGCCCGGAACACCTGAATGCAACACCCGCGCTTCACAACGCTTGCGACCCCGGGGGGGTCAAGGTAGGCTGAACCCTTGACGTGGCACACGCCCCCGGTGAACGCGGTTTACCGCCGGATTCATCGCTGCCCAGAGTTTGGTCTGAGTATCGACCAAGCGTTTCGCCCCCCGCCAGTTTCGTGCCCGAACCGATTATCGGAGGCTTCGTCTTGTTGAACCGTCCTGCATTTGCGGTCGCCCTCACGTTTTGCGTTGGCGTTGGAATCACTTCACTCCCGGCCCCGGCCCACGCCCAAGCTGAAGGAGAACGCACCGCCACCGAGCTTTATGCCAACGGCTTAGCCGATTTGGAAGCCGGCATGGTGGAAGCCGCCCGAGATCAGCTCTATCGCGTCGATCCAATGCAGCTTCCGAAAGAGCAGCGTGTTCGGCTTTACGAAGCACTCCGCCAACTCGACGCCGCAGCCAATGGCGACGCCGCGACGCCCGAACCCCAAGCAGTTTTGGGTGCCCCTGCTTCCACTGAAGCCGCACTCGACGCGCCCGCACCCGGCGACGGCCCTGCCGAGCCCGAAGCCAAGGCCCCACTAACTCCGGCCCAAGAAGCCGAGCGTCAGCGTCAACTCGACGCCAAGACGACGCAAGCTAAACGTCTGCTCGACGAAGCTTCGGATCAACTTGCCGGCGGTGATATTGCACTGGCTGAAGCCTCGCTGCAAGCCGCTCGCGACCTGCAATCGCAAGGTGCCAAGCTCGGCTGGTTTGATCAACAACGCCTGCAAACCCAACTCGACGTGATCGCGGATCAGCGGACGCAAGTCGCGGCCGCCCAGGCCGACAAAGCCGAAGCCGCCGCTGCCGTCGCCGCCGCGACCGCTGCCGCGGATGCCCCCGACACTTCGACCGCTCAGGCCGAAGCCAACGCAGCCGCCGCCGAGGCCGAGGCCGCCAAGGAACAGGCGCGCATGGCCTTGGAAACCGCCGCGACCGAAGAAGCCATGGCTCCCGCAGCCGCCCCGCCGTCGCAAGACCTGCTGATCGCCGCCAACAAGGCCTATGCCGCCGACCTCGCGGAAGATGCCCGCGACGCCCAGCGCAACGGTTATGACCAACTGGCCATCAGCCTTTTTACCGAAGCTTCCGAACTCGACCCCGACAACGCGAATATCCAAGCGAATCTCGCCGCCGCCCGAGACGCCGCCGACGCCGCGAATGTCCCGCAGGTGGACCCGTTGGCCGCCCAGCAGCAGCTCGACTCGCTCCAACTTCAAGCGGCCAACGACGCCTACGACGCGTCGATGAATGACGCACGCGCCGCCTTGGCCGGGAAACGTTTCGACGAAGCTTCGGACGCCGTCACCAGCGCGAAGATCACGCTCGACCGCAACGCTCGGCTCTATGCCACCACGGCCTACAACCAACGCCGAACCACGGCCAACGATCTGCTGGTCTCTATCCAACGAGCCGAGGAAGAAGCCATCCGAGCCAATCAGTTGGCCGATGCTCGCCGACAAAAAGACGTTGAGCGCGACGCCCAAGCCGAAGCCATCCGCCAGCAACGCGAACGCACCAACGCCCTCATCGGACAGTCCCGCGACCTGCAAAGGCAGATGCGTTACGAAGAAGCGTTGGATCTGATTAATCAAGCTCTGTTTATCGATCCGCAGAACATAGCTGCCCACGCTCTTCAGGACATCTTGGAAGACATGATCATCCTTCGGGATCAGCGTGACTTCGTGCGTCAACGGGATCTGATGATCTCCCGTCAACACGCGATCAACCTCGAAGCCACCATTCCGTATGACGATCTGCTCGTGTATCCCTCCGACTGGCCCCAGCTCACCCAGCGTCGCCTCGAAGCCCTCGACGAGTCCGGCGGCGAATCCCGCATCAACCGCGAAGCCGCCCAGAAGCTCGAGCAGGTCGTGCCCGTGCAGTTTGAAGCCAACCCGCTCGAAGCAGTCATCGGCTTCCTCCGCACCACCACCGGCGTCAATATCTTCGTCAACTGGCCTGCCCTCAACATCGAAGGCATCGAAGAAGACATGCCCATCACGCTCGAACTGGCCGACGTGTCCGCCCGCGTCGCCCTCGAAAAAGTTCTCCAACTCGCCAATGCCGCGGGCGGCGCGGTCAGCCCCGCGACCTACTCCATCGTCGATGGCGTGGTGGAAATCAACACCCAAGCCGAGCTCAACCGCTCCACCGAGGCCCGCGTCTACGACATCCGCGACCTGCTCGTTCAGGTGCCCAACTTTACCGACGCCCCGTCCTTCGAGCTTTCCGAAGCCCTTTCCGGTAACTCCGGCGGCGGCGGCGGTGGCGGCTCGTCCATCTTCGGCGACGAGGAAGAAGACGACGAAGACGAAGAAGAGCAACGCGAAGAACTCATCCAGCAAATTGAAGACATCATCCGCGAGTCCGTTGGCCGACTCGAAGAGTGGGACACCGGCGACTCCACCATCCGTGAGCTCAACGGCAACCTGATCATCAAGACCACCGCCGGCAACCACCGCGACGTGCTCGGCGTGCTTGGGGACCTCCGAGAACAACGCGCCACCCAGATCAGTGTCGAAGCCCGCTTCCTGCTGGTCGACAACAACTTCCTCGAGGAGTTCGGCATCGACCTGGATGTCCGCTACGAATCGACCGGCAATTTCACGCCCGTCAACGTTGAACAAAACTCCTTCGAGTTGGGGCAACGCGGCAGCACGGTCCTCACGCCGTCCCGTTTCCTTGGGGCCGGAGCGACGGGCCTTCCGAACGCCCTGGACTTCGGCGTGAGCTTCATCGACGACCTCGAAGTCGATCTGCTGGTCCGGGCCACACAAGCCAGCAATCGCTCGTTGACGCTCACCGCTCCGCGCGTGACCTTCTTTAATGGTCAACGAGCCTATGTGCTGGTGGCCACCGAAGTCGCCTTCATCTCTGACCTCGAGCCGGTGCCCGACACCAATAGCTTCGATGTCACTGTTTCCAGCGTGAACTCCGGTGTCGTGCTCGACGTCGAAGGCACCGTGTCGGCCGACCGCCGCTACGTCACGATGACCATGCGGCCCTCGCTTGCCACCCTCCAACAGCCCATCCGCCAAATCGAAATCACCGGTGCTGCTGACGGGCTCAGCGTTGACGACGGAGGGGGGCTCATCGGCGGCGGCAATATCTTCACAGGCACCATCGAATTGCCTGAACTCGAAGTGACGCAGGTCCGCTCCACCGTCAGCGTGCCGGACAAGGGAACGCTCCTTCTCGGTGGCCAACGCCTCGTGGGTGAGGTCGATATCGAGGCCGGTGTGCCCGTCCTCAACAAAATTCCGATCATCAACCGCCTGTTCACCAACAACTCCATCGTCAAGGACGAGCGGACGCTGCTGATCCTCATCAAGCCCACAATCATCCTGCAATCCGAACAGGAAGAAATTCTGTTCCCCGGCCTTAACGACGACCCGGCGAAATTCAACGTCGGTAATACGTTCTAAACCCAGTTCCCTTTCATCCAAAGATCCAAGCCGCCTCGCATCTCAGCGAGGCGGCTTTTTTGTAGCTGCCGACCGTTAGCATGCTTCAATGCGAGGCCTGCTCGAACGTAACTATCTGGTCACCGGCGGAGCCAGCGGGATCGGCGCGGGGATCGTTGCCCGGCTACGCCACGAAGGAGCACGCTGCGTCGTGCTGGACCCCGGCTATTCGAGCGCCTTAAGCGACCGCTCGCTAACCGGAATCAAAGGCAGCGTCGCCGACGAAACCGCGGTTGCCCACGCCTTTAATCTCTTGATCCAACAATTCGGCCGCCTCGACGGTGTCGTGAACAACGCCGGCGTCCTCACCCACGGCCCGGTGGAAGACATGACCTGGAACGATTGGCGACACAGCCTCGACATCAATCTTGGCGGCTGCTTTCTCATGGCCAAATATGCGATGCCACACCTCCGCCGATCACGCGGCACGATCGTTAACTGCGCCTCGATCATGGCCTACAACAGTGCTCCTGGCGCGGCCGCTTATTCGGCCGCCAAATCCGCAATCCTGGGGCTAACCCGGGGCTTGGCCAACGATGGCGCGGCCGACGGCGTTCGCGCCAATGCCGTCTGCCCGGGAACCATTGAAACCCCGATGCTCGACCGGTATCTCGCCAAAAAACACGATCCCGCCGCCGAGCGAGACCGGCTCACCGCCCAGTACCCACTCGGTCGACTGGGCAAACCCGACGATGTGGCCGGGCTCGTCGCATTCCTGCTCAGCGACGACGCCGCGTGGATCACCGGCCAGGACTTCATCATCGATGGCGGCTTCCTGAGCCGCGGCACCAACGACTAATTCCGCTTTCACGTTTCCAACACCATGCCACGCATCGACGCCCTCGACGTTTTCGTCACCCGCCCCGCCACCGAGAACCTGGTGGTCGTCCGCCTGCGTACCGACGACGGCCGGGTCGGGCTCGGCTGCGCCACCTTGACACAACGCTACGCCGCCGTCGTCGCGGCGCTCGAATCGCACCTTCGCCCACTGCTGCTGGGGCGAGACCCCGCCCGCATCACCGAACTCTGGCGGCTGATGCATTTCAACGGCTACTGGCGAAACGGTCCCGTGCTCAACAACGCGATCTCCGGCGTGGATCAAGCGCTCTGGGACCTCAAGGGAAAAGCCGCGGGGTTGCCGGTGTATGAACTGCTCGGCGGCAAAGTGCGGGAAGCAGCCGCCGTGTACCACCACGCGTCGGGGGCCACACCCGACGAACTCGTGGACGCGGTAAAACAGATCGTCGAACGTGGGGTGCGGCACGTGCGATGCCAGATCGCCGCCAACCCACACACCGCGCCGGACCAACTCGCCGCCAACGTCGCGGGCTACGGCGGGCTCGGCCGAGTCCCCGCCGGCCCCGAAGGCAAACTCCCCGGCACGTATTTCGATCCGGTGGCGTATCGCCGCGAAGCGGTCGCCGGTTTGGCCGCCGTCCGCGACGCGTTGGGCGACGGCATCGAACTGATCCACGATGTGCATTCCCGGTTACCGCTGGCCGACGCAATTGGCTTTGCCAAAGACCTCGAGCCACTACGACTCTTCTTCCTTGAAGATGCCCTGCCGCCCGAGCAACTCGACGGCTACCCACGGCTTCGCGCCGCCACGACCACGCCGCTAGCCATCGGAGAATTATTTGCCAGTCCGTCCGAGTGGCTGCCACTCGTGCAACATCGCTGGATCGACTTCCTCCGTTGCCACATCTCAGCGATCGGCGGCCTAACCCCCGCGATCCGAGCGGCTCAGGTCTGCGAGGCCTTCGGCGTCCGCACCGCTTGGCACGGCCCAAAGGACACCTCCCCCGCCGGTCACACCGCGCAGCTTCATCTCAACGTCGCGTCCCCCGCCTTCGGCATCCAAGAGTTCGCGCCGTTTGTCGAGGCCGAACGGGACATCTTCGGCGGACTGCCCGAACTAAAAGCCGGGTACCTCTATCCCAACGACCGTCCGGGCTGGGGCCTGACGTTCGATGAGCACGCCGCTGTCCGATTTCCACCGCGTAACGACGTCATCGCCTGGACACAGGCCCGTTTGCCCGACGGTTCGCTGACCGCGCCGTAATATCTCGAAATGGCTGGCTATCGCGTCAAAGAGATCTACGCCACACTCCAAGGCGAGGGTGCGCAAGCCGGGCACGCGGCCGTGTTCCTGCGTTTCGCTGGCTGCAACCTCTGGTCGGGGCGTGAAGAAGACCGCGCCTCCGCAACCTGCCAATTCTGCGACACGGACTTCGTCGGCGTGGACGGCCCCAACGGCGGACGCTTCCCCGATCCCGACGCCCTCGCCCGGGCGGTCGAGCGGGTTTGGGTCGAACCACTCGACGATCAAGCCGCCGACCTGAACCGTCTCGTCGTCTGCACCGGCGGCGAGCCAATGCTTCAACTCGACGGCCCCCTGATCGATGCGCTGCACGAACATGGGTTCCACGTCGCCGTCGAAACCAACGGCACCCGGCCACTGCCCACGCCCGGGAACAGCGGAAACGTAGACTGGATCACGGTATCGCCCAAAGCGGGTGCCACGCTCACGCTCACCACTGGCGACGAACTCAAACTCGTCTTCCCCCAACCGACGTTGATGCCCGAATCCGTCGCCCACTTGGACTTTAAGCACTTCTACCTGCAACCGATGGACGGGCCGAACGCCGAAGCCAACACCGCCGCAGCGATCCGGTATTGCCAGCAGCATCCCCAGTGGCGATTCTCGCTTCAGACCCACAAATACGTCGGCCTCGCCTAAACGCCGCTTGCGTCCGTCCCGACGATCGGCCATTCTCAGCCGCCCATGCCGATCACCTGCTCAAAAACCTATCCCGATATCCCGCTGGCTCACAGACAGCCGCACCACGACGGGCACTGTCGGTTCATTCACGGACATTCGTGGACCCTTCGCATCACATTCGAAACCAATGCGCTGGACCGAAACGGTTTCGTTGTGGACTTCGGTCAACTCCGTTACCTCAAGCAGTGGATCGACGAACACCTCGACCACGGCATCCTGCTCGGCCATGACGACGCGCTCGGAAAATCGTTGGTTGCGGCGCAGCCGGGGTTGTTCAAGGCGTACTACCTGGAGCATCCAAGCTGCGAAGGCTTGGCCGCCGAGGTGTTCCGCGTGTTTTCGGAGTTAGTGGCGAAGCACGAAGGCGACCGGATCCGCGTGACGCAGGTCGAATGTTGGGAAGACCCGCGGAACATGACGACCTACACCCCCAAGAGTTGAGTGCAAAAAAGAAGCCCACGGCTTGAATCCGTGGGCTTCCGAATTTCTGAAAGTAAGCGTGCGGAACGCTTACTTGATTTCGATCTCGGCACCGGCTTCCTTGAGCTTCTCGGCGAGGGCGTCGGCCTCTTCCTTGGCGATGCCTTCTTTGAGAGCCTTGGGAGCGCTTTCGACGACTTCCTTCGCTTCCTTGAGGCCAAGGCCGGTCGCTTCACGCACGGCCTTGATGACCTGAATCTTATTGCCGCCGGGGGCCTTGAGGATGACGTCGAACTCGGTCTGCTCATCGGCGGCATCTTCGCCACCGCCGCCGCCGGCCGCCATCACGACGCCGCCCGCGGCGGGTTCGATGTTGTATTCCTCTTTCAGGTAGTCCGCCAGGTCGACGGCG
>JBCCDN010000023.1:0-25576 GCA_039030755.1 Planctomycetota bacterium | reverse complement strand
GCTGGATGTCCGGTTCCACAACGGCACGGCGGTCTTCAAATCGACCGACGTCTTCACCGCTGGGCAGGCTTACGACTTCGTGGTCACCGCGTCGTCGTCCGGCACGGTCAAGGCGTTTGTGGACGGCAACGAAGTCACGCTCAATCTCACCAGTGGCACGTTCTCCGGCGTGGGCAATACCGTCGGTGGGCACACCGTGATCGGTGGCGACATCGAACCCGGAGGTGCGCAGAACCAATACCTCACCGGCCGCATATTCGGCGTCTCGATGTGGGACCGCGCGCTGACCGATGCCGAAGCTAGCGATCTGGCGACCACTAGCCTCGCCGGCGACGAAGTGGGCTTGGTCGTCGCGTATAACGCCGCGAAGACCGACGCCGGAAACCTCACCGACCTGACCGCCAACGGCAACGACGCGACCCTCGCCGGCCTCACCGTCGACAAACCGATGCTTGCGGCCGCTGAGGACGCGACCAACGGTGACCCCGTGGGCCGTATCTCGGTCACCGACCCCGACGCCGGCGACACGCACACCTTCGAACTCACCGACGACGCCGACGGCCGATTCGCCATCGATACCAATACCGGCGTGATCACCGTCGCGGATGCGTCGCAGCTTGATCACGAAACCGATGCGTCTCACGACATCACCGTCCGCGTCACCGACGCCGCCGGCGAAACCTACGACGAAACCTTCACCATCGACGTCAGCGACGTCAACGAAACGCCCACCGACCTGCTGACCGATGACACGGGCCTAACACTCAACATCAATGGCAACGATCAATATTTCATTACCGATACGGTCAGCGGTCTGTTTAGCGATCCAGCTCAGTTCACCGCGCAGGTGACCTTCGCGAGCACCCACACCAGCCAGTACAACCCGTTGTTCTCCTATGCCGTCAGTGGTAGTTCCAACGAGTTCTTGGTGGGGTACACCCCAAGCGAATGGGTCATCTATGTGGACGACGCGAAATGGGAGACCGGCGTCGCGTCGGCCCCGTACCTCGACGGCGAGCCGCATACCGTTTCGGTCAGCCGGGACGCGAACGGCGGGGCGATGACGCTCTACATCAACGGCACGGAGGTCGCTGCGACGACAGGCTTCGCGAACAATGCCGGGGTCCAAGACAATGGCCGGGTCGTCTTCGGCCACGAGCAGGACAGCGTCGGTGGGGGCTTCAGCACAAATCAATTCTTCCGCGGTACGCTTTACGACGCGCGCCTATACGACACGGCCCGCAATGCTGAACAGGTCGCCGAGGACGCGACCAACGCTTTCCCCGACCATGACGATCTCAACGGCTGGTGGCGCTTCTCCGATAAAGCAGGCGGCATCGTCGCCGACGAACTTGGCCAACACGAGCTATCGGAAGTCAACCGTTCGGCCGGCACCAACGCCGACCCGATCGCAACCGCTTCCGGGGACTGGGCCACGCCAAAAATCGCTGAAGACGCTAACAACGGCGACCCGGTCTTCACCGTTCACGCCGTCGACGCCGACGCCAGCGACACGCACACCTTCGCGCTCACCGATGACGCCGGCGGACGCTTCGCGATCGACAACAACGGGGTGATCACCGTCGCCGACGCCGCAAACCTCGACCACGAAGCAAGCACGTCTCACGCCGTAACGGTCGAGGTGACGGACTCAGTCGGCAACCGCTACGAAGAAGCCTTCGAGATCGCCGTCACGTCGGTTAACGAAGCCCCCACCGACGCGACCCTCGATAACACAACCGTCCCCGAAAACGCGGTCAACGGGACGCTCGTTGGCACGGTTCAAAGCAGCGATCCCGACGACGTCACGCGCATCAATGGTGAAGCCGCATTCATCCGCGGCGGCAGCTATGACGACGATAACTACGGAAACAGCACCAATCTGATCATCAAGAACGATTCCAACAATAACTACGACCGGCGTGCGTTCATTGCGTTTGATCTCGACACGGTTCCCCAGACAACGACGCAGACACTACGCCTCTACGCATTACCCGCCGGGGGCCGTGCACCCACGGGCATCGGCATTGGGCTGGCCGACGACACTGGCTGGAGCGAAGGCGGTGTCACCTGGAGCAATCAGCCTGCACTCGTCGGTAGCGTCATCGACAGCGGCGTGGTCGTCGGGTCCGCGGGCGGCTGGGTCGAGATCGACGTCACCGATCTCGTGACCGACGCCCGCAACGCCGGACACGATCACCTTGTGTTGCGACTCAATTCGCTCACGCCCGGCGCCAATAACCACGTTGTCTTCTCCTCGGACGACGGCGGCCATCCGCCGGAACTCGTGGCGACGAGCGGGGCTCCGGCTTATAGCCTCGCCGACGACGCCGGCGGCCGCTTCGCCATCGACGCCAACACCGGCCAGATCACCGTCGCCGACGGCTCTCTCCTCGACCACGAAACCGACGCATCCCACGACGTCACCGTCCGCGTCACCGACGCCGCCGGCGCGACCTACGACGAAACCTTCACCATCGACGTTGGCGACGTCAACGAAGCTCCCACCGTAAGTGATACGTTGGTCGACGCCACCGCTACCGAAGACCAGCCGTTCACTTACACCTTGCCCGAAGCTGGCGGCGGCGTGTTCGCCCTCTCCAACGACACCACCGTCGGCGGCCAAGCGTGGCTGGGAAGTCTGGGCATGGACTTCGACACCACCCAAGAAGTCACCCTCACTCACCTGGGTGCGTTCGACTCGGGCGGCGACGGGCTCAACGACACCATTACCGTTCGTATCTACGAACGCAACACCCAGACGCTCATGGCTGAAGCCGTCGTCCCCGCGGGCACCGCAACGTACTTCGAAGGAGGCCACCGCTACGTCGCCTTGCCTTCGGCCATCACTCTCCCGGCCAACTTCGAGGGTGCGGTCGTCGCGTTTGGTTTCGATAGCGTCGATCGCAACGGCAACCTCCACCTCAGCCCACACGACAACGCCGACCGCCAAGGCGACCCAATCCAGTTCGTGGGCATGAACCGTTGGACCAACGCGTCCGGCGCCTTCCCGACCAACGAGTTCGCCAGCGACGATCCGCTCTACGCCGCGGGCAGCTTCTTGCTCAACCACACCGCTTTCACCGATGTCGATGATGGCGATTCGCTGACCTACACCGCCACCCTCGACAACGGAGACCCGCTACCCGCTTGGCTCAGTTTCGATGCCGACAGCCGGACCTTCACCGGCACGCCCGCCAACAGCGACGTCGGCTCCTTAGCGGTCCGCGTCACCGCCACGGACTCGGACGGCCTCACCGCCCACTCCGACTTCGAAATCCAAATCAACAACGTCAACGACGCACCCACCGTCGACAACGCATTGTCCGACCAAAACGCCACCGAAGACGCCGCATTTACCTATGCCGTACCGCCCGACGCGTTCGGCGACGACGACTTGATCCACGGCGACCGCCTCATCTACACCGCCACCCTCGCCAACGGCGACCCGCTGCCCCACTGGCTAACTTTCGACCAAGGCACAGCCACGTTCTCCGGCACCCCCAACAACGACGACGTCGGCTCGCTAGACCTCCGCGTCACCGCCACCGACGCGGGCACCACTAACGAGCACCTGCATCTCACCTTCAACTCGATGTCAGGATTTAGCAACTACAAGGCAGGAGTGCAGTTCGAAACGCTAACCGGCCAGGGCGTGGCCGGCGGCGACGCGCTGCAGGTGACGACCGAAAACACGATCAGCGTCGGCAACTACGGCGGCCTCCGCATCCCGACCGGCTCGCTTGACATCGAGGCCGGCGACTCCGTCAGAATTAGTTATTGGGCCAAGGCCGTTGATGCGCCTGGCGCGATCCAGTTCAGCCACCAAAACGGCAGCGGCGGCGGATCAAACCTCAACCACATTCAGTCGCTCTCCACCGATTGGCAGTACTTCGAGCGCAACGTCACGCTCAACATGAATCAATCCGCCTTGTACATCTGGTCGCCGGGCAGCAACGACCCCGGCTTCCGCTTCGCGTTGGACGACCTGCGCATCGAGGAGGTCTTGGAAAGCCCCGAATCGGTCTCGAATAACTTCACGCTCGTTGTCGCCAACGTCAACGATGCGCCTACGGTCGACAACGTCCTACTGGACCAGAACGCCACCGAAGATTCAGCTTTCGCCTACCAATTTGCTTCCGACGCCTTCGGCGATGTCGACGACGGTGATTCGCTCACCTACACCGCCACGCTCGCCGACGGCTCCGCACTTCCAGGGTGGCTCAGCTTCGACGACGCCACCCGTACCTTCACCGGCACCCCGGGAAATAGCGATGTCGGTTCCGTGGATGTCCGCGTCACCGCTACCGACAATACCGGTGCATCCGTCACCGACGATTTTGCGTTAACCGTTACGAACGTCAACGACGCACCCACCGACTTGACGCTCGCTCCGACGCAAGCGCCAGACAACCTCATCGCTGTACGTATTCAACCCGAATACGGCGGATGGACCGAGCAGCCACCGAAGTTCAAGGTTTATGCCGACGGTGTGGAGATTGCCAAAGGCGTAGCCGACTGGGCAGACGGGACTTGGAAGACCGTGGAGATCGCGGTGCCGGGCGGCTCAGCGCCCGATTCGGTCTGGGTCGAAATGACCAACAGCGGTTGGGGGAGCGGCGGAGGCAGCCGCAATCTTGCCGTTGACTACATCGAACTCAACGGTCAACGCTTCGAGTCCGAAGGCCCCGACACGATCCTCGAAAACCAGGACGGCACCACCTCGTCCGGCCAGCAAGCGATCTACGACAACGGCACGCTGAAATACAACACCACCGCCGCGCCCGTCGCCGCCACCGTCTACGACGCACAGATTCCGGAGAACGCCGCCGGCGCGATCGTCGGCACCGTCACCGGCACCGACCCCGATGCCGGCGACACACTCACCTTCAGCGTCGACGACGCCCGCTTCGAAGTCGTCGCCGGCCAACTCAGGCTCAAAGACGCCATCAGCCTCGACCACGAATCCGAACCGACCGTCACGGTGGTGGTCACCGCCCAGGATGCCGCCGGCGAGACCCATGACGAAACCCTGGTGATCCAAGTCGCCGACGCCGCCGAAGCCCCCACTCTGATCACGATCGACACCAACACGCTCAACGAAGGCACGCTTCCCGAAACCATCGTCGGCGTGCTCTCCACCCAAGACGGCGACGACGTCGATCAATACACGTACAGCCTCGTTGACAACGCGGATGGTCGATTCAAGATCTCCGAAGGCAACACCATCAAAACCATCGGCACCCAAACCTTCGACCACGAAACCGAACCCACGATCGACCTCGTCGTCCGCGTCACCGACGACGCCGGCAACACCCACGATGAAACCCTCACCCTCACCATTGCCGACGTGAACGACGCACCCATCGTGACGACCCACCGGGAAACCGGCGGCCTCGTCACCATCGAAGCCGAACGCTTCTCCAACCGCGTCGACCGCGACGACGGCTACGTCTGGACCGTTCAGGACAACGCGAACGCCTCGGACGGCCAAGTGGTCACTGCCCTCCAAGGCGGATTCGCCGGCATCCTCAACCCCGGTGCGGATGACCCTCGCCTCGACTATCAAGTCACCTTCGAAACTCCCGGCACCTACTACGTTTGGATCCGCGGCTTCGGTAGCGGCAGTGCCGACTCCGCCCACATCGGCCTCAACGGTACGCAAATCACCACCCAAGGCGGAATCAGCGACATCAGTGGCTCGAACCCCAACTGGGGTAGCCGTGGTACCGGCGGTAACACCATCTCCCTCGATATCCCCGCGGCCGGTGATTACACCCTCAACCTCTGGCCCCGCGAAGACGGCGTCAGCATCGACAAACTCCTCCTCACCACCGACCCCAGCTACACGCCCAGCGGCACCGGCCCCTCCGACCACGTCAACCCGCTGCTAGACCAGACCGCCGACGAAGACGCCGCGTTCACCTATCAGTTCGATGCCAACGCCTTCACCGACCCCGACGCCGGCGATTCCCTCACCTACACCGCCGCTCTCGCCGACGGGTCGCCATTACCAAGTTGGTTGTCCTTCGACGACGACACCCGAACCTTCTCGGGCACACCCGCGAACGACGACGTGGGCTCGATCACCCTCCGCGTCACCGCCACCGACAACGCCGGCGCCTCGGTTTCTGACGATTTCACGCTCGTTGTCGTCAACACCAACGACGCCCCTACCGTCGACAACACCTTGGCCGATCAAGTCACCGACGAAGACGCCGCCTTTACCTACCAGTTCGCCTCCGACGCCTTCGGCGATCTCGATGTCGGCGATTCCCTCACCTACACCGCCGCTCTCGCCGACGGGTCGCCATTACCAAGTTGGTTGTCCTTCGACGACGACACCCGAACCTTCTCGGGCACACCCGCGAACGACGACGTGGGCTCGATCACCCTCCGCGTCACGGCCACCGACAACGCCGGCTCATCCATCACCGATGATTTCGCGCTGGTCGTCACGAACATCAACGATGCTCCCGAGGGGATCGACGTCACGCCCGTGCCAATCAATCTCAGCTCAACAGCAACGATCAGCGCATCGTCGGAGTTCGACGCGAGGTACACCGCTGATCGCGTCGCCGACGGAGAAACCATCAGCAATCGGCACGAATGGGCCTCGCGTGGCGAGATCGATCCTTGGCTGCAACTCGATTGGGACGAGCCCGCGACGCTGGAACGCTTGGTCTTGCAAGACCGCATCGCCACAAATTCAAATGTGGCGAGCGGCACACTGACCTTCAGCGACGGCTCGACCGTCGCGTTCGGCGCACTTCCCACCAACGGCGACCCGTTCGAAGTCACGTTCGCCCCCAAAGCGGGAATCCAATGGGTCCGTATCGATTTGGTAGCCGACGGCAATCACGTCGGCCTCGCAGAGGTGCAAGCCATCGGCACACCGGCCACCCCCGCAATCGTCGAGAACTCCGTCAAAGGCACCAACGTGATGACCGTCGCAGCCCGCGACGCCGACGCCGGCGACACCCACACCTTCGCCCTGACCGACGACGCCAACGGCCGATTCGCCATCGACGAAAACACCGGCCTCATCACCGTCGCCGACGGCTCGAAGCTCGATCACGAAGATACGGCCATGCACACGCTGCGGGTCCAAGTCACCGACGCCGCTGGCGAAACGTACGAGCAAGATGTCGCCATCAACGTGGTGAACGTCGCCGAAGCGGTGCAGCTCACCAACCCCATCTCCGGCGTGTCGGCCACCGAAGATGCGCCGTTCAGCTTCGCCGTCCCCACCGATACCTTCACCGACCCCGACGGCCAACCGCTCACACTCACCGGCCACAGACTGCCGCCTTGGCTCTCGTTTGACAGCGCGACCAACACGTTCAGCGGTACACCGACCCAGGATGACGTCGGCACCGTAAACCTGCAGATCCGAGCGACGGATGGCGATGGATTCATCGCGAATCAGAACTACGTGCTTGCGGTCGTCAACACCAACGACGCCCCCGTCACGGCCGACACCGCACTGGCCGCTTGGTCGCTAGACGGTGACCTGGACAACGACGTACCCGGCGGCAGCCCTCTGGTGACGCTCGGCACCCCGGGCACCGCAATCACGAACGATCTCGGGCAGCCCGCGCTCGAAATGTCCGGCGATACGAAACTACGTGCCGGGCTGAACGTCTCCGAAGAAGCGATGACGCTCACGATGCGTTTCCGAGCGGATGCCGCCAACGTCGGCCTATTCCAAGTCGAAGGCGGCGGCCACGACCGCAACGTTTGGCTAGACGCCGACGGCAAGCTCAACGCCCGGCTGTGGAGCGAGCAAACCATCACCACCGCCGGCTCGTTCGACGACGGCCAGTGGCACGAATTGACCTACACCTACGGCGAAGCAGTCGGCGGACAAAAGCTCTTCGTCGACGGCACTGAGGTCGCCTCAGGCACGAAGGACTTCTCCCACTTTACATTTCAAGCCAACGTCGCATTCGGTGACACCAGCCGCTCCGGCGGCCTTGTGGGGGCCATCAGCGATCTGGCCATCTATAGCTTCGCCACGCCTGACGGTAGCGTGAACATCGACGCACTCTTGGATCAAAACGCCCAAGAAGGCTCTGCCGTCGACTTTGCCATCCCCAGCGACCGCTTCGTTGATTTTGACGAAGGGGACACCCTTTCGCTGACCGCAACGCTCGACAACGGCGACCCACTGCCCGCGTGGCTGACGTTCGACGCGGCGACGCAGACCTTCTCCGGAACCGCGCCGAACGACGCAGCCGGTACCTACGCCATCGAAGTCACCGCCACCGACGACGCAGGCGAAAGCGTGAGCGAAACCTTCACGCTGGCCATCGCCAACGTCAACCTCGCGCCTGACGATCTAAACCTCACGGGTACTTCCGTGAATGAAAACGCGACGAACGGAACCGTTGTCGGCACCGTGACGGCGAGCGACTTTGACACGGCCGACGGCGATACGCACACCTTCACACTCCTTGACGACGCCGGCGGCCGATTCGCCATCGACGAGAACACCGGCGTCCTCACGGTCGCGGACGGAAGCCGCCTGAATCACGAGGCGGCCGCGACGCACGACCTCCAAATCCGTGTCACCGATGCCGAGGGAGCGACGTACGACGAGACCTTCACTGTCGTCATCCAAGACGTGAACGAATCGCCCGAAGATCTCACGATCGACTCCGCCCGGGTCAACGAAGGCGCCGCGCCGGGCACGCTTGTCGGAACGGTCACCGGCGTGGATCCCGATGACGGCGAAACACTGACCTACACCCTCGGTAATGACGCCGGCGGCCGTTTCACGATCGACCCCGACACCGGTGAAATCCGCGTCGTGGATGGCGCGAGATTGGACTTTGAGAATGAGCCGAGTGTCACCGTCTCAGTCCGCGTCAGCGACGCCGCGGGCGCGTTCTACGAACAAAACTTCACGCTCGACATTCTCGACGCCAACGACGCTCCGTCCGCAGCGCATTGGGAAGGCGGCGAAGTCACCGAGCACAGCCCGGTCGGCACCGTGGTCGGCCGTGTGATGGTGCAGGACACCGACACCGGCGACACCCACACCTTTGCCCTCACCGACAACGCCGACGGTCGTTTCGAGATCGACCGGGAGACCGGTGAAGTCCGCGTGTTGCGGCCTGATCTTCTGGACTTCGAGGTTGCCGACCGACACGCCATCGTAATCCGGATCACCGACGCTGGCGGAGCCACCCTCGACCAAACGCTCGAGGTGACACTGACCGACACGACAGAAGCCAGCCCCGACGCCCCGCCTTCCGAGAACGACCAAACCACCGAGCGAGAAGACACGCGGGAACAAGCGCAAACATCCGATCGAAGCATTTCGGCCGCCACCCCGGAATCACGCGATGCACCCAGTCCAGAAACCGACCGGCTTGTTCCGACCCCGGATGTCGCGGACGTGGTCGACGAAGCCATCGCCGACACCACGATCCAGGCCCAGGTATTTGCGTCGGAAGTGCTGCGTTTCGATCCTCGGACTCTGACCTTTGAGGCCGAACTACTCGACGACGCCGACCGGCTCACCCGAGAAGCTCAGGAACTCATGGCACTGACAACCGGTGCCACGTTCGGCGACGTGTTTGCGGCGGAAGAGGCATCGACCTTGGCCGACCCGGATGAGTCGATCACCACCGTGACGGACGAAAAACAAGAGGCGGACCGCGAACCGGCCAGCGATCAGACAAGTCCAACCGCCGAAGCCGCCCAGTACTCCGCAGGCCTATGGATGATGCTCCGCAAAGCGGTCGGCTTGGGCGTCCGCGACGACGTCGCCCAACATCCCGCTCATCCACGCGACGAACGTAAACAAGCCACGAAACGGCGCTGAGTTATCGGCTGCAGTCCCGACCGACCGACCTGAAGTGAAGGGCTTATTCGTCCGATGCGCAACCAGGGGAGTCGGACGTTCCGCTCCCGCTTCTTCGGGGGGCGAGGTCCAAGTCAGATGTTCGAACATCTAAATCACGCGCAACACGAAGACGAAGCCCTGGTCGCGGAGTTGCAGCGGAACACCACCGCCAACATCCGTCACGAGCGTGAACACGAACGCTTTGCCGTGTCCGCAAAGATCGATGCGCTGCCCGCCAACCTCAGCGATCAGACCGCCGGATGTCCAGGCCGAACGGTTGACGTCTCGGCCGGCGGCTGCATGAGTGTCTTCGAGGCACCGCTGCACGTCGGCGACGTCTATCGGCTCCAAATCCACGGCCAAAACACGATGCCCGAACTCTTCGCGCGCTGCCTACGCGTCCGCATGCTCAGGCCCGGCGCATTCGAAGCGGGCTTCGTGTTCCTGACATCCGTTGACCTCTCGGTGTTCGAACAGTTACCCGATGCCACCCCGTGCCCCATCCCAAAGACCCGCGCCGGATAATCCGGTGAAGTGTTCATAACGAACCGCCCCATGATCCAGGAGGCAACCTCGAGACCGACCCGCGGCAACGCGGAAGCGCCGGCCAACACGCCGAGCGATCCGATGATCGCGCTCTCGCAGAGCGCGCACGCCGCAACGTGTCCGCGCGAACTCTACGGCGACGCGATGCGCCTTCTTGCCGAGAGCTTCCACGCGGTCTACGCCGCCGTCCACGTCCCCGACGCCGCCCAGCCGCTCACCGACTACTGGCACCGCGGTGCCGACGCCCCGCAATTCTGGCAGCAGCCAGCCAACGAAGCGCTCGACGGCGTGCTCGCGCAAGCGCGGCCCAGTGCCCGCCTCTATGGCGCCGCCGACTCCAAGCTCCGCGTCGCGTTCCTTGCCGTGCCGCTGCTCGACACCCATCGCCCGGGCACCGGCGGCCTGGTCCTGGTCGTCCCTTGCATTGACCGCAACGACGCACAGACCAAACTCACACGTCTCCGGGCCATCACCGACACGCTGCCCCTGCTCGCAACCAGCATCGATCAACGCCGCGCACGCTCCCGTGACGAGGCACAAACCGCCGATCCCAATCAAAACGACGCCCTCGCGCAGGTCGCCAACCCGCTGCTCGAAGCGCTCGGCAGCGCGAGCGGCGCCAAAACCCTCCGTCAGCTCGCGTTCACCGTCACCAATAACCTCCGCGCCAAGCTCGGCTGCGACGTCGTCGCCCTCGGTCAGGTGCGCGGCAAAAAGATCAACGTCTTGTCGATCTCAGGGTTCGCCGAACTCTCCCCCCGTAGCCCAGGCGTCACGACCATCGCTTCTTCCATGGAAGAAGCCCTCGACGCCGGCACCACGCTCGTTGCCCAGGCCGGCGGATTCAACGACCAGGACGAACTGCGCAATCGCCTCCACGCCGCGTGGCGTCGCAGCGCCAACGACGCAGCCGTCGCATCGATCCCCTTACGACTGGACGACAAGGTCGTGGCCGTCATCTCGCTTCGGCAGCCCCCACATCAGGCTTTCGACACCGAGCAACTCACCCGCATTGAACAGGCCGTCACGCCCTACGCCGCCGCGTTGGTGATGGTCGAGCGCGCGACCGCCACCCTGCCCACGCAGATCGCCCGCGGGGTCAAAGCCACCACCAAAGCCGTGTTCCTCCCGCGGTCCGCGCCTCGGGCCGTGATCTACGGCTTGCTGGCCGCGCTGACGATCTGGTTCGCCTTCGGCTCGATGTCGTACCGCGTTCATGCGATCTGCAGCGTCACACCCGCCGTGTATCGCCAGGTCACGACCCCCTTCGACGGCCGCATCGCCGAGGCGTTTTTCATGCCCGGCGACGCCGTGAAAGCCGGCGACCTACTCGCGGAACTCGACACCACCGACCTCCGCCGCCAACACGATCAACTCGCGTCGCAATACGAAGTCCAACGAATCGCGCTCGACCGCGCCCTCGCCGAGAGCGACACCGGCCAGGTCCGCGTCGCCTCCGCCGAACTCCGCGCCATCGGCATCGAACTCCAAGCCGCCGCTGCGCTCTTGCACGAGGCGCGTATCGTCGCGCCGGCCGACGGCATCGTGGTTGAAGGCGACCTCCAAACCCTCGTCGGCCAACCCGTGTCACGCGGCACGCCGCTATACCGCATCGCCGAAAACGACGGGATGCGTTTAGAAATGGCCGTGCCCGACCACGCCTCGTCCAGCATCGGCACCGGTCTGGCCGGCCGCTTTGCGCTTGACGCCCGACCCGACGCCGGCAGCGACCTGCGGATCGCGCGCATCCGGCCCGCGGCCGAAGTCCGTGAGGGTAAGAACGTGTTCATCGCCGAGGCCGACGTGTCCGATGCACCCGACTGGGTCCGCCCGGGTATGCAGGGCGTCGCGAAGATCGAAGCCGGTGAACGGCCCGTGTGGTGGATCACGCTGCACCGCGCGGTTGATTGGTTCCGCTTGAAATTCTGGGTCTGAAGCGGGAGCTTTGCATGAGCACCGCCGCCCCCACGACGCCTGAGCCCCCCCAGCAAGCCCAACCGGCCGCAGACCAACCTGCGCCCGCGCCCGATGCCGGTGCCGGGGGGGTGGATCTCGCCGCACGCCTCGCCGGCGTCCGCGTTGGCGTCCGCAACGAACTCGACGTCACCCGCCACGTCTTCCGCGGCGAGGTCAACTACGTCCTCCGCGACCCCATCACGTTCAAGTCCCACGCGATGGGCCCCCGCGACTATCGCGCGCTCACCCGGATCGGCCCACAGCACACGCTCGGCCAAGTATTCGCTCAACTGGTCGACGAAGGCACGCTCGAGCCCGACCAGCAGGACGAGTACTACCAATTCATTCTCACCCTGCATCGCCTCGGCTTCCTGATGCTGCCCATCAGCGACGACAAAGCGCTCTACAAGCGCTACGAGCAGGTCCGCGCGGCGAAACGCAAGGGGCTCTGGAAACGCGTGCTCTTCTATCAGATGCCGCTGTGTAACCCGGACGCATTTCTCAACCGCACGGTCGGTAAGTTCGCGTGGCTGTTCAGCAAGCCCGTTGCGATCTTGTGGGCCGTGATGCTCGCGGTTTCACTGGCGGTGGTCTTCCAACGCTGGGGCGACCTCACCGGCCTGCTGCCCACACTGTTGGGCATCGAATCGATCATCCTCAGCTGGCTCATCCTCGTGGGCCTCAAGGTCATCCACGAGTTCGGCCACGCCTACGCCTGCAAACACTATGGCGGCCACGTCCCCGAAATGGGCGCGTATTTCATCATGTTCACGCCCTGCGCGTTCATGGACGCCTCCGCCTGCTGGGGCTTCACCGAACGCCGCGACCGTCTCATGGTCTGCCTCGGCGGGATGTATTTCGAGTCGTTCTGCGCGATGGCGGCGCTCTTCGTGTGGGCCACCGCCCCGCCCGGGTTTGTTCAAGGCATGGCCTACCAAGTGTTCATCCTCGCCTCGCTGGTCACGCTGATCTTCAACGCCAATCCTCTAATGCGATTCGACGGGTACTTCATCCTCAGCGACACGCTGGAAATCCCGAACCTGCGTTCGCGTTCCACGGCCTACGCGCAGTCGCTATTCAATCAGGCCGTACTCGGCGTGCAGACCGCGGACGCACCGAACGGGCTGGGGATGAAGGTGTTCTTCGTGGTCTTCGCGATCGCGTGTGCGATTTACCGGGTGTTCATCGTGCTGGGCATCTGCTCGCTGATCGCGGCGAAACTGTTCGTCGTCGGCATGGGCCTCGCGCTGTTCTACATATTTTCGGAGTTGTCGCAGGTTGTCACGAAGACGTGCAAATTCCTGTGGATCGATCCGCGCACCGCCGACGTCCGCTACCGCGCGATCGCCACGAGCGTGCTGCTGCTTGCGCTGATCCCGCTGCTGGTGATCGTCACGCCGTCGCCAGGGCGCGTTCAAGCGGCCGGCGTGGTCAAGGCCGAGCACGAGCACCACGTCGCGTGGCGAACCCAGGGCGTCCTCACCGAACGCCTCGTCGAGCCCGGCCGTTGGGTCCGCCAAGGCGAGCCGCTCGCCCGGCTTCAAGACCCGCAACTCGAAGCCCAAGCCGCCGCCGCCGTCAGCCGCGTCGCCGCCCGCCAAGCCGCCGCCGATTTAGCACTCACCCAAGACCCCGCCGCCGCGGCTGCCGCGCGACGCGAGCTCGCTTTCGCGCTCCGCGAAGCAGCGCTGCTCGAAGACCAGCTCGAACGCCAGACCGCCGTGGCCCCCGCGCACGGCCGCGTCGTCGCCATCGTCGACGACCGCACGCTCGGCCACTTCGCCAAGCCCGGCGAACCCGTCGCCACGGTGGCCGACGGCCGATGGCGCATCAAGGCTTACGTCAACGAACAAGTCATGTCCCGCGCCGCGGTCGGCATCGGCGACACCGTCCGCTGCCGCCTCGAATCCGACGCGCTCCGCACCATCACCGGCACCGTCATCGACGTCGCCCCCGTCGGCATCCGCGAAGTCACCGAGCAAGCCCTGCTCAACCACGCCGGCGGCCCCGTCGCCGTCATGCCCGGCACCGGCCAAACCCAACAAGCTTGGTACGCCATCGACATCGAAGTTGTGGATACCGGTGAAGCCCACGACACCAAGCTCGCCTACGGCATGCGTGTCCAAGTCCTTCTACCGGGCAAAGCCACCACCGTGGGTCAACGCCTCGCCCAATCCATCCTCCGCTTCCGCGACCGCCTACTCATCGGCGGATGACTCGCAACTGCCTGATTCGCAACCAGCCACGAGACGCACCATGAACGTCCACCTCCACCGATCCATCCGCTACGTGCTCGCCGCCGCCTGCTTTGTCGCCGTGGCCGCCGCACCCGCCGACGCGCAACGCTTCGACGAAACGCTCAACGCCTCGAGTCCGACCGTCCGCCTCGCTGATCACCGAGGCCTCGCCTTACCCGTGCGCTCGGTCACGCTCAGCGCCCCGGTGGACGGCACGCTCGCATCAATCTTCGCCACCGACGGCGACGTCGTCGCGGCGGGGGACCTTGTCGCGCAAATGAACGAGGCGGTCCAAGCGGCCGTGGTCGAAACGGCGCGGGTCCGCATGGCCTCCGACGCCGCGATCAAGCGAGCCGCTGCCGAAGTCAAAGCCGCCGCCGCCGAACTGGACCGCGTCCGCGCTAGCCACGAACGTCAGGCCGCGTCCGAGCTCGAACTGTTGCGCGCCGAAGCCCGCTTCGACGCCGCCGACGCCGACCACGATCAAGCCCTAGAAAACCAGGCCATCAACACCTGGACGATGCGTCTCGAGCAAGCCCGCCTCGACGAGTATTCGCTGCGTAGCCCCTTTGACGGCGTCGTCATCCGCAAGGAAGCCGAGCCCGGCACGTCGCTGCAGCAGTCCACGCCCGTCGTCACGCTCGCCCAGCTCGACACGCTCGAGGCCGAGATCTACCTGCCGGTGGACCTGGGCATGCCCAAAGCCGGTCGCCGCTACGTGCTCAACGCCGGCTCACCGATCCAGCGCAAACTCACCGCCACGCTCACATTCGTCAGCCCGGTGATCGACCCGGCCAGCCGAACATTCCGTTGCAAATTCACGATCGAAAACGGCGACCTCGCCCTGCCCGCCGGTTTCGATGTCCACCTCGCCTCGCTCGAACCCGTGGCCGAGGAGTCATCTGATAACGCGACCGAACCCGCGATCAGCACGGCCGAGTAATCCGTATCTGCTTAGTCAAATAGCCCCGAGCCCAAGCCGCCCCGACCGCCCCAGCCCTGCGGGATCAGGACGAACCCGACACTCTGCTCATCGTCGAGTTGGTCCCACGACGCCGTGACGCGGAAGCTCCACCGCGGCAAACGGCGTTCCAGCGCGAGGTCCAGCCGACGCCGCTCGTTGCCAGAGATGTCCAGCGTCTGGTTTGCCGCGAGGCGATATTTCGTGGTCAGCTCGTAGTTCAAGCCCCAATTCAGCAGTGCGCTGTCGAGCGCTTCGAGTTCTTCGTAGCTCAGCGTCGTGCGTAGCCGGCTGCCTTGTTGAAGCAATCCGCCGATACGCCACTGCGCCACCTCGTCGTCTTCCAGGTCGTACGTGATTTCACCCACGGCCCCGACGCTATCGCTGACCTGCCAGAGCGCTTCGGTGAACGCAAAGTCGCCGCCCCGAGAAAACTCGGGGCGGTAGTCGTAGAACCGACCGACCCGCTCGTTGTCCTGAACGTCCTGCGTCTGAAGCACGACCGCACTGTTGAGCCGAACCCAATCGACCGTCCTTTGCCGGCCCGGCCCGCCGCGCCGCGTTTGAAAGGTTTGGTTGAGCCCGAGCTTAAACGTCCCGCCTCGCGTCAGCGATTCGATGTCTTCATCGAAGATCGGTAACGCTTCGTTCTCATCGATCGATGAACCCGCGAAGCTCAGCGTCGCGTTGGGTTCGAGCACATGCCGTAACCCATCGAGGTCCAGCGTCGGGCTTTGCACGCCGCCGTAGCTGCGATGCAGCTCGGTACTGACGCGGGTACCGGCCTGCCCCCAGAGTCGGACCTGATCATCGCTGCCGTTGAATTCATCGAACCCATCGTCGTATGCCGTCACCCGACCGACCACAAACGGCGTGACGTCCAACGTGCCAACCTGCAACGCCATCGCGAACTCTTGACGCGTGTCGGCCCGAAGGACGGTGTCGATCGGGAATCCCGACGCGTCGGCGGCCTGCTCAAAACTGGTCGTATTCGTGATGCCAAAGGTGTTGAGCGATTGGGCGTTGCTGAAGCCGCGATCGAACGGCGTGTCGTCGCCGAAACGTGGCCGAAGCACGGACGCGGTGTTCTCGCTGTACCACGTTACGCGTCCGTCGAGCAGCGGCGTACCGATCGCTCGGTAGCCAAGTTCGGGCAGCCGATCAACGGTGTAGCCGGTGCTTTCGAGCGTGGGCGTCTGGGCGAGGAAGTGATTGACGTCGGTCTTCACCAGCGCGGTGAGTTGGGTTTCGCCGTCGCGGCGGTTGAGGTAAAGCGAGGTCTCAAAAGGCTTGCGCTGCTCGGCGAGGCTGGGAAACCATTCTTCGAGGAACGTTTCGTCACTGACGTAACCCGCCTCGGCCGAGACGTCCAAACCGTTGGGCAGGGATTGGCGATGTTGCCAACTCGCGACACCGCGGGTTTCGCCGTCCTGATCAAGATCGCGGCGGCGAGCGATCTCGTCTTCGCCTTTGTCGTCGAGTAAGACGTAGCCGGTGAGCTCGCCGGACATGCCGTTTTCGTCAACCCGGTCGTAGTCAACTTCCAACCCGATACCCGGGCCGTGCTCGCCTTGGTAGTCCAGGTTGAGTTCGGCATCGACGCCTTCGGGTGCTTCCCGGCCGAGGACGCCAAACGCGTCCCATTGCGTTTCGAGCTTGATTCCGTCGTTGCTGTTGTAGCCGGCGCGGACGTTGCGGATCGGGGTGTCGGTGCCGCGGGCGGCAAAACGCGGAAGCCAGAGCACCGGCACGTCGGCGACGCGGGCGGTGATGTTCTGGGCATCGATGCTTTGGCCGACGCGGCCGTCGCGGGTTTCGTATTGGCCGACCGTCACCTTCGAAGCGCCCAGCGCGACGTGTGGCTGGGCGAATTCGCTGGTGGTGAACGTTGCGCGTTCGGCGGTAAATGATCGGGCGGCGTTCTGTCGCATCACCTCGGCCCGCAGATACAGCGGCACACGTCGCCGCACGTCGTACGTAAACAGCACTGCGTCGAGCAGTACCGCCCGATTGTTGGCCAGGTCGTAATACACACGAGGGGCGCGGACGGTGTAATCGTCGTCGGTAACGATCACATTGTCTTCGAGGTACACGCCATGCACGCCGCCGGCGTCCAGCGTGCCGCCAGCCAAGGCCGCGGGGTTGTCCGTCTCGTCGTCGTTATTGACGAACAGCACGGCCCGCTGGGCCTTAAGCGTCACGGTGCGTCGACGCGAAAAGTCTTCAAACAAGATCGTCACGCCGTCCAGTAAAGACACAATCGTCTCGTCGTCACCGCGGTCGATGGAGAGCGTGCCCGGGGCGTAACTGACCACGCCGCGGACGGGGAGGACACCCGGATCGGGCGACGGCCGGTCGGCCTGGGCTAGGGCCTCGCTTTGCAACTCTTCCGGGGGGCCGCTTCCAGGGGCGAGGGCTTGGCGGGCGAGTCGGTCTTTGCGTTGCTGAACCTGAGCAGCGACCGCGTCGCGGCGGGCGCGTTCCTCGGCGGTGAGACGCGGCGGCTGCGCGTTGGGCCGTGATGAGGCCTCGGCTTGGGTTGAATCGGCGTCAAAGCGTTGGAGTCGAGCGAGCGCATCGGCGAGGAACGCATCGTCGGGCGTCGCCTTGGCGCGGTCGAGCTTATCCACGGTCAGTCGGACGCCGCCAGTGGTCCGCGCTGTGACGAGCAGTTGCGGGGCCGCCGTCGCGATGGCGGATGCGTCAGGGCGGCGGACGCCGCCCAGCGGATCGAGCACGACCGATTGCGCGTCGGCGAGCACCACGGCCAGGCGGCTCAAACTTCCCGGGGCGGCGTCGCCACGGACGCGGATGAGCGCTTGGGTCGCATCGAAGCCGGTCCGGCCCAGACCCACGGTCGCGGCGCGTGAGCTTTGCACTGCGTCGGGCCGGAGCCAGAGGAAGCGGTCGCCGGTATCCGGGGCGGTCCACGCGACGCCACGCGAAGCACGGAGAACGGCTGCTTGGCGAAACGTCGTGGCGTCGTCGCCCAACGTGATGTCGGGTTCGATCGGTTGCGTTTGCCCGAATGTCGCTGGCGTCAGACTTACCGAAGCACACACCGAAAGCAATGCAACAACCCCGACCCGCCGAGACGCGAACCAAGGCGTTCCAAATTGACCGGCCCGTGCTGCAGGGCGTTGCGTCCGTGTCATGCCGCCGGTCAGGATACCGGCATCAACTCGGCGCATGGCCCGGACTAGTTCTCGGGGCGATCGCTGGCGGGGATCAAGCCCACCGGCGTTGGGCTCAGCACCAGAACTTGCCAGAAGTCCACCGCGCTGAGTTTGAAGTGGTAGAGCACCTGCAAGCCTTGCCCGGCGAGGCATTCATGCAACGTGAGATCGCTCCGCCAACCCAGCCGAACGAACACCGGATTGAGCACCTTCTCGCAAAAACCCACGACGCGCGACGGGCTTTGAAAATGGTTGAGCACGACGATTCGGCCGTCGGGCTTCACCACGCGGCGACATTCCCGCAACAGTGCCGCCGGGTCGCTCACCACACTGATGACGTGGCTGACCATCACGCGGTCGAACGCGCCGTCGGCAAACGGCGTCCGCAGTGCATCACCTTGGATCAGCCCGCGTGCATCGTGGCCGGCCTGCTCGAGATTTGACTTGGCTTGACGCAGCATCCCGCCGGACAGATCGACACCGACCACGCGGCAACTGTTGGGATACTTGCTCATCGAAAGCCCCGTCCCCACGCCCAGGTCGAGCACGCGCATGCCGGGTTCACAGCCCAACTCCGCGATCGCGCGGGTCTGACGCTTATGGACCAACCGACCAAATGTCGCGTCATAAGTCTTGCTCCACGCGTCGTACGGGTCAGAGGCTTGCTTGGCGGCGGCTGGCTTTGCGGACAATTCGGCCATGGCGGCAACGTAACGCAACCCGGCGGATAAATCCGCAAGCTAAGCTCTGGCATGCTCACGCTGACCGTCAACGGCAAAGAAGAATCGTTCGAAGACGATGCGCTCAACGTCGCGGCATTGATCGAACACCACGGCTTGAGCAATCAGCCCGTAGCCGTGGAAGTCAACCGGAAACTTGTGCCCAAACGCGATCACGCCGATGCGACACTGCGGCCCGGCGACACGGTCGAACTCGTCACCCTCGTCGGCGGCGGCTAGGCAACCACCGGCTCAACGCTGCGTGTCCACTCCAAGACAAACGCCGGCGGCACATTGCCCACCACCGGCTTGCAGCGTGAGCCTTGGCCGAAGCGTTGGTCC
This sequence comes from Planctomycetota bacterium, assembly GCA_039030755.1. Classification (GTDB taxonomy): domain Bacteria; phylum Planctomycetota; class Phycisphaerae; order Phycisphaerales; family Phycisphaeraceae; genus CAZIXN01. The sequence goes on along the minus strand of JBCCDN010000023.1, from coordinate 5,786 downwards.
ATGTGGTGACGAAACGCGCGAGCCGACCGCATCTTCGACGCGTGGACATATTGAAACGTTCGGAACGCGCCGCCGCCGCTTTGGCCAAGTAAGTCGTCGACGTTGCGGACGATTTTCGAACGCACCGGCCGGGGTAGGCTCGCGAACGGCAAGCCGCACACGATCAGGCCGACGTCCCCGACGCCGAGTTGGGCGACGAGTTCGCTGGCGTGCTCGGCCGAGCCGTGCACGATGTTGGTTCCGGGGAACCGCTCGGCCGGGAAGCGGCGCGTCAGCGTCTTGACGAAGTGTCGATCCAGTTCAATGCCGACATACGCCGAGTCGCCGGGCTTGGCCCGCAAGATCGCCGACGTGAAAGCGCCTGTGCCCGGCCCGAACTCCACCACCGTCTTCCCGCCCGACAGCGCCGCGTCGATGCCCCGCACCATCGCCGCGGCGAGCGCTTTGCCGCTGGGCATCACCGCGCCCACCTGACGCGGGTTATTCAGGAAGGCCCGGAAAAACGAGGCGGCATCACGCTTGCCCATGCGGCGAGAGTCCCTGATTCGGAAGGGTCCAAAGACGACGGCGGAGTCGCATAAGCTAACCGATCTCATGCCTGAACACGCTTCCCCCATCATTGAAAACGCCGATACCCCGCTGATCGTCGCCGGCCGCACGCTCGGATCCCGCCTCATCGTCGGCACCGGGAAATATGCCACGTTCCCGCAAATGGCCGACGCGCTCGACGCCTCGGGCTGCGACGTCGTGACCGTGGCCGTGCGCCGCGAGCGCCTGTTCAACGAGCAAGGCGAATCGCTGCTGGATCACTTGGACACGTCGCGCTACACCGTGTTGCCCAACACCGCCGGCTGCTTTACCGCCGACGATGCGGTGCGTGTCGCGCGGCTGGGCCGGGAACTGCTCGACCAGCTCGACAACCCCGGGAAGGACTGGGTCAAGCTCGAAGTGCTCAACGATAAAAAGACGCTACTGCCCGATCCGGTGGGCACGCTTGAAGCGACGAAAGAACTGGTCCAGGACGGTTTCGGCGTGCTCGTGTACACCTCCGACGATCCGGTAATGGCCGGCAAGCTCAAGGAAGCCGGGGCCGCTGCGGTGATGCCCGCCGGCTCGCCCATCGGTTCGGGCCAAGGCGTGCTCAACCCCAATGCGATCACGATCATTCTTGAAATGCTCAAAGACGGCGACCCGGGTTACCCCGTGATCGTGGACGCCGGCGTCGGCGCCGCCAGCGACGTCAGTGTCGCGATGGAACTCGGCGCGGACGGCGTCCTGCTCAACACGGCCATCGCCCACGCGAACGATCCCGTCAAGATGGCGCACGCGATGCGCCACGCGCTCCACGCCGGGCGACTCGGCTACCAAGCCGGCCGCATCCCCAAGAAGCTCTACGCCACCGCGAGCAGCCCGTGGGACGGCGTGGTGAGCTACATCCCGGGGGAATAATGCTCACTGAACCCTTTGGATCTTGACTCAAAGCCTTCACAATCTTCGCCGAAAGTTGGGGGTTGGTGACAAGGGACAGAGCGTGTTGATGAAGAAGCAGACGTCCCAAAGCTTCGTGTCCCAAGTATTTTGATTCGGCGGACGGTCCGCAGTGCTTGGGGTTGGCGGGGCCGCCCGAGCCGTAGGTTTTGGCCCCGGAGATACCCCGGTCAACGGCTTGGCCTGCGGCAACTCCGGAGCGCGGCCCCGAACTTCGTAGTGTTCGTTGTGCCTGAGCCTGCCCTGTTGGCGTAGGCCGGGCTTGCTAAGTGAGTGCCGTTACGCCGGCGTTGACAGGCTTGATTCCGGACCGACAAGTGCTTTCGAAAAGCGGACTCCTCACGCTAGGTTCTGACGCGAGAAACTCTTATTCTTTCGCGATGAACGGGACCAAAGCTTTGATGTCGATGGGTTTGCTTTGCGGGTTGACCTTGGGGCTGATGGTCGTCTCGGCCGGTGGGCAACCGTCGGCCACCGCCACTGCGGCGGGTACCGCCGACGCGTCGTCAGACGATCCGTTGCAGGTGGCGGGTGTTTTTTCGGATTCGATGGTGCTGCAGCGTGAGCGGGCCGTCCCGGTTTGGGGCTGGGCAGAGCCGGGCACCAAGATCACCGTGCGGTTCGCGGATCGTGAAGCGAGGACTCTGGCTGGCGATGACGGCCGGTGGATGGTGACCTTGCCTGCGATGGCCGCCAGCGCGGAAGGCCGAACGCTGACCGTGACCGCCGATGAACACGAGCAGCCGTTCGAAGACGTGCTGGTCGGCGAGGTCTGGCTCTGCGGCGGACAGTCCAACATGCAGTGGCCGCTTCGCAGCACCGACAATGCCGAAGCGTTCATCGCCAACGCCGATCTTCCGAACGTTCGCTTGTTCTCCGTCCTGCCCCGCGTTACGTCGGCGACGCCGCAACGCCGCCTGCCCCACGAACAACCCGGCGTGAACTCGACCGCAAGCTGGCAAGCCTGTACCCCCGAAACCGCGGCGGGCTTCTCGGCCGTGGGTTATCACTTCGGGCGGCAACTCCACGAGCAGCTCGGCGTGCCCGTTGGCCTGATCGCCAGCAACTGGGGTGGCACGCGCATCGAATCCTGGACGTCCCGCCATGCCCTCGAAGCCACGCCCGAAGCGCGGCCGATCCTCGAAAAGTTCGACGCCATCGCCGCCGACTGGGACAACGTCCTCGCAGACTGGGAAGCCCGGCAAACCAAGCCCGAATACCAAACCGACCCCGGCGACGGCGACGCCACAACGACGCGCGACTGGTCCACCACCATCGCCACGGCCAACGGCCCGATGGATACGCCCGCCGGTCAGACCGTCGCCGCACCCATCGCGTTCGCCAACGACTTCGACGGGGTCGCCTGGCTATACGCAAAGCCGGTGATCCCCGACGCGTGGGCGGGCGTGCCGCTGACGCTTGGCTTGGGCGCGATCGACGACTTCGATGTGGCCTACGTCGCCGGCGTGGAAGTCGGCCGGACCGCCGATGAGAATCCGCAGTGGTGGCAGGCCGATCGGCAATACCCCGTGCCCGGCCACATTGTCAAACCCGGGCCCACGCTCATCGCGGTCCGCGTGTTTGATCGCTGGCAAGGCGGCGGACTGACCGGCCCCCCCGCCAACCTGCGTCTCCAACCCGCCGACGGCGACCTGCGCGGCGAACCCGCGATCGATCTGGCCGACGGCTGGACCGTCCGCGAGATGCACCGACAAAACCCCGCCGACATCACCGGCTCGCGCACCAACCAACAGCCCTACGGCCCGGGCAGCCACCACCAACCCGCCGGCCTCTACAACGCCATGATCCACCCGCTCGCGCCCTATGCCCTCCGCGGCGCGGTCTGGTACCAAGGCGAAAGCAACACCGGCCGCGCCGAGCAATATCGGGCGCTCATGCCCGCCATGATTGCCAACTGGCGAGACCTCTGGCACGACGCCCGCGCGGCCGGCCTGGGCCATCCACCCACCGACGGCCCGGGCGATCCGCTGTGGTTTGGCGTGGTGCAACTCGCGAACTTCCAAGCGTTTTCGTCTGAGCCTAAGGAAGATCACTGGGCCGAGCTTCGCGATGCGCAACTGCACACGGTCCGACACGTCGCCCGTACCGGCTTGGCCGTCACCATTGACATCGGTGACGCCGACGACATCCACCCCCGCAATAAGCACGACGTCGGGGATCGCCTGGCTCGCTGGGCGCTCACCGAGACCTACGGACGCCCCGATCTCGTCATGGCCGGCCCCCGATTCGCTTCGGCGTGGTTCGAGAACGAGATCGCACACCTACGGTTCGACACGTTCGGCTCACCGCTCACGCTCCGCCACGCTGAGACGGATTGCACCGAGACCGAAAAGACCGGCGAAAGCAATACCGCGCTCGCCGGTTTCACGATCGCCGGCCCCGACCGCGTCTTTCATCACGCCCGAGCCACGATCACCGACAAAGACCGCGTCGAATTGCGCAGCGACGCCGTGCCCAATCCCGTGGCCGTGCGCTACGCGTGGCAGATCAATCCCAGTGACGCCAACCTGATCAACGAAGCCGGCTTGCCCGCCGGCCCCTTCCGCACGGACGATTGGCCCGGCCTGACCACCGGCAAACGCGTGCATTGATCGGCGCTTTTCGGGCTGAACGTAAGCTTCTCTGTCGATCTCGCAACGTGTCGATCTGCATCGACCTCGCGATCGCTCGGGGATTTCTATACTGCTCGGCTTGCGCGAGTGCGGACGCTGTCCGCCCCGCCCTATGCCCCGTCCCCCAACGCCTGGAGCGTCCCGTGCTCAAGTGGTTCCGCAAGTACAACAAAATCATCCTGATTGTCGGCTGCGCCGTGCTGATGGTCGCGTTCCTGATCCCCCAGGCGGTGACCATGTTCAGCCCGCAGCCCGGGGACTTCGTGGTGGGCACCATGGCCGGCGAGGAAGTGCGCGAGCGGGACCTGCAAAACGCCGAGAACGAGCGCCGCCTGCTCGAAGGCCTGGGCATCCCGCCTCTGCTGCTGCCGCCCGACCGCGAGTCCTACCTGATGCAGCAACGCGACGCGCAACGCCTCGGCTTGGCCGTCAGCTCGGCCGAGATCAATTCGGCACTCGAGTCGATGGGCCTTGGCGGCCGCCAACTCGAAACCGCCGCCGCGTCCACCGGCGTCTCGGTCGACGTGATCCGCGGCGTCATCGCCAAGTGGCTGCTCACCGAGCGTTACCGCATGCTCGTCACCGGCCGGCGCTACAACCCCGCCGCCGGCCTGTCCGCCTCGCCGGGCGCCAACACGCTGGACATCTGGGCCGCCCAGGTCGCCCCAACGCTGCAGCGCATCCAGGAAGCCAACGCCCCGCAGTTGGTGCAGCAACTCGTCGACCAATTCAACATCGTCCGCGTCGGCGTAGGCCGCATCAGCCCCGCGGCGGTCAAGCATCTCGCCCGTAATCGTCTCGAACGCGTCGGCGGGCGCCTGGCAATCCTCGAGCCGCAGATTGAAGAAGAAGCCGCGGTGGACGAAACGCAACTCGAGCGTCTGTTCAACGAATACAAAGAGTTTCTGCCCGGCCAAGGCTCGCCCTACCCGTTCGGCTATCGCCAGCCGCCGCGCGTGAACCTCGAACTACTCGCCTTCCCGATCCAGGAAGCCATGGCCCAGGTCAGCGTCGAGCCGCTCGATGTCCTGTCGTTTTATCGTGAGAACAAAGATCGTCTCGGCGACGACGCGCCCGACACCCCGACCGCCGAGGCCCGCCTCCAAATCGAAGAAGGCCTCAAACAGCAGAAGGCCTTGGAGATCATCGGCCGCGCCCTCGCCGAAGCCCGCGCCACGCTCGGGGCCGACACGCTGGGCATCCCGACCCAGGACGGATACGTCCAGCTGCCCGAGGATTTCGAAACCACGCCGTTCGAGGAAGTCGCCGATCGCGTCGTCGCCGCCACCGGCTTCACGCCCCAGCGTCTCAGCACCGACGGCCCCGTGCCGCTGGACGAACTCTTGACCGCCGTGCCCGGCTTCGCAATGTCCGGCCTGCCCAACGCCAACACGGGGGCGATCCAACTCCTGCAATACACACGCGAGCTGATCAATCCAGGCGACCTGCCGCCCATTCAGGTGCAGACCCGCGTCATGATGCCCGCCACGCAAAACGCCGAGGGCACGGTCTATCTTGCTCGGCTGCTCAGCGCCGAAAAAACCGAGGTGCTCGATTCGCTCGAGCCCGTGCGCGAAGAGGTGACCCGCGACGCACGACGGGTTGCGGCTTTCGAACGGCTCGCCGAGCAGGCCGACGGCCTGTCCGAAGTCGCCGCCGCCGACG
>JBCCDN010000022.1:0-27181 GCA_039030755.1 Planctomycetota bacterium | reverse complement strand
CCGCGAGTAAACCCCACGGAAACAATGACTTAACGATTACCGGGAACGTTTTTCCGCGTTTGGGCGTATGTTTAGTAGATAGTGACGCCCGAAAATAAACTCGGGCTAAGCCGGCCGATCCGCCCGTCTTTCTAGAGGCACCTTTCCTTCCCTTTGGAGCCCGCCATGCCCCGCCTTCTTGCCCACGTTGCCTGCACGCTCAAGCTCGTCCCGGCTCTGCTCGCCGCCGCGGGCTTGTCGCTGCTGTTGGTCGCCGTCCCGGCCCCGGCCGCTCATGGCGAGTCCGGCGCCCACCGCACGCCGCCCCCGCCCCCGGCCGTCACCGTCCCGGCCCCCGCCGACCAACGCTGAAGCCCACGCGGCATCACAACGCCGAACCCACCGCGATGACGACCCTCCATCGGTCCATCCCGATTGCCGCCGCCCGGACACCCCGGAAGTTCCGGACGGTGTACGTCGATCCCCGCGACCTGCTCGATCTCGGGCAGGCCGACCCGCCGACACACGCCTCGAACAACCCAGCCGCTTCGCCGTTCCGACTCACCGCCGACACCCGGGCGGCGCTGCTTCAAGCCATTCGGGCCGACGTCCGCGACGCCGCCGACGCCGTGCTGACTTGGCTGGATTACGCCTTGCAGAACTTCCGTGACGACGCCCGGGGCCAGGATCCGCACGCGTTGCTGGACGCCATCCTCCGTCCCGGGCCCGACCCCGCCGCCATCCAACGCCCCGCGCTCTGCGCCGCGGTCGCCGAGCACACCGGCGTGGAACTCTCCCCCAAGCGCTTAGCCACCGCACTGCGGCATCTCCAATGCACCGACGCGTTCAACGCCAAAGCCGGGCCACGGCGTGGCCCGGACCGGACTTCACCAACGCCCGGCCGCACGCAGACATCTGAACCTACATCCGATCTCTCCGACCCCCGACCGCTTGCCCTTGGCCTGCTCGCCGCGCTTCGGCAGGCCGTGGGACGACGCACCGATCGTGACTACGCCGACGCCTTGCCCGACGAGCCCATCGCGGCCGAGACGCTCGAAGCCGACACGCTGAACTACCTACGCGGCGCTTTGCCGGGAGCGCCGAAGGTGCATCCGGCCCGCACTTCCCTGCACGACCTGCTGCTGACCCTCGCGCCGCTCACCGCCCCCGACGCCCCGTCGCCCACCGCCGACTCGGACCTCCAACTGGTCCTTCACGCCGCGCCCGCGCTCGCCGCGCTGTTGGGCCCCGACTCGCTGCCCGCCACGCTCGCCCACCTCAACACCTTGGTGATGCTCCGCGACCACGTCGCCCCACCGGTGTATCTCGCGGAAATGCTCCGCCTCACGCACCACCCCGCGTCTCTTAAAACCGACGCCGACACCGCCGCGCTGCACCGCTTCGCCAAACGCCACGCCCTGCCGAACCTTCCCGGCGCCACCCGCGTTGCTTCCTACGCCGCCGTCAACGCCTGCACCCGGCTCCTCCAACAACTCTTCGACGGCCACCTCGATCCCGACACGCCGATCGATGTCCCGCCGAGTTGGAAGCACCCCGATCGGACCGAACTTCAGGCCTTCCCCCTCGCGACCGCCTTACTCAAGCACCTCGAAACCACCGACGCCGGCTTTACCCTCACACCCACCACCCGCCTGCTCTTCCACACCGTCCAAGCCCATCGCATTGGCGACCCCGAGCCCGCCCTCGCTCACGTCCGCAAGCTCGGCCCCACCAAAACCACCCAACGCCTCGCCGCCCTGGCGGATCACGACAACCACGACGAAATGATTGCCGCCACCGCCGCGCTCGCCCAGCGTGCCCTCCCGCAGTTGAACTTCGCGACGCTCGCCACGGATTGAGTTCTCGCCCAACCCAAGCCCAGCATCGCGGCCTCCCTTCCTCTAAACAAAACGCGAGGGCCGGATGTCTCACTTGACGCCGTTACCCCGTGCGTTTTCTCGAACGCTTCCTACAATCGCCCATCTATGTCCAACGAAACGCCCACCGCGGACCAACCCGCGGAAGATATCCAACCCGACAACCCCATCGACAATCCCGACTTCGTCGAGCACGCCGCCGCCTCTTCCGGAGGTGCGTCCTCGCAGGCCGTGTCGCGTGAAGAGGCTGGCAACGCCTCGGGTGCCGACGAACTGTTTGACACGTCCGTCACCTTCGCCGACTTAGGCCTCCACCCCGACGTTGTGAAAGGCCTCGACGAGCACGGCTTCCAACACCCCACCGCCATCCAGGCCCAGATCATCCGTCCGATCCTCAAGGGCAAAGACGTCATCGGCCAGGCCCGCACCGGCACTGGTAAGACCGCGGCATTCGGCCTGCCGTTCCTGACCCAAGCTATCGCCGCCGTCGATGCGGACCGAGAGAACCCCGCGCCCGGACCGCTGGGCCTGGTGCTCGCCCCGACCCGCGAACTCGCTCACCAGATCGCCGCCGAGATCGACGCGCTCGGCAAGCACACCAACATCCTCACCACCACCGTGGTCGGCGGCGAATCCTCCGACGCGCAGCGTAAATCCCTCGACCGCTCCAGCGGCGGCCTCGTCGTCGGCACGCCCGGCCGGGTGTTGGACCTGCATCAACGCAAACAACTCGACTTCCGCAACCTCCGGCTGCTCGCGCTCGATGAGGTGGACCGCATGCTCGATATCGGGTTCCGCGACGACATCCGCAAGACGATCCAGTCCATCCAACGTGCTCGCGGCAAGGGCGCTGGCGCCCTGCAGACCGTGTTCGTCAGCGCGACCGTGGACCCGGCCATCGAATCGCTTGCCCGGCAGTTCATGCGCGAAGACGCCGAGAAGATCGTGACCGTTGCGGGGTCGCTCACCGTTGCTGCGGTGGATCAGAAGTACCTGTCGGTCGAGCCTTGGGACAAGCGGTCGCTCTTGCTCAAGCTCTTGAAAAACGAGAAGCCCGAGGCCACCGTCGTGTTCTGTCGGACCAAGATGACCGTCCGCAAGGTCGCCGCCTATCTCAAGGACAAGGGCCTGAACACCCGCGAGATTCACGGCGACCTCGCCCAGAACAAACGTAACAAGGTGATGGACCAGTTCCGCCGCGAGACCATCGACGTGCTCGTCGCCTCGGACCTCGCGGCTCGTGGCTTGGATGTCGACCACATCACGCACGTCGTGAACTATGACCTGCCGGACGACCCCGAGGTGTACATCCACCGCATCGGGCGCACCGCCCGGGCCGGACGACGCGGCACGGCGTGGACCTTCGTCACCCCCGAACAAGGGCAACTCTTGACGGAAGTCGAAAAACTCTCGGGGGCCATGATCGAGCACATGCCCTATCCCGCGTTCAAGCCCGGCCCGGTCCCCTCGGACATCCGCGACGACCGCGCCCGGCAACGCCGCAAGCCCGACGCGCCGATGAAGGCCAGCGACCGCGCGGTCGGCGTCAGCAACGACTTCGGCGGATACACCGAGGCCGAGCTCAAGGCGATGTTCCCCGACGGCAACATCCCGACGAGCCTGCCGCCGAAGAACCTGAGCGCCAAGTTCCGGCGGCGGGGGCGTTAAGGGCGCTGCCAAGCGGTTGTAGAATTCGCTTTGGTAATTTCGGCCCGGGCTTTAAGATTTCCGGATGCGACATTCATACGGAGTGGAGAGGCGAGCGATCGGTGTCCGGGCCGGTGCGGCGGTGGCGTTGTTGAGCGTGGTTGGCCTGACGCCGGCCGTGGCGTCGACGGACGGCGCGTCGTTCCAGATCATGCCCTATTCCGGGGTGTTCAGCTTCCTCAGCGGCGTGTCGGCCGACGGGCAGATCGCCGCGGGCGGCAGCGGGGGGTTCCGCGACTACGACCCGATATGGGGCGAAAAGGGCGACGTCTTCGCGCGACCCATCCCGCGGTTCCCCGCCAACGTCAGTAGCGACGCGCTGGGCATATCCGGGGATGGCAACGTCGTGATTGGGCGGTCGGGCCTGACGGGCAGCAGCATCCGCGCGACGCGTTGGGTACGGCAGGGCGACGGGAGCTGGGCGGGTGAATTCCTCAACGACGAAAACGGTGATCCCACCGGCGACCTCTTTGGGGGGAGCACGTCCGGGCAGCCGTGGGCGGCATCGCAAGACGGGTCGGTGATCGTGGGCGGCAGCCGAAGCGACAACGGCAACGAGGCGTTCCGATGGACCGAGGCGACGGGCATGGTCGGGCTGGGCGACTTGCCCGGCGGCAGCTTCATCAGCGACGCCAAGGGTGTCTCGCGCGACGGCACGGTGGTCGTCGGGTTCAGCCAAAGCGACAACGGGACCGAAGCGTTCCGTTGGACTGCGGCGTCGGGCATGGTGGGGTTGGGCGACTTCCCTGGTGGGATCACGGCCAGCCAAAGCGAGGGCGTCTCGGGGGACGGCCAGACGGTCGTCGGTTCAGCCGGTGTGCCCTTTGACGCCGAGACCGGCTGGACGAGCGGCCGGGTTGCGGCGAAGTGGACGCAGGCGGACGGCTGGGTGGACCTGGGTAATTTCTCGGAGGCCGACGGCGGCGACCCGTCGCAGTTCCGCAACGGGCTGGCGACCGGGGCGTCGTACGACGGGTCGGTGATCGTGGGTACGTCGGGGCTGGCAACCCGCAGTTCCATCCCGTTTGTCTGGAGCGAAGCGTCGGGGATGCGGCCCGTGAAGGCCGTGCTCTTGGAGGCGGGGGTGACCGACGTGGACGGCTGGGACATTCTGGGCATCCGGGGGATCAGCGACGACGGCCGCACCCTGGTCGGCGACGCCATGGCCGCGGGCAACGCCTTCTCCGGCTTTTTCGCAACGCTGCCCGAAGCGTTCATCACCGGCGGAATCGGTGTCGGCCTCACCGGCGACTTCACCGGCAACGGTCAAGTCGAGCAGGGCGACTTGAACCTGGTGCTGAACAATTGGGGCGGCGCTCGCGGGGCTTGGGAGAACACGGAAGGCTTCGCGACCGGCAACGTCGATCAGGAAGAATTGAACGCGGTGCTGAACAACTGGGGGGCGTCGGGTTCACCGAGCTTCGAGGGGTTCGCGGTGCCCGAGCCGGCGACGGGGTTGGTGGTGCTGGGATTGCTGGGGTTGGGACGACCTCGTCGGCGCGCCGCGCGGCGATGATGAAGAACCCGGGCCATCGATCGCGACCGACAGGACCAAAACGTACTCGCTTTTGAAGCGCCATAACGTTGTATTCCGCTTTCCAAGCGGTGGCGAAAGCCGAGTTGTACGGCTTTGTGCTTGGGACTACGGGTTTCACCGGTATGGTGGGACGGTGCGAAGGCCGATGTCAGATGTTCGGGCATCGCGCACGTTGCCCGCCCTTGAAGTCAGGAGTTTCACATGACCCGGTTTCCGGTTGCCCTCCGTGCCGTGCTGTCTGTCGCGATATTGAATGCGTCGTGTCTGGGAACCGCCGCATCCGGCGAAGCGGCGTTCGTAGCCATCGGCGACGCGTCGATGGAACTGGATATCAATCCCAGCCTCTACCTTTCAGATCCGCTCTCGCAGGACGGCAGCACCGTCGTCGGCACCGGTCTGTTCGACGACAAGCGGCAGGCGTTCCGCTGGAGGCAGGCCACCGGCGTGGTGCCGCTGGGGCACCTCCCATTCGAGCCGCCGCCGGGCGGCAACGCGGAAAGCTTTCAGGCCAGCAGTGCATTGGGGGTCTCGGCGGACGGCTCGGTGGTTTTGGGTTTCGGCGTCGTGGGGTCACCGGAGTTGCTATCGCCGTTTCCGCCGCCGCTTCCCCCGATCGTTAACTACGAAACTTCGGGGTTCCTCTGGACCGAGGCAGACGGGCTGCGGCCCTTGGCGGACACCCGTAGCGCTTCGCTGCTCAACACAGACGGCTCGGTGGCGATCGTGTCGGGCGAAGAGCAATTCGTACGCTGGGACGCGCAGGCGGGGCTGACACCGATCGCTTTCGAGGAAACGGGGTTCTTCGACCTTCGCGCGCTAACTGCAGACGGTGCCTCCGGGGTGGGCGTACGTCGTGATCCCGACAACCCGCCGTTCACCCTTGTCTTCGATCGGCCGGGCTTCGGCGACGACATCGTGAACATCAACCCGACTGAAGCGGTGATCTGGGAGTTGACGCCCACCGACGACGGAACGCCAATCGTTCCGGTCGCACGCGGGCTGGGTTCGCTCCCCTCGGACGACCCTTACGCCGAGGCTTTTGCGGTGTCGGCGGACGGGCGAGTGGTCGTGGGCACGTCCCATGTCGGCCCGTTCCTCGATATGGAATCGTTCAGGGTCGAACGCGAAGCGTTTCTTTGGAGCGAGGCAACGGGCATGATCGGGCTCAACCAACTCAACGGCGACGAGTCGGACCAAACGTTGAAAATCAGTCGAGCGCTGGATGTGTCGGATGACGGCTCGGTCATCGTGGGCGACAGCACGGCTCCCGAGGGAACGATCACCGGTTTCGTTTGGAACGAGGCGATGGGGATGCGTTCGGTCTACGAGGTGCTCGTTTCGGTCGGCCAGGCCGAGGCGATCGAAGGTTGGAGCTTGGGAACCGTGTGGGGCGTCTCGGGCGACGGCACCGTGATCGTCGGTCGGGGTACGGACCCGCAAGGAGAGAGTCGAGTGTGGATCGCGACCATCCCCGAGCCGGGCGCGGCGTGGATGATGCTCCCCGGTGCCGCAACGCTGCTTCGCCGGCGGTCAGCGGTCGGCGGGACGAACGATCTCCAGCACGCGGACCGGCGGCCGCCGACCGCCGGCTAAACCCAAACCCAAACCCAACGCAAACCCCACCCCCGGCTCGGGCACGTTGAACCCTTCAAAGCTCGGCGCCGCCACACTGCCCCAGTTATTCAGCACGAGGTTCAGCTCGTTCTGATCCACCGTGGCCGTGTCCTCGGCGTAGTTCTTCCAACCCACGGGGATCACGGCGTCGCCATTCACCACGGTGTTTGTGCCCCAGTTGTTGAGGACGAGATTCAGATCGCCTTGCTCGACCTGCCCGCTGCCGTTGAAGTCGCCCGGCAACCCCCGGAAGTCGGGGTCCAGGAGATTCGCCACGACCATCGCGCCGTTGATGCTGCCCGAGCCGTCGGCGCGGAAGGCGATCGTGTGGTTGTCGTTCCAACCCGATGGTCGGCCGTCCTGGTTGCCGCTGCCGCCGGAGAAGCCCAGGCCCTGGACGACGAAGCTTCGGCCATCGGGCATGTGAATCTGCGTGAAGTCGTCGGCCGCGACCAGTTGCAACTGTCCGTCAACCTCGGCCCAAAGCGCGACGCCGACCTGCCCCGTGTCGGCCCGGTACTGGCCGAGCACCGCGATGTCGCCGTGGGCGTTGAGGCCAATGGCCTGGTCGGTGCTTTGGTTGACGCCGAAGCTTTGGATGGTGTAGCCCTCGGGCAGGCCCGGAGCCGGGTCGCCGATGAAGGCGATGGGGTCGAGGCTGGTGAGCGGGCCGGTTCGGCTGGACCACAGGCCGCGGACGGTTTGGGAGCCGTCGGGGGTGCGGGCGGTGGCCTCGAAGACGACGTCGCCGGCGCCGTTGAGCAGCGGCGCAAAGCTCGATTGCAGGTTGGTGAACACAAAGTCGGGGACGCCGTCGGGGATGCCCAGGCCTTGGGGGCCGCCCAGGTCGGGGCTGCCGTTGGCGACGATGCCGTTGGTGGCGATGATGCCGTCGGGGTCAAGGGTCTTGAAGATGCCGCCGTTGGAGTTAGGCAGGTCGGTGAACCCGGAGCGGAAGGCGACTTGCCCGACGTTGTTGAAGCCGAAGTTGGGCGGCAGGCCGGCGAAGGAGATGTCGCCGCCGGCGTCGGAGCCGGTCTGGACCTCGATGGACACGTCGTTAAAGAAGGTCACCAACGCGGAGAACTGGGAGGCGTCGGGTCGGGGGTCGATGTTGGTGCGGAAAGCCACCAGGCCGTTTGGGTTTAAGCCGGCGGGCTGGGGCGAAGGGTTGAATGAGCTGCCGGGCCCGTCGCGGGCGATCAGGGAAAGGGCCGAGACTTGGTTCGGTCCGTTGCCGCCGGGTTGGGCCTCCCAGTACAGGCCGTTGGCCCCGGACTGGGTGGGCGACTGGCCGACCGCGCCGCCGAACACCAGGCGGTTGGCGTTGAAGGCGAAGCGGCTCTCATATGCTCGGACCACCGCCCCGTTGAGGCCGTTGAACACCCAGCCAAACGCCGGGTTGAGCGGGTCGACGTCGGGCGTGGACACCGGGTCGGTGGTCGAATCCCAAACCACGGTGCGGACGCCGGCCCCCGGAAGCGTCGGGGGCGTGTAGACGTGCAACGCCGGGTCGACGGCGAAGGTGCCGGGGCGTTCCCACTGCGCACCGAAGGCGAGTCGGCCGGCAGAGTCGAGGATCAGGCGCCGGCCGAGGAACTGGTCGTATGTCACCCCGGCCGAGTTGCCCGCGTTGGGCTGCCCGGGCACCGCGTCGCCGGCCAGAGCGACCAGCGTGGGCGTGGACGAAGCCGAATCGAAGTGAAAGAGCGCATCGCCGATCGTCTGACCGCCGGTGACGTTTACGTCGGCGACCGTGACGCTCAGGGCCAGTTGCCCCGCGTTGTTCAGGGCCGGGCCGCCCTCGAAACCGATCGCACTGGGCGGGAGCACCCGGCTCACCCGCAGCGTCGGCAAATCCGGCCGACCGGGCACGGTGATCTCCTGACCGGCGTGCATCACCACCTCAAACCCCGACGCGCTCGCCCCAACCGCCAACGTCACGGTCAGCGCCAGCGCAGCCAACCCCGTTTGAATCTCTCCGCGACGCTCGCCCATAGGATGACTTCCTCTCTTCCCCGGGATCCAAACACAAGATTCACAATCTCAAACGTACCCCACACCCCCCGCATCGCCACACAGGAAAAACCCGCGCCCAACCACCCAAAGCTCACGAACCAGAGATTCACCGGGAACGTGCGACCCTTGCCCCTTTCGTTGCGCACGCAAACTACACGGCCGTACGATGCCCCAATGCCCAACGCAGACCCACCGAGCGACGCGTTGAGTTGGGTGCGGGTGGACCTGGGACGCTTGGCAGGCAACGTCGCGGCGGTGCTGAAACAGACGGCCAACCAAAACCACGCGGAAGACCCCACGGCCCCCGTGATCTGCGGCGTGGTCAAAAAGAACGCTTACGGCCTGGGCGCCGCCACCGTTGCCCGCACGCTGCAACGCCACGGCTGCGGGATGTTGGCCGTGTATTCGCCCCGGGAAGCCGAGGAACTCGTCAACGCCGGGCTGGCCATCGGCAACCAGTGTCCCGTGCTGGTGTTGATGCCGGTCTACACGCTGGACCGCCGCGACGGGCTGTACCGGGCGGCGGCGGCGGACGGTCTGCACCTCACGCTGCACTCGGCCAAGCAGGCGGAGATGCTCGACGACACGGGGCGAAGGTTGGGATTGCGGCTCCCGGTGCATGTGCATGTCGATACCGGGATGAGCCGGGAGGGCATGAGCGTGGACGACGCCTCGGCGCTGTGGCCACGCTTACAGACGATGAAAGGCCTTCGCGTCGCGGGCCTCATGAGCCACCTCGCCACGGCGGACGTAGACACCGGCGACTTCGCCGACTTCACCGAGCAACAGGAAGCCACGTTCGACGCGCTGGTCGATCGGCTCACCGCGGGCGACCCCGACACGATGCGCGGCGTGTTGCTGCACACGGGCAACTCGTATCGGCTCTGGCGAAACCGAAACGCCGACCAACCTCACCGCGTCCGCCACGTCGTGCGCCCGGGCCTGGGCCTGTACGGCTACACCGGCGATGAAGACGTCGGCGTGAAACCCATCGTGCGATGGACCAGCCGAATCATCCGCGTACGGGCTCAACCGGCCGGGCGAACCGTAGGCTACGGCGCGACCGCGACGCTGGAGCGCGACTCGGTGTTGGCTTTGATCCCCGCAGGCTACGGGGATGGTTACCCGCTCGCGCTCTCGAACCGTGGCAAGGTCTTGCTGCGATTGAATGACGACCGCCAAGCGACGTGCCGCGTGGTCGGCCGGGTCAATATGGATCAACTCGTCATCGACGTGACCACCACCGTGCAACAACTCGACCTGACGCCCGAAGCCTTGCTAGGCCGCGAAATCGATCTCTACGGCGACGACGCCGACGCCCCCAACGCCGTGAACCGCTTGGCCGAGCAGATCGACAGCCACGCGTACGAGTTGCTCTGTCGGCTGAACCCACGGTTGCCGCGCGTGTATTCGGGCTAATCCGCTCTCGTCGCGTTGAGTGAATCCAAAAACGCGCCGATCCCCGCGTCCAGGCGCGGCCAACGCTTCCGCACCAGCGAGATGTGCGCCGCGTCGGGGATGTTCAGCACCGTCAAACCCTCGGCCGTCCGGCCCCACACTTGTCCTCGCCGTTGCCGGAGCTTCGCGGTGTGCCGGGCCGGCGGGAGGTACGTGTCCTTGCCCGCTTCGACCAGCAGGATGGGCACGGTGATGCGTTCGATCGCGTCGAGCGCCGACGCCTGTTGGACCTCGAACCCCGCCTCCGCCGCCGCGCTATCGAAGCCGGCGTGCACCCAGCCTTTATCCAACCACGGCGCGAAGCATCGCCGGAAGGTCTCGATCGCCGCGGTGAAATCCGCAAACGGGGCGAGCGCGATCACGCCGGCCACCCGATCGTCCATCGCGGCGTGTTGCAGCACCGTGCCCCCGCCCAACGAAAAGCCCAGCGTGACGACCTTGCGTAGCGAAGCCGCGCTCCCGCCTAGTAACCCCCGCGTTTCGGCGACATCCAGCACCGCCGCGATGTCGTCCCGTTCCAGCACGCCCATGGTCAGGCGCTTGCCGGTCGATCGGCCGTGCGTCCGGTGGTCGAACAGGATCACGTCGTGGCCCCGGGCGTTAAGCCAAGCGGCGCGGTCGAAATAACGTTCTTTGAACTCGAAGATGCCGTGCGAGATGAGCACGGGTAAAGGGGGCGCGACCTTCGGGCCATGCGGCTTGGCGTGCGGCGGGGCGGGGCAAAACCAAGCGTCCAAGGTGACGCCGCCGGGCCGCGTGACGCTAAAGCGGTGGCCGCCGACGCGCCGCGAGCGCTCCCGATAAATCGCGCTGGCGACTTTGAGCCAAGGGTAGTTCCCGCCGCGCAGGAACTGGCGGGCAATGGCGGTCGACAGGCGGGAGCCGGGTGGGCCAGATTCAATCGCGGGATCGGTCACGTCGCCATCGTAGAGCCGGCCCTCGCATCTAACGCCTCACGCCGCAACGTCCCCCCAGACTTATCCCTATCGGGCCGGGCCGCGTCACTCCCACAACCCGCATAACCCGCAACCCGAACCTGCCGATCCTCCCCGGATCGATCCGCCTCCCTTGCGCCGCTTCACCCGCCGGTCGATTCCACCCGGAAGCCTTCCGCCCCCGGAAGGCCTAGACCCTCCCGGAAGAACTCGAGAGACCCGGCGGCCGCACACCGCCCAACCCGCCCGGATCCGGACACGATCCGCACCCGAGGCAACCCGCAAGGACCACGCCATGCGTACTTCCCACCCATTCACAACCCACGCTCGCTCCCACACCGGCCTCCGCCCCTGGCTGGTCACGGCACTCACGCTCCTGGCCTTGCTTGGCCTCACGCGTCCCGCCAGCGCCGATGCGCCCGAAATCTACGGCGTTCAAACCGGCGACCGCCTCACCGGACCCGCCATCCTCTGGGCCGAAGCCCGCGGCCCGTCGCATTGGATGACCCTTCACCTCCGTGGCCCCGCCACCAACCTCGAAGCCCGCGGCACCAACCGCCGGGTCCACCTCCGCGAAACCCCAAGCACCGGCGCGCCCCTGCCTTGGGATGCCAGCCAGGCCCGACCGGGCAACTACACCCTCACCGCCACCAGCTACTTCCGGGGTCGCTCCTGGGACCGCCACACCGTCAACTTCACTGTCGGCGAACCCGCTCCGTCCGAAACCGCGACGCAAGCCAACGACGAAGAAACGGTCACCACGCAAAGCGCTTCACAACCCCAGCCTCAGGCCCAAGCCGCACAGCTCGCCGACGCCCTGCCCGCCGCCCGCTTCGTCAACGCCCCCGCATCCTTCATCGCTCAAGCTGGCGGACGCATCCCCTTCGAGCTCACCGGCCCGCTGCCCAACGGAGCCGATGTGCTCGCCTTGGCGTGGGACCACGACCGACGCACCATGGTCGACAACTTCGCCCACGTCATCAAACAGCCGCCCTACAACCTCGACATCAACCGCGTCGTCCGTCTGCCCGAAGGCAACTTCGAGCTGCAACTCCACGTCCGCGGCAACGACGGAGAATTCATCCAGACCGACACGCATGATTTCGAGATGACCCCCGCCACCGCGTCGGGCGAAGCCGGGGCCACCGCGTTGCCCCAGGTCTCGTTCCCCAACCAGTCCCGCACCTTCACCCGCGGGTCCGGCCGAGCGCTCCAAGTCGATGTCGAAGGAGACGTGCCCAACGACGCCGACCTCCTGGTCATCGCCTGGTCGCTGGGCCAAGGCGAACTGGTCGAACGCTTCGCCCACGCGCTCACCGGCCCCAACTTTCAGATCCCCGCCAGCCGACTCAACCGACTCCCCGCGGGTGCCAACGAAATCCAGGTCCTCGTTCGACGTAACGGCCAAGTCCAACGCAAGGTCGCCCTCACCATCGCCGTGAGCGAACCCGCCGCACCCGTCACCGGTACCGACAACGGCACCAACCCCGACAACACCGGCAACCCCGATCCCGTCGTCGACACACCCTCCGATCCGCTCACCGATCCCGACTCGCCCCCCGTCACCAACCCCGACGACAACGCCGAAGAACCCGAGCCCCAGCCCGTGGTCGCTCAGCCCACGCCCGGCTTAGACCTCAATCTCGCCTTCGCCGCCGGCGTCCCGGACCAATACACCCGCGGCTCGGACGCCACGCTCCGCGTCTCCATCGGCGGCCGACTCCCCGACACCGCCGATATCCTCCTGCTCGCCTGGTCCTACGACCAGAACGCCATGGTCGGCTCGTTCGCCCACACCCTCCGCGAAGGCGACCGCACGCTCAAGAACGGCCAACTCGACAAACTGCCCGCCGGCCGGGTCGAACTCCAGGCCCACCTACGGCTCGCCACCGGCACCGTCCAGGTCGCCAAGCAGGACATCACGATCGTCATCCCCCAGGCCGAGGAACCCACCCCCGTCCTCGCGCCCCTCCCCGACATCGCCGCCGGCCCGGGCTTCACCAGCTTCCCGCTGAAATCCGGCGGCCGCGCCATCTACGTCTCCAGCTCGCAGGGCTCCGACAGCAACACCGGCCTATCCCCCAACGCCCCGCTCAAGAGCCCCAAGGAAGGCATCAAGAAACTCCGCGACGGCTACCCCGACCAGCTCCTGCTCAAGGCCGGCGACACCTTCCGCGGCGGCCTGGGGCAATGGACCAAGTCCGGCCGAGACGCCAACAACAAAATGGTCGTCGGCGTCTACGGCGACGGCCCCCGACCCAAATTTTACTCCGACGGTGAAAACCTCATCACCTGCACCAACAGCGTCGACCACGTCGCCTTCGTCGGCCTGCACGGCTACGCCAACCGACGCGACCCCAATGGCCCCGACTACCGCGGCGACCACGGCTCGACCCAGGAAATCGCCATCGTCTGGTACGGGAAGAGCGAAGACCTGCACTTCGAAGACATGAAACTCGAGTGGTACACCGGCGCCATGGTGCTCCAGAACAGCCCCGGCAACATCCGCAACGTCCGACTGCACCGCATGATCGTCACCAACTCCTGGAAGCACCACAAAGACGGCCACTCCGCCGGTATGTACTTCCAAGGCGCTGAAGATGTCGTCATCACCGACTCACTGTTCGACCACAACGGCTGGCGCCCCGGCCGCGACAAGGAACGCACCAAGTTCAACCACAACCTCTATTTCCAAAAAGACACCAAGCGGATCACCGTGAGCCGCACCATCCTCACCCGCGGCAGCCACAACGCCGTGCAGTTCCGCGGCGGCGGCATCCTCGAAGACTCGCTCCTGGCCTACAACCCGTACGGCGCGTTCGTCGCCCAAGAGGGCGGCATCATGCGACGCAACGTCGTGCTCCACGGCAACGACATGCTCAATTCGTACCCCCTGGGTCTGGGCCTGCAGGTCCTGCCCTCCAGCTACGCCGTTGTCGAGGACAACGTCATCGCCCATAAGGTCGGCACCGCCGGCTGGGTCGGCGCCATCGAAATCTCCTACCGCAACGACATCATCGATCCCCCCAGCAACTTCAAGGTCGTCGTCCGCCGCAACCGCGTGGTCAACTACCCCCGCGAGTACCGCCGCGAATCGATCTACAAAACCACCGACGGCGTGGACCTGACCCTGAGCTCCAACGTCATGGACTACGCCTCGGGCGGCAAGAGCGACCCGCCGTTCGTCGATCCCACCCGCGACCTGGACGCCTACGCCCGCACGCTGGGCCTGGGCGACATGGACGGATTCCTCGCCAAGGCCGCCTCCCGCGAGCGCGGCCAATGGGAAGACCGCTACGCCGCGGTGGGCGCCAACGCCTGGATCCGCGCCGGCTACGAGTACCTGCCGTACGACTAAGCGGACATCAAAACCAAACCCACGAAGCCCACGGCGTCACGCCGTGGGTTTTTTGACGCGCTCAGCCGGCGGTCAGCCGACCGCCGGCTATTCGAGAAACGCATCCGCGCTTCTCACCACATTCCTGCTTCACTTGCCAAAGAACGCGGGCAAACCCGGCACAACCGAAGTCCGGCGGGGGACACCCTGCCCCAGGCCCATCACGCCGCATCCCGCTGCGCTTCTGCTTCGATCCGACGCGCCTGCGTGTCCGGGAGTTGTCCGCGGGGCCGCTGCCCGGGAGGGAGCGGTTTTCACACCCGGACGCCCACGGATTCAATCCGTGGGCGTCGCCTGGGAAAACATGCCTCCGTTCGGGGCCCCGATTGCTCCCGGTTTCCACCAACGCCGTCGGCCTCTGATCCGCCGTCCGAATGGCATGATAGCCCCCGATCTTTTTCCGAACCGCGGAACTGCGCACGGCCGAACCGATGTGAGTTCACTTGCGTAACATCGCCCACGCCGGATTTCCCTCAACCAAGGAGTTCTCCATGTCGCGTTTCCGCTGGTATGGCCCCACGCTGGTGCTGCTGGTCACGACCCTGGCCGTCCTCTTCCTCACCCCCGCGCTCATCCGCACCGTCAGTTGGGCGGGCACCGACGCCACCGTCCAGACCATCCGCAACGACCTAGACACCAACGCCTCATTGACGGACTTGTCCGATGCGTTCAAGCAGGTCGCCCGCGCGATCGAGCCCAGCGTCGTGCATATCGAAATCGAGTCCCGCCAACGCGTCCGCCGCGGCGGCATGAATTCCAACGGCCAATTCCCGCCGGGCTTTGGCGACATGTTCGAGCGGTTCTTCGACAACGATCCGGAGTTGCGTGAGCGCTTCGAGCGCGAGCGTGGCCGTCAAAGCAATCCCGATCGCGACGACTTTTCGGAATACAACGACTATCGCCCCGTCGCGAATGGCTCGGGATGGGTTTACCGCCACGCCGGCAGCGACGACAACGCCGGCAACTACATCGTCACCAACGCCCACGTGGTCAAGGACGTGGGCCGCGGCGACCGAATCAAGGTCACCTTTGCGGATCGCCATACCGCCTACGCCGACATTGTGGGGCTCGACGAATCCACCGATGTGGCGGTGCTTGAACTCGGCGACACCGATTCTCGCTATCTGCACCCCGCGGAGGTTGGCGATGTGGCGGTGGAGCAGGGCGAGATCGTTTTTGCGTTCGGCTCGCCTTTCGGGGCCCGCTACAGCTTCTCGATGAGCCAGGGCATCGTGTCTGCGGTCGGGCGGCGCGTCGGCATCATCGGCCGGGGCTCGGGCTACGAAAACTTCATCCAGACCGACGCCGCGATCAATCCCGGCAACTCCGGCGGCCCGCTCGTGAACACCCGCGCTCAGGTTGTCGGGATGAACACGGCCATCGCGTCGCGCACCGGCACGAACACCGGCATCGGCTTCGCGATCCCCGTTGACCTCGCCGCCTCCATCGCCGACCGGCTCATCGTCGACGGCACCGTCCGCCGCGGGTTTCTGGGCGTCCGTATCTCCGACCTCACCGAGGACATCGCCGCGACCTTCGGCTACGACGGCACCGAGGGTGTGCTGATCGAAGACATCATGCCCGACGGTGCCGCCGCCGATTCAGACCTGCGGGCCGGCGACATCGTGGCGGAAGTCGACGGTCAACCCGTGGCCGATTCCCGCGAGCTCCGCTTCACCATCGCGGACTTGCCGCCGGGACAGGAAGTGATGCTTCTGGTGTTCCGTGACGGTCAGACGCTCGAGATCGGCATCACGCTTGGGGACATGAATCAGACCATGGCCACCGCCCCGCGGCTGGGCGATGAAGACGATTTGGGCGACATGGACGTGGCCGGTGAAGAACGTTTAATGAAGTTCGGGATCACCGGGGCCGAGACGTTCACCGACGGCATGGCCCGACGGATGCGGGCCGACGCGCAGACCGGCGTCCTGGTCACCGACGTCCGTCTGGGCTCGGTCGCGATGAGCCGTGGCCTGGTCGGTCCCCGCGGCGGCGGTTTCGTGCTGATCACACAGGTGGGTTCGACAGACGTGGCCACGGTGGCCGAGTTGATCGACGCCGTGAACAACGAACCCGATGACGCGCCGATTCGGTTCACCGTCAAGTCGTGGAATCCACAGGAACGTCGCTACGGACAGCGATTCGTCGTGCTCGCTCTGGATTGATCCGGATTCCTCCGCTTCGCAATGCGAAGTGATCAAGAAGGCAAATCAAACAAGGCCCGCCTCGGTGGAGGCGGGCCTTGTTCATGGCTTACACCCCGCCGGCGAGCCGCCAGTACGCCGCGCTTTGTCGCAGTTCGTTTTTGAATCCACGGAGGGTGGTGTCTTGGTCGATGACGGTGCACTCGATGCCGATCATGTCGGCGAAGTCTTCGAGGGGTTCGGCCGTGAGGGCGAGGCTGTAGCCGGTGTGGTGGGCGCCGCCGGCATGAATCCAGGCCGCGGCGGACGTGGGCAGGTCCGGCTCGGGACGCCACAACGCCCGGGCCACGGGCAGCTTGGGTAGTTGTTCTTCGGGCGGAACGGCCTGCACGGGGTTGAGCAGCAGGCGGAAGCGGTCGCCCAGATCGACGATCGAGGCATTGATGGCCGGGCCCTCGGCGCCGTCGAACACCAGCCGGGCGGGGTCATCTTTGCCGCCGATGCCCAGCGGATGCACCTCGAGCGCGGGCTTGGTGCCGGCGGCGGCGATGCTCGGGCAGATCTCGAGCATGTGCGCGCCGAGCACGGCGAGCTTCCCGGGATGGAACTGGTAGACGTAGTCCTCCATGAAGGAGGTGCCGCCGGGCAGGCCGTGGCTCATGACTTTCATGGCTCTCAGCAGCGCCGCGGTTTTCCAGTCGCCCTCGGCCCCAAAGCCGTAGCCGTCGGCCATGAGCCGCTGGCTCGCGATGCCCGGGAGCTGCTTGAGTCCGTGCAGGTTTTCAAAGGTGTCGGTGTACGCGAACGCGCCGACTTCGTCGAGAAACGCACGGAGGGCCAACTCGATGCGGGCGGCGTCGCGCACGCTGTCGTGGCGTGTGCCGCCGGGTCGGAGGTCGTCGGTCAGGGTGTACGCCTCGGCGTATTCGGCGCAGAGTTCATCGACCCGGGCGTCGGGCGTGTCGTCGAGGTGCTTGGTGAGATCGCCCAGGCCGTAGCCGTGGACTTCGTAGCCGAAGGCGCGTTGGGCGGAGACCTTGTTGCCTTCGGTCACCGCGACTTGCCGCATGTTGTCTCCGAGCCGGGCGACCTTGAGCGTGCGTTGGTCGGCCCAAGCCATGGCCGCGCGGGCCCAAGCGTCGAGGCGCTCGCGCACGTCTTCATTTTCCCAGTGGCCGACGACGACCTTGCGTTGCAGCCGGAGGCGGGCCCCGATGAACCCGAACTCGCGGCCGCCGTGGGCGGACTGGTGGAGGTTCATATAGTCCATGTCGATCGTGCGATAGGGCAGGTCGCGCTCGAATTGCGTGTGCAGGTGGCACATCGGTTTGGTGAGCGCGTCGAGCCCCGCGATCCACATCTTGGCCGGCGAAAAGGTGTGCATCCACGCGATCAGCCCGACACAGTTCGGATTCGCATTGGCTTCGTGGCACAGCTTGAGGATTTCGTCGGGCCCGGGGAGCACGGGCTTGAACACCACCTTGACCGCGGGCTTGGCCGAGGCGTCGAGCGCGGCGGCGACCTTGGTCGCGTCTTCGGCGACGCGCTGGAGCGCTTCGGGGCCATAGAGATGTTGTGATCCGGTGGCAAACCACACTTCGTAGGAGGAAAGATCGATCATGGGGTGGGTTCAGCGGTTTGAAAAGGGGGGTGGCGAATTGGGAATGGATGCCGCGGCGAAACGCGTCGCGGGACGCTCAAGGTTTCTTTTGGCCGTAGTAAGCGTCGGGGCCATGCTTGCGTTGGTAGTGCTTTTGGAGCACGTAGTCTTCGAGCGGGGGGGTGTTGGTTGGCCCATCGCTCAGGGCGAACGAATCCAACGCCATCGCGGCGCAGGCCTCCAGGGCGACCGCGTTGTCTACCGACTTGTCCGTGGTCGGCCCCCAGGCGAAGGGGGCGTGCCCCGCCACCAACACACCGGGCGTGGCGTTGGGGTCGAGTTCCACGTCGCGCTCGAAACATTCGACGATGACGTGGCCGGTGTTCAACTCGTAATCCGACGCGACCTCGTCGGCGGTCAGCGCCCGCGCCACGGGCACGCGGGTCGCGAAGTGGTCCGCGTGCGTCGTGCCCAAGCAAGGGATGGCTTGTCGTGCCTGCGCGAAGGCGGTGGCCTTGGCGCTGTGCGTATGCGTGATGCCGCCGGCGTCGGGGAACGCGCGGTAGAGCCGTACGTGCGTGGGCGTGTCGCTGCTGGGACGCAGGTCGCCTTCGATCACGTCCCCTTCTAAATCAACCAGAACGATTTGATTCGGGGTCAATGCGTCATAGGCCACACCGCTGGGCTTAATCGCCACGACCCCGGCGGCCCGATCGATGCCGCTGACGTTGCCCCACGTCAACGTGACCAGCCCCTCGGCCACGAGTCGGCGGTTCGCGTCGCAGACCTGCTTGCGTAACACGTCCAGCTTCACGACGCGGCTCCTTCGGCCATCTGGGTCCGCTGCGTCTCGCGGAGACGCATCAGGCGGGGCATGACTTCCGCGAAATTCTCGGGTGAGGCCCCGCCGTCCGCCACGCCGCCGAACGCGTCGTGCAGCATCGAATACAACGCGAACAACTCGGCGTACACCTTCACCGCTTCGGGGTTGGGCGTGTAGACCGTGTCCTTGACGCCGGTCATCGCATCCTGAGCGTCGGCCGCCGAGTCGTAGACGCCTCCGACCATCGACCCGAAGATCGCCGCGCCCAACGCACACGTCTGGCTCGAACGCGAGACCTGCATCGGCCGGTTCATCACGTCGGCATAGATCTGCATGACAAACGGCGACTTCTCCGCGATGCCGCCGCAATTCACGACGCGGTCGATCGTGACGCCGTATTCCTCGAACCGGTTAACAATCATGAGGGCGCCAAACGCGGTCGCCTCCACGACGGCCCGGTAGACCTCCGCCGCCGTTGTGTGCAACGTTTGGCCGAGCAAGAGCCCCGATAATCGGGGGTTGACCAGCACCGTGCGGTTGCCGTTGTTCCAGTCCAACGCGAGCAGTCCTGTCGCCCCCGGAAGCAAGCGCTCGGCCTCTCGCGTGAGGGCGACGTGCGCGTCGCCGCCATCGGTGTACCCGGCCGGCGCTAGTCGCCCGGCGACCCAGTTGAACAGATCGCCCACCGCCGATTGCCCGGCTTCCAGGCCATATTGGCCCGCAACCACTGAGCCGGGCACGATGCCGCAAAGCCCGGGGATGTCCGCGAGCGGATGCGCTTCGTCGATCGGCCAGGTCGAGATGTCGCACGTGCTCGTGCCCATGATTTTCACCAGCGTGCCCGGCCGGCATCCCGCGCCGACCGCCCCGTGGTGCGCGTCGAACGCCCCGGCCGCCACCGCCACCCCCGGACGTAACCCGCAGCGCTCGGCCACGTCCGCCGCCAGCGTGCCCGCCCGCTCGCTGGACGGCACCGCCTGGTCGTAGAGACGCCCGCGCAACTTGGACAGCTTCGGGTCCAACGCAGCCAGAAAGGCTTCGCTAGGAAGGCCGCCCCAATCCTCGTGGAACATCGCCTTGTGTCCCGCCGCACAGACGCCGCGTACCAGTTCGCCCGGATCGGTTGTGCCGCAGGCGTACGCCGGGATCCAGTCCGCGATTTCCACCCACGCATGCGCCGCATCAAACACGTCCGGAGCCGTGCGGCAGCACTTAAGAATCTTCGACCAGAACCACTCCGACGAATACGTCCCGCCGCACTTGGCCAAGTACGGCTCGCCGCGATCCTGCGCGAGCTTCGTGATCTCCGCCGCTTCGGCGTGTGAGGTGTGGTCCTTCCATAGCCACGCCTGGGCCGCCAGCGTGTCCCGGAACTCGGGCTTCATCCCCAGCGGCGTTCCGCGTTCGTCCACGGGCATCGGCGTCGAGCCCGTGGTGTCCACGCCGATGCCCACGACCTTGTCTACCGTGAAGCCCGCTCCCGCCACCGTCTCCGCCGCATCGACCGCGCCGCGGATGCTTTGCTCGAAGCCGACGACATAATCCCCGGGATGCTGACGCGCGAGATTCGGATCGCTGGGGTCCAGCAAGATGCCCGCCTCGCCGCTGGGATAATCCACAACAAAAGACGCAATCTCCCGACCGTCGGCACAGTCGACCACGAGCGCCCGTGCCGAGTTGGTCCCGAAGTCCACGCCAATCGCAAAAGCCGTCCCGGGGGTTACCTGCATCAAAGCTCCCAACAACAAAAGAAGAATCAGGTCAGCAACACACATCCTGAATGTCGGTCAAGATGAGGACGCATCGCGGATCCGGCGCGTCGCCGAGAATATTAAAGACTGCCGTGGCGTGTCGTCATGAGATTTTGTGCTTTTGATGACATGCGCGGCTAATTCGTCATGAAACACCAGCGGCCCTGCGGTAAGGCATTGAAAGTCGCACACGCCGCAGGTTCTGGTGCTTGACTCGGTCGCGGTGTATGGCTCTTTCTGCGGTCGATCTGAAATGACGCCGACGTAAGAACAATAACTTAGCTTTAAGTCGAAGGCTGTCGTCGGCGTCAACCATCGCGCTGGTTCATCCGGAAACTTGGCAAGCAACGCCTGTCACGTTCGCAGGATCGTTGGCTTCAAAGCGGGCGAACGGACTCGAACCGTCAACATTGATGTTGAGAGCGACTCAAGAGACCTCGTGACTTTGGCATAACTTATTTTGATTATTGAATTTAGTGTGTATTATCATCTTCGTTACTTGCCGCATTCGATCGCGATCTGACGCACGGGATCGCGGTCGTTCAGCAGCAATTTTCGTACAGACCGGTAAACCCGCGATGACTTTCCCCCACGGTGGATCCCACGATCGAAGATCGACCGCATGGTGTCTAGGAACCCGGCGGAGCGTGGAAGAGCCTGTTTCCCCAGCGATCGTTGCGGGTGGCGGAGGGCGATGTCACGGAAACGAATGAGGTTGGTACGTGGGGTCGTGTCGTTGTCAGCGCTGGAGTCGGTCGGGAACGCGGGCACGCTCGCGGCTGCCGTAGAACCCAGCACGACGCATGGGACATCGCGTTTTGACGCGGCAGCCTCCCGCAGGATTCGGAATCCGTCGAGTTTCAAATCGGCCGGCAGCCTTTGAGTGGGGCGTTGTCGCTTCCCGGTCTTTTGAAGTTTCTCGACTGAGCTAGCTTCGTGCCGTCGTGACCCCGACGCCGGCGGTCGGACTTCCGCTCGCCGCAGTTGCTCGCACGCTTGAGCCATCGACGGGGCCGGGGCTCAGCCGCACATCAGCAGATCCGCTCCATACGGCTTGTTGACAAACTCTTCGCACGCAGGACGCCTCGGCTTGTCGAGGACCAATCATTCCCGATGACGGGGCAGGCGGAGGAAAGTCGCTGAACAAACCTGGACTGGTTTGAGGCGAGAGGTCAGGACCCTGAACCGGATCAGCGAGCGGAGTGAGGCCAAAACGTTCGTGTGACCATGGGTTCTCTTCTGACCCGAAGGGGTAACTCGCCCCGTAATCCTTTGCGTCTCGTGAAAACGCGGATATGCTCAAATTTTCACGAGGCCACATGACGAGAATCAAGTATGGCTATTTTGCATTCGCCGGTCGGCGAGTTCCACGCCCTTCCGCTGCGATCATCAGGTCGCTTGTATTTCGCAGTATCTGCGCGAATCTTGCTTTTGATTGCGGTTCTGATTTCAATCAATGTTGGAGTCGGTGCATCCGCGCAGGTCTTGCTGGACGAGAAATTTGACGACCTTGCGATCGGGCCTTACACGGTTCCGATTTATGAGTCGCAGTTCCCGAACTCGGTCTTTCATCAGGGCCTCTGGAACGGGCGGGGGGCGACCGTCGCCGGCTCGTACGGCTTGGACTCCACTACCCTACGGGTGACATATCCAAAGAACACGGTTGGTCCAGCGGCCAACGGCCTTCAATTCATGACGTCGTTTCCGGGCGGGCAGTCGTATGACGACGCAACCGTGTCGTACACGCTGGTGTTCGAGCCCGGGATGGACTTTGGACGCGGGGGCAAACTGCCCGGGCTCACCGGGAATCGCGGCAAGGCCAGTGGCGGCACCCCGGCCAACGGTTTCAACGGCTGGTCGTCGAGGGTGATGTTCAGCGGGGCGGGCGGTCTTTATCAGTATGTCTATCACGTCGACCAGCCCACCCAATTCGGCGACCGTTTTGACTGGATCGATGAGCAGGGTGATCCCGTGATCCTTGAGACCGGCCGGCCCTATCAACTCAAGACCCAAGTCGTCATGAATGATCCGTTATTGGCGAACGGGCGTATTCGATCTTGGCTCGATGGGGAACTCGTGCTCGACCGGGATGGCATGCGTTTTCGGCTCGACGATCAATACGCCGTGGGGGAGTTTTACTTCTCAACTTTTCATGGCGGCGCGACCCCCGACTGGGCTCCGGATGTGAACAGTTTTGCTCAATTCGACAACCTGCACGTCGCCACCGGGATTGGGGCGGGCCCGGGCGATTTCAATGCGGACGGGACGGTATCCCAGGGCGACTTGAACCTCGTGCTCACCAATTGGGGGGTCGATAGCATCGTGGCCGGTAATCCCGCCGGGTGGGTTAGGTCCGTGGACCTCGTGGGAAGCGTAGATCAGAGCGAGCTTAATTTGGTCTTGATGAACTGGGGGGCGTCGCAAAGTCCCGGCCAGATCGACAAATTATTGCCCGAGCCGGCGAGTGTCGGACTTCTCGCAGTGATTTGGGGTATTTCGAGGTGTGTGAGGCCTTGCGGTCCAAGCGAACCCAGCCGGCGGCGTCGGAAATATTTACCGATCGCCGGGCAAATCGCCTTGACAGAAGTTCAAGAAGACCGCAAAATGTCTACGTAGTCATCTTTGTCTCAGCACTCATTCTTCCGTTCATCATGCCGCCAACTCAAGCTAAAGTCGCAGAATTGCTCGGGTTAAGTCAGAAAACGGTATCGCGTGCGTTTACTCCGGGTAGCACGATGCGTCGCGACACCCGCGAGAAGATCCTAACTTCAGCCGAAAAGCTCGGGTATCGCCACAACGCCGCCGCCCGCGCCATGCGGAAGGGCAAATTCGACGCGTTGGGCTTGGTTGTAAGCGACCGATCGGGGCGTTCGATCCCGATGGCTGGCCTCTTGGGGGGCGTCATGCAATGGGCCCGCGACGCCGGGCGGAACGTCTCGATTGCTGAGGTTCCCGACGAGAAACTGACCAGTAACGAATACATGCCCCGCATCCTGCGGGAACTCGCGGTCGATGGCATGCTGATGAACTACATCTCCGACGTGCCCGGCGGGGTGCTTGACATGATCGAGCAGTGCCGAGTTCCGACGGTGTGGATCAATCTCAAGCTGGAACAGGATTGCATCTATCCCGACGATCGCGGCGGCGCGGAAGCCCTCACCCGCTACATCTTGAGCCGTGGGCACCGTCGCGTTGCGTACGTTCACGCCCGCTCTGTCCAGGGTACCCGCGACCGGCACCCCCACTACAGCGAGGAAGATCGACAAGCCGGTTACGTCGCCGCGATGATCGATGCCGGGTTGCGTGCGGACGTCCGCGAGATCGACGCCGACCCTTCCACCCAAAGCATTTTCTCGGACGACGGCCGAATGTCATCGCTCGCCGAGATGCTTCGGCGTCCCGATCGCCCCACGGCCTGCATTTGCTACTCCGACGCAACCGCGATTCCGTTGCTCGCGGCCGCTTGGCAGCTCGGCTTGAACGTGCCCCGCGATCTTTCGATCGCGTCATTTCGCGACAAGGTGCCCAGCGGGGTCGGCGTCGAAATCTCGTCCATGCAGACCAGCTTCCGCAAGATCGGCTTTCGAGGCTCCGAAATCCTTGCAGAGAAGATCGAGTGCCCCGAAACCGTGGTTCCCGGCCAGGCTTGGAAGTATCGCCTCGTGGCAGGGCAGACCGTCGGCCCGGCTCCGTCTTCCGGCTGACCGGTGCGATGGATGGCGTTTCGAAGCGTCGGTGCTCTTGGGTCTTTTCTGAATCGTTGCCTTTTTGTTTTGAGCCCGTGACTTGGCCCGCAAGACCGCCGGCCGGACCCGACCTGACCTGACTTTCTGTGGCGTCCGATGTGGACGCACGACGTTGAGTTTCTTCTTGCAAATGGAGGTTTTGCGAATGTCAATTTCTCGTCCCTGTGTTCTCTCTGCCGGTTTGGCCCTGGCCCTCTCGATGGGCTCAGCCCAAGCGGCGGTGGTCGTTTCGTACGAAGGCAATTACGTTGGTAGCGACACCAACCTGTCCCGCGTCGATGCGTCTTTGGGCGCTCGCGGAGCGGCCGGTGAAGCCTTTGGCACGGCGTTTAGCGACACCTCCGCCCTAAGCCCCAACAGCGGTTACACGGGCCCGACGTTTTTCGGCGGCTACGAGTGGGTGCTCAAAGACACCAGCCAATTCCCCAACTCGTACAACGCCGGGCGGACCCAAATTCGCAACGAGCGCGACAACGTCAACGGCACGCTTTCCGGAGCCAACCGGCTCGACTCGATCACGCTCCAAGGCGACTTCGACGGTGGCGGCGGATACAACGGGACCGAGATGGCGTTCACCGCCCTGGTGCTCTTCGAGGCCGGCGATCTGATCGACCTGTCGTCGATCGAGTTCCGTCGTGAAGTCGCGGCCGCCGGCCAGTCGGGCACATTCACGCAGCACTTGGTCGCCGAGCAAGGCGGGCATTACTACATCAGCCAGGACGTCTCCCCCGGCGCCTTGGTCGGCAACAACACCTTCAACCTGAACCAGGCACAGTTGGACGGCCTCACCTGGGCCGCCTACAGCCCGGGCACGCAACTCAACTTCGATCAGGCTGCTGCGACCTTCGCCGCTTTGGACCTCGACCTCGGCGTCACCTCGATCGGCTACTACCTCGAAGGCGACGACCTGACTTACACGGCTGCTTCAAGCACCGGACCGACGCTCAACCTGTCCATCTTCGAAGCCCAAGGCACCGTAGTGCCCGAGCCCGCCACGGCCGCGCTGTTGGCGTTGGGTGGGATGACGGTTCTTCTGCGTCGTCGGACCGTTTAAGGGTTTGCGAGTTGGCCTCAAGCGATTCGAGATTCGGACCCGGGAACGCCGGGCCCGAATCCTTCTTCCGGGTACCCGCAACGTCCGCCAAGATAGAGACGGAATTTGATGCTTAAGTTTGATTCACGATGCCCGATCGTTGTGCTCCTTGTGTTCGGCTCGGTCACAATCGCGCCGCCTTCCGCGTGTGCGGAAGTTGCTGATCCGGAGGCGGTCCGGGTATTGGATCCGGATATCGCCAAGCCGCAACGTGAAGCCACGGCGGCGGACCGGATCGGCCCGGACGGCTGGGTCTACACCGATTTCTCGCGAGCCGGGGTGCCCGGCGGCATCCCGGACGTGCCCGCAACCGTCCGAGCGGAGGATTTTGGGGCCGTCCCCGGGGACGATCTCGACGACGCGGCGGCGATCCAGAGGGCCGTCGATCACGTGGTTGAGCGAGGCCAGCCCGGTGCGGTGACGCTTGGTGAAGGCGAGTTCGTGATCGATCGGACCGTCGATTTCCGGGGCGACGGTATCGTGATCCGTGGGGCCGGCCCCGAGCAGACGGTGCTGATCGCCCGCTTCGCGGGTCAGCCGCTGGACAAGATGGGGCACCGCAGCGAGGCACCGCGGAAGCCCGTGTTGTCGTGGTCTGGGGTTTCCCAAGACGAGGCGGGACGCCGCGCTCGTTCGCTCGTGATCGAGGACGCCCATCGCGGCGACCGTGAAGTCGTGGTCGAAGACGCCAAACGCTTTCGTGTCGGCGATCCCGTCACGATCGCCAACCGTCGGCCGTCCCGCGAAATCCTCGACGTGATCAACCCGCAGATGCGGGACAAACTCCGTAAGGCGTATCAACGCAGCGTGGACCGCGGGTATTTCCAAGCTCAAGGCGGCGAAGGGTTCGCCATCATCGCGCAGATCTCGGGGAACCGGCTCTTGCTCGATCGCCCTTTGTTGCACGACCTGCCGCTCAAGCAAGAGCCGTTCGTCGACAACGACTCGAACTATCTCCGCGGCGGCGGTGCCGAAGGCATATCCATAGTGCAGGAAGACGCCACGAAGACGCAGATCAACGGTATCAATCTGTTCCGGGTGATCGGCGTGTGGGTCCGTGACGTGAAGATCGGCCCGATCGGCAGTTGGCCCCTTGAGATCGAAAAAGCCGCCCATTGCGAAGTCCGCGATTCTCATTTTGATGACACGTTCGCCCGCGGCGGCGGGGGCGTCGGCTACTTCGGCCTATCGAAATCGCACTATTGCCTGGTGGACCACGTTCGCGTCGAACGTCTGCGCCACATGAGCCTGCAGATGAGCTCGTCGGGCAACGTCGTCCGGCGCTGCACGCTGCGCAACGCCGACCTCCAGTTTCACTTGCACTGGCCTTCGGACAACCTCATCGAACAATGCGACATCGACGCCGGCTGGGGAAGCGAAGAGAGCCGGGGCACGTACGGCGTCGGCGTGTACAGCCCCAGCTTCTTCAACGAACAACACCTACCCGCCGGCCGATTCAATGCGTACTACAACAACACCATCGTGTCGCCGTACCAGT
>JBCCDN010000021.1:0-27352 GCA_039030755.1 Planctomycetota bacterium | reverse complement strand
GGCGGAGCGCGTTTTCGAGAACCCTCGGTGGGCGGTGCGTGGGGCCGAAGCAGAAGCGCAGCGGGATGCTCGCGTGATGGGCCTGGGGCAGGGCGCCCCCGCCGGCTTCGGTGGTGCCAGTTTTGCCCGCGTTCTTTGGCAAGTGAAGCAGGAAGTGGTGTACGAAAAAGCCCACGGAGGGCATCCGTGGGCTTCATGGTGATGTGGTGATGTCCGGGGTCAGTCGAATAGTGGGCTGACGACGGTGGGCGGGACTTCCTTGAGCTTCATCGTGGTCTCGATGCGGAAGTTGGATTCGCTGGTGTGCCGCTCAGCGAAGAACACCTTGAGCTGGTACGTGCCGAGGTGTTGCAGGCCCAGGTCCTCGGCGATGTCGTCGATGTTGACCGACGCGGACTTTTGGCTGTGCACGCCGCCGAGGTCGATCACGAGGTGGCCGTTGACGAACACCCAAACGTCGTCGTCGCCGGTGAACTTGAACTCCAGGTCGTAGTCGCGGGTGCTGGGGTTGGTGTACGTGAACTCGGTGTCGAGCTCGAAGGTGAAGTGGAAGTTGTGCTTGCCTTCACGCGCCCAGCGGAGCCGGTGTCCGTTCTTGGCATAGCTCTTGCCGTAGCCCAAGTCATCGATAGGGAAGAAGTATTTCTGGTCGCCGCTCATCTGCTTTTCGCGGGCGA
Source organism: Planctomycetota bacterium (assembly GCA_039030755.1). GTDB lineage: Bacteria > Planctomycetota > Phycisphaerae > Phycisphaerales > Phycisphaeraceae > CAZIXN01. The sequence continues at coordinate 26,675 of JBCCDN010000021.1, read as the reverse complement.
ACCAGAACACGTTTTCCTTCGAGCTGTGCGGCTGAAGCTCGATGGTGTGCGGCATGGTCAGGTTGACGTTGGGCGTGTCGTTGAACCACTCGGCGAAGGTCGCTTCGGAGGTCACGGACTGCTTACCTTTGCTGTGCGACCAGGAGAGGTAGTCCAGGTCGAGGCGAGGCTTACCGTCGCTACCGAGTTGATCGAGCACCTTGTTGTAGGTGCCGGGGAAGGCCTCGAAGTCGGGGTGATCGACCTCGAAATCGCGGATGATGCCGGTGAGTTGGATGGTTTCCTCGGCTTCGTCGGCCCCGTGACTGCTGGCGTGAGCCGGCGCGGCGGTGAGGCCGAGCGCGGCGGTCGACAAGGCGGCGGCGAAGAACTTTGCGGTGGCGGGGAGGCGTCGGGTCATGGTCATGTCCGTTCGTTGGGGTGTCTCAAAGGTTCCGGGGGTCCGGAGTCTCCAGTGCCGGCGGGAAACACACCCGTCGTACACGGCACCAATAAAAATTACGATTCACCGGCAACACGATGCGACCACACGGGCTTGATTTTCCTTGGTTGCTCGGGGGTTTCCCCAGCCGTGATCCGTACAGACCACACAGACCCGCGCATGGGCAAGCCTCGTCGACCATTTGCGGGGGTCGGCGAGGCCTGCGGGGCGTTGTGTTGGGAGGTGTCGCGGTTCCGGTCGCAACGTTTAGGAAACTTCCGAGACGTCTTGGGCTTTCGGGACTTCCGGGGGGATCAGTCGTAGAGCGGACTGATCGTGGTGGGCGGGACTTCTTTGAGCGTGAGCGTGGTCTCGATGCGGAAGTTGGATTGGGTGGTGTGGCGTTCGGCAAAGAAGAGAACGAGTTCGTACTTGCCGCCGGGCTCCAAACCCAGTTCGTTGGCGTGTTCGTCGAGGTTGACCGAGCCGGACGCCTGGCTGTGGACGCCGCCGAGGTCGACCGCGAGCTTGCCGTTGATGTAGACCCAGACATCGTCGTCCCCGACGAAGGAGAAGGTCAAGTCCTGATCCCGTTGGCTGGGATCGTCGTAGGTGAACTCGGTGCGAAGTTCGTAGGTGAAGTAGTAGTTGTGGGTGCCGACGCCGGTAGACTGCAGGTCATTGAAGCCTCGGCCGTCCATCGGGAAGAAGTATTTGAGGTCGCCGGATAGCTGACGCTCCCGCGCGAAGTAGAACACGCCGGGCTTGTTGGGGTGTTCTTCGAGCTCGATGGCATGGGGCTCGGCGACGTTGACGCCCGGCACATCGCGGAACCATTGACGGAAGCTGTCTTCCCCGGTGATCATGCCACGGCCCGGGTCGCCGGACGGGTTCAGCCATGGTTTGCCATCGGCATCGAGCATGTCTTTGACCAGGCCGGTCTTCACCCCGAACGACTTGTCGGGATTTTGCATATCCGGGTGGCTCTGACGGAAGTCGCGGAGCGTGCCGGTGAGCGTGATGGGCTGGACGTCGGCTTCTTCGCTGGACGAACCGGCGGCGGCCTGGGGGGCGGTGGTCAATCCCGCGGCGACGGCGAGGGCGGCCGCGGCACCGACGAAATGATGGCAACGGCATGAAGAGGGACGAGCGGTGTCGGTAAGTTTCATGAGGGAACGATCCACGCCTCAAACAGGTGCCGGGAAGTTGCGGGCCCGCGGCGGGATCAACCGAGGAGTCGGGCTCGCATTCGACTCTCGAAACGTACGATTCACGTTCGCCGAGTCCACCTGGGTTATCCATGTTTTCGGACTTTACTCAAACCCGTAGGCGATACAACCGGACCGACGGCAGCCACGATGTGAATACGACAAGTCCACGGCGCTGGGCCGCGGACTTGAAAGCACATCGTGGGATTGCGAGAAGCAGGATTAGCGTAGACGTCGCGGTGCCGTCGAAGCGACCACGCGGACCGCCGAAGTCTGGCCGGCTTCGAGTTCCAGCGTCGCATTGGTATCGGGGACCACGGTCATGTCCATTGAGCCGCGTTCGAGCCACCATTCATAATTGGTCGAGGCGTCGCGGCGACGGCGAAGGACAAACTCACATTCGGTGACGCCGCCCAACAACGGGTATTGCACAGCGGTGCCGCCGGGCGGCTCGGTCTCGAGATAAAGCATCTGCTCGTCTTCATTGTAAATGAGCGTCAGCCGATTGAGATCGCGGTCGTACAGGTGCATGTAGGAAGACGTCACCAGATTGCCGTTGAAATCCGGCAGGTCCAGGCCCGAGCCGTACGCCGTGTGATCGTCAACGGTGAGCGGACCCTGAAGCGTGCCGGTACGGACCAAAGACAGCACGCGATGGATGACCATTCGGGTCGACACCTGCGTGCTCGCCGACTCCGCCGCGTTGGCGTAGGCCTTGAAGCTGGCGTCGATCGCAACCATGGTCGCCGTGAGCAAGAGCGACGTGATCGAAAGCGAAACCAACATTTCCGCAATCGAGAGCCCGCGGCGGCGAGAGTGATTTTTTCCTTGGCTCAACGAGCGATTCATCGTCCGGCCTCCACGAAGGTTTCGCTGATCGGCTCAATGGTGATGGGGCCGTCAATGCCATCGGGCAGCGGAATGCTCGGGTCGTAGCGCAGCCGGATCTTGCCGAGGCCGACGGTGGGCAGGTCGGCCTCAAGGTCACCAGCACTGCCGTCGAAGTAGCCGAGCGTGGTATTGAACTGCGGGCTCGTGTTACCAATGACCGGGCCGGAGTCGCTGATGGGCTCGAAGGTGGTGACCACGGTCCCGTTGACGTTCACCTGGCCGCGCATATCGATCAGACCTGCGACCACGGTGCCGGAGAGTTCCACGGTTTCCGTGCTGGAATACGCTTCGTCAAACGAACCCATCTCGACCGAAAAGTGTGGAAGCACCAGTGTCGAACGGCGATAGAGCTCTTTCTCCGCGTCGGACAGCTCGGTCGAGCCATCGATATTGAAATTCGTATTGCCGGTAAACGCGACCTTGTTACGAACGTGCGTGTATTCCTTGGGCTGAAGACTCGTTGAGCCGCCGGCCCAACTTCCGCTAACGATCGCGCCTTCAAACGTACAGTTATGAAAACGCACATTGTTGCCAAGCGCTTTGGTCCCCTTGGCTTGGTCAGCGCCGACGTCGGGCTCGTTTCCGCCGTATTCCACACCGTCGATCTCAATGGTCTTGTCGGGGTGCTTGAAACTGCCGTCGGCGTTCTGCATCCCGACGTAGTTGTAAAGAGGATCGTCGTTCTGAGGGTCGGTCTCGATATACGTGATGCCGATGAAGCGGCAATTCTCAAACAGCGCGTTCGTGCCCTTGGCGATCTTCGCGTTCTCGAACACCATGTTGCGATACACCGGCCGCTCGTAGTAGTCGTAAGGGAACGCCGCGTTGAACGGCACCGATTCTCGGGTACTGGCGCTGGGCGCCAGAAACTCGGTGGGGGCCGAAGGATCGTTGGCCACCGGGGCGGCGGCCTGATCGTCCACGGTCGTCGCAGCATCGTCGGCGAAGCGGGCGATATTGAAATCGTCCTGCGTGAACTGGAACGCCTCCGCGTCGCTGGTGTCGTCGAAGGTGACGGGCGACTCGCCGTAGTTGGGCATCAGCGGACCCTGTAAGAAGTCCTGATACGCGCCGCCGGCTGCGCCATCCTCCCAATCGTCTTCGAGTGCGAGGATGCTGACCGGCCCGCGGATTTTGGCGTAGAAATCGCTCGCGTCGAGGTAGTCGTCGTTGTCCCCAATACCGGCCCAGGGCGAGACTTCGTTCACGAGCTCAAAGAGCTGTTCCTTGGTCGTATCGCTGGTCGTCCCGAACTCGCTTTCGCTGATCCGGCCGTCATCGTTGCTATCGAAAGCCTTCAGGACGAAGTCAAAGTCCGAGATGTAACCGTCGCCGTCAAGGTCGAAGTCTTCCGGATCGTCGATGCCATCCGTTTCGGAACTGCTGTTGATGTTGATGCGGTTATCGCCGTTGGCATCGTTCGTGATCAGCGTGCCGATCAGCGCGTCGAGATCGTCGTCGAGCGACGTGTCCAAGCCCCGGAAGTCGGACACGCTTTGCACGGGGTGGCCATTTTGAAGATCGACCTCACGGAAGTGCGACCCGATCGGACCGTCGATCAACACGTTGCGACCGACCATGATTCGGCTGCGTGACAGCAACGCATACGGGATGCGTTTGGTGATCAAGTAATCCATTTGTACGGATCGATACACGCGGGCGTGCTCCGAAGCGACTTCGGAACCCTGGTAAGAATTGACGCCCGCGCCGTCATCGAAAGCGACGACACGTACCCGAAGAAATCGGCCGTCCAGGGGTTGCGCGTTCGAGACCGTCCAGTCGATGCCCGCAGAAGCTTTGGCGGCAACTTGGCGTGCGTTGATCACCGGATCGGATGAATCGGCCGGGCCGTAGGGCATTCGATCGTAAAGCGCGGAGTCGTAGTCTTCGCCGGGGAGAGGGTGCGGCGTGAATTCGGCGATGAAGTCAGGTTCGCCCGGGCCCACGCGGATCGGGCCGACACGCAGGCCAACGATTTGGCCGTTGACGGGATCCGTGCCGGCATTGAACACCGAGGGTTCTTCAAGGTTGTGATCATTTCCGGCGAAACGGGCCTGAAGGATCCCACGCAGTTCTTCCCAGATGATGAAAGCGTCGCCGTCAGGGTTGGTCGCGTCGCCAGACGTGATGACACCCGCGGTGGTCGTGATGTCTGGCCGACCATCGCCGTTCCCGTCGAAGCGTGATGCGTCTTGGAGGTGATAGGTCATCATCGACAGGCCGGTCTCTGCGGCGGCGAGCGTGCGATTGATTTTGAGGTGGGACTGAGCGGTTTGAAGATTGCCCTGCGAAACGATGGCCATCGCGGCGGCGAGGGATCCGAAAATCACGAGAAACATCATCGCCAACACGGCGGCGACACCACGCTCGCGAGGAGCAACCCGACGAGGAGAAACAGGATGTCGGAGCGCTGCGTTGGTCATGGCTCGACTCATGGGTTTGCCGATTGCGGCGGACTCAGTTGGCTTCGGGCACGGCCCAGGTCATCGTTGTCACGGTCGTATCGTTCCCGTCGTTTTCGCGGTACCGCATCGTCACGGTGACTCGCATCACATCGGTCGTGCCCAACGGAATCAACGCGGCGTTGGCGTCGGGTTGACTGATGTAGTCCTCCCAGACGTTGTAGACACGCACCTCCTGCGTCCAACGACCCAGGTCGTCGAGCGCAACACCCGCGGCGTTGATCGGTGGGTTGAAGATCAAACCACTGCCCAAACCGCCGGTTACGGTGCCCGCGAAATCATCGAGGTCGTCGTAGTCGCCGATCGACAGTTCGCCCGGCTCGGGCCCGAGGAAGGCCGTCCCGGTGATGGGATCGTGGTGCGGCTTGTTGGCGGTGAGTTCGCGGATCTCGTTGGCAAGCATCTGCCCGAGATTCGCGCGGACGGCGTAGTCGTTCTTGACGGTATACGCCTGCTGTGCTCCGACGAGCGCAAGTACACCGGTGCCGACGATGACGGTGGTCAGCGCGGCTTCGATCAGCGTGAAGCCGGAGCGTCGGGTTTGGCGAGTAAAATTGGACATCGCGGGTGTACTCACGGATTCGTTCGGCAACCGTGCCGACTGAAAATGTTCATCGGCCCGAACCGACCGCAACTGAAGTCGGCGCAACCCGGACTACCGATACAACCGGCATGGACGTGGATCGATCCAGACAAAGCCGAGGGATCGCCCGGGTCAGCTCACCAACGTGGACAACTTGAAGATCGGCAGGATGATCGCCATCGCGATGAAGCCCACGACCGTACCCATCACCAGGATCATGATCGGTTCGATCATGCTGGTCACGGTCTTGATCGTCTCCTTGAGCTGCTTCGAATAGAAGCTCGAAATTTCGTCGAGAACCTCACCGAGCTTGCCGGACTCTTCGCCGGCACTGATCATCTGAACCACGGCCTTGGGCAACAGATTGCCCTTATTCATGGGCTGTGTGATTTTTTTACCTTGCTTGACGGAGTTGTAGACGCCCTTCCAGAGCTTCTCGAACAGCCGATTGCCAGAAATTTCGCCGGTGATCGCCAGCGTATCGAGCATGGGCACGCCGGCGTTCACGAGCTCGCCCATCGTGTGCAGCGAGCGCGAGATGTATAGCGAACGGAACATCTTTTGGAAGATCGGGAAGCGCAGCTTCAGGTGGTCAAGCCACAGCCCGCCCTTCTCGGTCTTGGCGGTGAAGAACAAGCCCAGGCTCGCAACCACGATTGCCAGGAGTACCGCCCACCACCAGACCTGCATAAAGGCCGACAGGCTCATCAGCACGATGGTCGGCATGGGCATCGCCGATTCTTTGCCTTCGAAGACGCCGGCAAATTTCGGCAGCACGAACGTAAGTAGGAAGATCGACGTACCGATCGCCATTGCCGCGATCGCGACGGGGTAGATCATCGCGCCGACGACCATGCGTCGGGTTTCGATTTGTTGTGCGAGGTAGGCGGCGACGCGTTCGAGCATGTGGCTGAACTGCCCGGACATTTCCGATGCGCGGATCATGTTGACGTACAGCGGGCCGAACAGCTTGGGGTACTTGTTGAGCGCGTCGGAGAACGGCTTGCCAGACTCGACATCCTGCTTAATTTGAAACAGGATCTGTTTGAACTTGGCGTTCTCGGTTTGCTCGGCGATGCCTTCGAGGGCAGCACGCAGCGAGATCCCGGCGCGGACCATCACGGCCAACTGCGTCGTGAAGTTCAGGACGTCCTTGGGGGCCGGCCCCGACGTGTAGTTGAGTTTTTGGAGCGTCTCCATCCAGCCGGCGACGCTGCCGCCTTCGGGCGTGAGCGACTGCACGACGTTGCCCTGGCCGCGCAGCATCTGCGACGCGGCGAGTGCACTTTCGGCGTTCAATACGCCGGACGTGAGCTCGCCCCCGGGGGTCTTCATCTGGTAGCGGTACTGCGGCATGGCGGAGTGTCTCTCTCGCGATTCCTATGGATCGGCCGCACGCGGCGGCGAAGGCAAACGTCAACCAATCACGCGGCCAGTTGCCGTTCCAGCTTCTCGGGATAAGCCGCTTGGGCGATCGCGTCCTCGCGGCTGATCATGCCGTTGAAGTACAACTCGGCGATCGCGTTGTCCAAGGTCTGCATCCCGAGACCACGGTTGGTCTCGATAACGTTGGGGATCTCGAAGCTGCGGTCTTCACGGATGAGGTTCCGCACGGCCGGCGTACACAACATGACTTCGGTGGCGGGCACCATGCCGGGCTTGTCGATCCGCTTAAACAGCGTCTGCGAGACGACGGCCTGCAGCGTGTTGGCGAGCATGGAACGGATCTGGTTCTGTTGATCGGCCGGGTACATGTCAACGATACGTTCGACGGTGTGCGACGCGTTGACCGTGTGCAGGGTGGACAAGACGAGGTGGCCGGTTTCTGCGGCGGTGATCGCGGCGGCGGTGGTTTCGAGGTCACGCATTTCGCCGACAAGGATGATGTCGGGGTCTTGACGCAACACGTGTCGAAGGCCCGACGCGAAGCTAGGCGTATCCATCCCCAGTTCGCGCTGTTCGATCACGGACTTGCTCGACTCGAGCTTGTATTCGATGGGGTCTTCAAGCGTGATGATGTGCTTGTGGTAGCGCTTGTTCATCGCGTCGATCATGGCCGCGAGCGTGGTGGTCTTACCCGAGCCCGTGTCGCCGGTGACCAGAATGAGGCCGCGCGGCAAATACGTCAGCCTTGAAATCACTTCGGGAAGGTTCAATGATTTGAGTGCAGGAATCTTGGTCTTGATCGCACGCAGCGCGATGCCGATCGCGCCCTTTTGGCTGTGGGCGTTGACACGGAATCGTCCGACGTCTTTGACCTCGTACGAGAAGTCGGCGTCGCGGATTTTCTCGAAGGTTTTGAGTTGATCCGGCGGAGCCATGTGCTTGAGCATCGCGATCGCGGACTCGGGCGTAATCACCGGGAAATCCATCGGCGTCATCACGGTCTGCACTCGGCACATCGGCGGGTGGCCGGCGACCAAATGGATGTCGGAGCTATCCATCTCGAGGGCGGTCTTAAGGATCGTGTCCAGGTGCATGTCGGCTCCAGCTGGAATCGTGGGGAATCGATCGTCGCGTCGAAAACCACAACGCGCGGCGGCCGCATCAGAGTGGTCGCTGCGGTGGACATCGGACGATTACGGAGGCGGGATAAGCGGCGTGGGATCGGAAAGTGCGCGGGCTTTTCCGGATGGGGGAAGACCGGCCGACCGGGCAGCGCCGTTGGGCGTGGATTTTCGGACGCTGGTGAATCAGAGCCGAGCTTCCGAATCGCGTTGGTGATCGGCCATCCGACAGATACAATTAGTCTAGAAATTACGATGCCCGAAGACGCCGACCAACCCGAAGCATCCGCCGACACCGTCGCCGCCCCGGAAGCCCCCGCGTCCGAAGCGGAGCGTGACACCAAGCCGCGCGGCCAAACCGAAACCAAAGACAACCCCGAGCCGCCGCCTCGCCACGCGGTGATCCTGCACAACGACCCGTACAGCGCGGTGAACTTCGTGATCGCCACACTCGTCAAAGTCCTCAAAATCGACGCGACGCGTGCGACCTACTTCACAGAAACCGCGCACCGCACCGGAAAGTGCGCGGTGTGGACCGGTGCCAAAGAACACGCCGAGATGAAGTCGGCCCTCATTACCGCCGAAGGCCCCGACCCCAGCGCGAAGATGCTGCTGGGCAGCGTGGCTCAGCCGCTGAAGACCACGATCGAACCCGTCCCCGGGAGTTAAGACTCGGAAGCATCCACCCATGCCGGTTTATGAATTTGCCTGCCCAAGCCGTGGCTTTGTGGCCGAAGCAATCCGCCAGATGGCCGACGCCCATACGCCCGAGGCATGCGACATCTAAATTGCTTCGAGTTCATTCGCTAATTCGGTGACGACTTTCTTCGCATCGCCGAACACCATGCGGGTGTTGTCCTGGAAATACAGCGGGTTTTGAATACCGGCAAAGCCAGGATTCAGTGAACGCTTGATGACAAACACGGTGCGGGCCGAGTCGACGTTGAGGATCGGCATGCCGTAGAGCGGAGATTGCTCGTTGGTCCGTGCATCGGGGTTGGTGACGTCGTTGGCGCCGATGACCAAGGCAACGTCGGCGGTTTCCAAGTGATGGTTTGACGGTTCAAGATCGAGCAGCACGTCGTACTCCACGCCGGCCTCGGCGAGCAGCACGTTCATGTGCCCGGGCATCCGGCCGGCGACGGGGTGGATCGCGTAATAGACCCGCTTGCCCCGCTTGGTGAGTTCGCCGGCGAGTTCCTTGACCGCGTGCTGCGCTTGGGCGACGGCCATGCCGTAGCCGGGGACGATCAGGATTTCGTCGGCGGCTTCGAGCACGATCGCGGCGTCTTCGGGTGAAGACTCGCGCGCTTCGCCGTCCACCACGCTGCTGCCCCCACTTGCAGGGGCGCCCATGCCGCCGAAGAGCACATTGGCGAGGCTGCGGTTCATCGCCTTGCACATGATGGTGGTGAGGATGAGTCCGGACGCGCCCACGAGCGAGCCGGTGATGATGAGGGCGTAGTTGTTGAGCGTGAACCCCGCCATCGCGGCGGCCACGCCGGAGTACGAATTGAGCAGCGCGATGACGACAGGCATGTCCGCGCCGCCAATGCCGATGACGAGCAAAACGCCGAGCGCCATCGCGATGAGCGCGATGAGGATCAATGCCCAGCCGCCGCCGTACAGCACCGCCATGACGATCGCGAGTGCGAGACAGACCAGCAGGCCCGCGGCGATGATCGGCTTCTGTCCCGGGAACTGCACGGGTTGATCCGGCACCCACGACACGCCTTGGAGTTTGCCGTAGGCGATGAGTGAGCCGGTGAACGTGACGCCGCCGATGAGCGCGGCGAGGGCGGTGCTCGCGAGTTCAGCCGTCCCGCCCATGTAGTTCAGCCGGGTCCAAGTCGCCAAAGGGCTGGCATTTGCGATGAAATCATCGAACTCCGCGTCAGCGATTCTCTGCACCGCGGCCTTGTGCGCGTAATCCCCGCCGGCCACAAGCAGCGACGCGACGCCGCCCAGGCCGTTGAGCAGCGCCACCATCTGCGGCATGCCGGTCATCTCGACCTTGGTCGCCATACGGAGGCCGATCGCCGAGCCGATGAGCAGCGCCGCGAACACCCAGATCAGCGAGATCAGCGTCCCGCCCGAGAGCGCAAAAAACGTGGCGGCGATGGCGAGGAGCATGCCCGCGGCGGAGATGCGGTTGCCGCGCTTGGCGGTGGGCACCTTGGCCATCATCTTCAGGCCGAAAATGAACAGCACGGCCGACGCCAGATACACCAGCGGGAGGTAGTCGGTGACGTCGATCACTTGTCTTCCTTCATGAACATCTTGAGCATGCGGTCGGTGACCGCGTAGCCGCCGACGACGTTGATGGCCGCGACGATCATGGCCAGGAAGCCGAGCACGACGCCGACGCTGAAGAAGGTGTCGTGGAAGCTGCACATCAGGGCGCCGACGAGCGTGATGCCGGAGATGGCGTTCGAGCCGGACATTAGCGGCGTGTGGAGGGTGGAGGGGACTTTCGTGATGACCTCGAAGCCGATGAACACGGCGAGGACGAAGACGACGACGGCGGCGATGAAGGGGTCCATGCGGAAAATTTCAGAGATGCGGTTGAGGATTGGGGGCTACAAAAATCGGTTAGGCAAGCACGGCCTTGACGAGTTCGTGTCGTGCTTCGCCGTCGTGGATGACGGTCGCGCCGTCGAATAATTCGTCGGATAAGTCCAGGTTCAGGAACGCGAGCGCGGCCTCGACGGAGGGTTGGTCGTCCTTGGCTTCTTTCGCTTCGACTGCGGGTTTCACGAGGTCTTTGAGTAGGTGATCGATGTTGCCGGCAAAGGCCTGCGTCGCGTGGGTCGGGACGGTGGCGGGCAGGTTGAGCGTGCCGACAATCGTGGGTCCGTCTTCGAGCGTGACCGTCTCGCCGGGCTTGGTTGCGGCGCAGTTGCCCCGGCCGTGCGCGGGGGACGCGGCCAGGTCGACGATGACGCTGCCCGCGGGCATGGCGTCGACCGTGTGCTGCGGGATCAAGAGCGGCGGCGCTTTACCGAAGACCGCGGCGGTGGCGATCACCGCGTCGGCGGCGACCATGAGCTTGTGCATGCCCTCGGCCTGCTTCTGCTTCTGCGTATCGGTGAGTTCTTTCGCGTAGCCGCCAGAAGTCGCCGCGTCGTTTTCGGGGTCATCGCCCGGGCCTAAATCGATCTCGACGAAACGCGCCCCGAGCGATTCCACTTGTTCCTTCGTCGCCGCCCGCACGTCGAACGCTTCCACTTGCGCTCCCAACCGTTTCGCGGTCGCAATCGCCTGCAAACCCGCGACGCCGACGCCCAACACGAACACCTTGGAAGGCCGGAGCGTGCCCGCGGCCGTGATCATCATCGGCATGAGCTTGGGCAGGTGCCACGCGGCGAGCACCGCGGCCTTGTACCCCGCGAGGTTCGCTTGGCTGCTGAGCACATCCATCGCCTGTGCCCGGCTGGTCCGCGGTAAAAACGCCAAGTCGAGCGCCGACACGCCGGCATCCACGCACGCCTGCGACAAAGCTCGGTCCTGCGCCGCGCCCAGCATGCCAACCAGGATCGCGCCACGCCGCATCCCAGCGATCGCTTCGACCGGCGGCGCGGACACACACACCGCGATGTCCGCCTCCCTCCAAGCCGAGCCGTCTGCATCATGCGGCACCACCACGCACCCCGCCGATTCCCAGGCCGTGTCGTCGCTGCCCGCGTGCCGCCCCACGCCCGACTGCACGCTCACGTTCACGCCTTGGGCGATCCACGCTTTCGCCACCGCCGGCGTCATCGGGGCACGCAGGTCGGGCACGGCCGGGTGAACAATCAGCAGTTGCATCGCGGGCTCCGTGCGGAAAAATTGAATCGAGACAGAAGGCAATGGGCTAAGCCGACACGCGGACCGCCGCTCAAAATCTAAGACATTGGACTCGTTTTAACAACCCCGGATTCACCAAAGCGAAACCCTCCGCCACGGTTAGCATGTCCCGATGCGCGAATTCACCGTCTCCACCAAATCCCGCGACCAGTTCGTGGACATCACCGCCCGCATCGCCAGCGAGGTTGAGGACAACAATCAGATCGTCCGCGGCCTGGTCACCGTCTTCGTCCCGCACACCACCGCTGGCGTGACGATCAACGAAAACGCCGATCCCGACGTGAAATCCGACATGCTCCGGCAGCTCGACGCGATGGTGCCGCAGGATCAACCGTTCTTCAAGCACGCCGAGGGCAACAGCGCCGCCCACGTGAAGGCTTCGATGATGGGCAGCAGCGTGACCATCCCGTTCGACCGGTCCCGCCTCGTGCTCGGGCAATGGCAAGGCATTTACCTCTGCGAGTTCGACGGCCCGCGCGAGCGTCAGGTGTGGGTCCGCGTGGAAGGCGCGACGACGCGGGATTGAAGGCCGGTCAAAAAACAACCCCGCTGCCGCACGAGGCGACAACGGGGCGGAGGGGAGAAAGCAAGGGGGTGGACCCGGACGAGCAGACGCTGCAAATGACTATCGCCGTTTCTACGGTGTAAACCACAATTTTTCGACCCTATTTTACCCAGTTTTACATACTCGAACGCGAAATCGTCGACGCGTACGAGTCTTTCGGGGTCTCCGGGCTCTCTCAAGGCCTTTGTAATTGTCCTCCGGGCACTAGGAAGCGTGCGTCCCCAAATCGGTTGGGCCGAGTTGGGGAAACCCGACCGAGGGTGTGTTGAAGGGTGTTACGAGGCCGACTTCTATCGCAGGCGATCTTCAGCCAGCAACGCAGCGCCCACCACGCCCGCGTCGTCGTTCAACGCACTTGCCGCAATCCTAACCCCGCGCAACGCATCGGGGAAGACATGTTTCTCAAAACTCCGACGAATCGGTGTGAGCAACGGCTCGCCAATCGCTTCGGTGAGCCCGCCGCCGATCACCACGCATGGCAGTGACAGCATCGTCACCGTGTTGGCGATCGCGATACCCAACGCGGTCATGCCTTGCTCGATCACCTGTAGCGTCACCGCGTCGTTCTGCGCCGCGGCCTTGGCGATCACCTTGCTACGGATTTTTGAGAGATCGCCGCCCACCAGGTCGGGCACGCATGATGGGTGCCCGGTGTTGATCAGTTGCGTAAGGTGCTGCGCGAGGTTGGTCCGAGATGAAAGGTTTTCGACCGTACTTCGGCCAAGCATGCCGTGGGGGTTGTACACGACGTGGCCGATCTCGCCGGCCGTGTGATGATGCCCGTGGAACAGCTTGCCGTCGAACACCAGCCCGCCGCCAATCCCCGTGCCGATGAACACCGCCAGCAGCGAATCGAATTTTCGCGCCGCCCCGGCCTTGTATTCGCCCCACGCGCCGACGTTCACATCGTTGTCCAAAAACACCGGCAGCCCACCCAGTTCCCGACTCAGCGCCTTGGCCAACGGGTAATCCGTCCAGCCCAGATTCACCGCCACCGACACCACGCCCGCGTCGTGATCGATCACGCCCGGCGCGCCGATGCCCACGCCCGCCAAATCCGACAACGTCAGCTTCGCGTCGTCGAGCACCTCTTGGGCCAATCCCGCGATGCGCTTGACGACCTCCGGCGCTCCGTCGTTGCCGGGGAACTTGTCAGCCTTGGTTTTCGTATCGCCGCGATGCGTCACGCCGACTTTCTGCACCGACTTGGCCGTATCGATCAAGCCGCACTGGATGTTCGTGCCGCCCAGATCGATGCCGAGGTAAAGCGTGGAAGCCATGCGTTCTCCTGAATCTGAAATGCCAACCTCAAAGCGTCGGACGCATCGCCGCGAACGCGTGACTCTTTTCGTACAGCCGCGCGACCCGCAGCAGCTTCGCCTCCGCAAACGCATCGCCCAACAACTGCACGCCCACCGGCAACGCGCGGCCGTCCACGTTCGCCGTTCCCGCCGGCAGCGAGATCCCCGCGATGCCCGCGAGGTTCGCGTTCACCGTGTACACGTCGTTCAGATACATCGCCAGCGGGTCGTCGCGCTTGTCACCGAACTTAAAAGCCGGCCCGGTCGTCGTCGGACACAAGATCGCGTCGCACTTCGCGAACGCTTGGTCAAAATCCTGCTTAATCAATCGTCGCACCGCGAGCGCTCGGTTGTAGTACTGGTCGTGATAGCCGGACGACAACGCATAGGTCCCGAGCATCACGCGACGCTTCACCTCGTCGCCAAAGCCCTCCGCCCGGCTCTTGCTGAACAGCTCCACGATGTCCGCGACCGGCTCCGCCGTGCGGTGGCCAAAGTGCACGCCGTCGTACCGCGCGAGGTTACTACTGCACTCCGCGGTGGCCACGACGTAATACACCGGGATGCCGTACTTCGTGTGCGGCAGATCGACCTCCACAATCTCCGCCCCGGCGTCCCGGTAAAAAGCGATGGCGTCGTCAGTGGCTTGCTGAATCGCCGGCTCGTTCGCGCCCTCGAGCATGTACTGCTTCGCCACGCCGATCCGAAGATTCGGCACGGCTTGCTCGACATCGTCGAAGTCGTCTTCCGGGGGGATCGGTGCGGTGGTCCCGTCTAACGGATCGACGCCCGACATCAGCTTCGTCAGCAGCGCCGCGTCCGCCACCGTCCGCGTGAACGGCCCACACTGATCCAAAGACGACGCGAACGCCACCATCCCGCTGCGCGAAATCCGCCCGTACGTCGGCTTCAACCCCACCACGCCACAGAACGCCGCGGGCTGCCGAATCGAGCCCCCCGTGTCGCTGCCCAGTGACGCCGCGCACAAGTCCGCCGCCACCGCCGCCGCAGAACCCGCCGAACTCCCGCCGGGCACTCGCGACCTGTCCCAGGGATTCTTCGCTTGGCCAAACGCGGACGTCTCGCCTGAACTGCCCATCGCAAACTCGTCCATGTTCGTCTTGCCCAGCACGATCGCTCCGGCGTCTTCTAACCGCCGCACCGCCGTGGCCGTGAACGGCGAGCGGTGATGCGCGAGCATCCGCGACGACGCCGTCGTCGTGCCGTAGTCGGTGCAGAACAAATCCTTCACCGCGATCGGCACGCCCGCCAATTCGCCTTGGACCCGGCCCGCATCCACGTCCGCCGCACGCTGCATCGCACGTTCTTCGTGGACTTCGTGGAAACACTGCAAGCCACCGTCGCCCGCGTCCAACTCGCCGATGCGATCCAAGTACACCCGGGTCAGTTCGCTCGCCGAGATGTCTTTGGAAGCCACCGCGTCCCGCAACCCGATCATCGTGCTCTGCGTCAAATCCACCGACATGCTCACGCCCCCCCGCCGTCGCCCAAGACCTTGGGCACTTTGAAAAACGGCCCCTGCCGATCCGGTGCGTTCTGGAGCATCACGTCCCGATCGCTGCCCGGCACCGACACGTCGTCACGCAACACGTTCACCAGATCCAGCGGGTGCGCCAAAGGCTCAACGCCCTCGATATCCACCTCGTTGAGCTGATCGATATAGCCCAGCACCGCGCCGAGTTGCCCGGTGTAGGCGTGAACCTGGTCGTCGGTGAGTTCGAGCCGGGCGAGCTTGGCGACGTGGCGGACGTCGGCCTCGGTGATCGTCGGCGTCCCCGTGGCTTGCGGGGGCTGGGGCTTCTCGCTCATGCGACGGATCGTACCGCACGGTTAACGGTCGGGCGAAGGCAGCGCGGCGGGCTCGGTCGGCACGTCCAAGCGCGGCGGCTGCCAGAACGCGCCTTCGCTCGGCAGCCAGTCGGGCCACAGACCCAACGCGTACGTCGCCGCCGCCGACCCGAGCAGGATTGCCGCCCCCAACGCCGCGCACAACAACCGATCCCGGCACGCCAACCTCGGTACGCCGCTGTACGCCGCCGGCCACGGCGCACTGCTGCACAACACAATCAGCCACGGCACGACCCCCAGCACCATGCCCGCCAGAATCGCAACACTCACTTGATCCATCGCCGCGCGCACCGCCGACGCCTGCGTCGGATCGCCGCCCAACCCCGCCTTTACGGCTACCGCCAACCACAGCGTCAACGCCGCGACCCACGGCGTCGCGACCAGCCCGTCGTTGATCCGCCCGATCGTCCGCGGGTACGGCCGGGGCTTGAGGTTCGGCGGACGTGTCCCGAACATCACGCGCTTCCGCCTTCCGCTTTATCCCGCATCGCTTCCAACTCTTCCCAACGCTCGTACAACCCCTTGACGGTTTGCTGTACCTCCGTCAGCTCCGCACACACCTTCGCGAACCGCTCGTGGTCCGCCATCACCTCCGCGTCGCCGCTCTGCGTCGTTAAAGCCTCGACGCGCTCTTCAGCCGCCAGGATTGCGTCCTCCATCCCATCCAGCTCCCGCTGAAACTTGTACGACAATTTCCCCCCACCCCCAGAAGAAGACCTGCCCCCTAACGAACCCGACCGCGCTTCTTTCGTGGGCTCGGCCTTCGTGTCCTTCGTGCCGTCCTGGTTCCTGCTCTTCTCGGCGTCCGCCCACTGCGCGTAGCTCGCAAAGAACCCGTGCGTCCCGTCGCCGTGAAGCGCGAGAATCTGCGTGCTCAAACGCGCGAGCATGAATCGGTCGTGCGTCACCAGCACCACCGCGCCCGGGAATTCCGCGAGCGTTTGTTCCAACACTTCGAGCGACGCGATATCCAAGTCGTTCGTGGGCTCATCGAGGATCAGCACATCCGCCGGGGCGAGCATTAGGTTCGCGATCAACACCCGTGCCTGCTCCCCGCCCGAGAGATCACCAACGAAGGTCAACAACTGATGCGGCTCGAACAAAAACCGCTTCGCCCACCCCGCGATGTGCACGGGCTTACCGCGATACTCAACCGTGTCGCCCACGGCACAGAGCGCTTCGCGCAGTGTCGCCTTGGGGTCCAACGTCTCGCGGTGCTGCGTGAAGCGCACGATCTTGAGTTCCGCGGCGTGCTTGACGGTTCCGCTGTCGGGTTCCAAGTCCTTCGTGAGCAGATGCAGCAGTGTCGTCTTGCCCGAGCCGTTGGGTCCGAGGAGGCCGAGCCGTAACCCCGGCTCCAACTGAAGTTCGAGTTGATTGAGCAGCGTGCGACCGCCGAACGCTTTGCTCACGTGGTGCGCGGCGAGCAGCTTTTTGGTTTTGCGATCGGTGGCTTGAAAATCGATCGTGGCGACCTTCGTCGGCGCGGCGTTGCGGTTGCGGACGTTCTTCAAATCGCTGCGGCGTTGCTCGGCATCTTTGATCTGGGACTTGTTGCGCGTCTGCCGCCCTTGGATACCCTGCTTCAACCAGGCCGTGTCACGACGCACCTTGCCCGCCAGGGCCGTCGCCTGCGCCGCTTGCGCTTCGAGAAACTCATCCTTGCGGCGCAAGAACTCCGAATAATTGCCTTTCACTTCCAGCGTGCCGTCCGGATACGCCCGGGACAATTCCACGATCCGCGTCGCGACCGATTCCAGAAACATCCGGTCGTGCGTCACAAACACCGCCGCCCCCCGGAAGTTCCGCACGAAGTTCTCGAGCCAAAGCACGCCCGGCAGATCCAGGTGGTTCGTCGGTTCGTCCAGCAGCAACACGTCCGGCTCGTTCACCAACGCCGCCGCCAACGCCAGCCGCTTACCCCACCCGCCCGAAAGTTTTTCAATTCGCGCGGTCGGCGCATGCGTTGGATGCGTGTCGTCGAAGCCCAGCTTGGACAGCGTGATGCTCGCGCGGGTATCGGCGTCAAGTTGAAACCGTGAAGACTCGGGCTCCGCGGCCGCACTCACCACGTCGTGCGGTGTCGCGTCCGGGGGAAAGTCTTCGACCTGCCCGACATAGGCGACGTAGCTGTTGCCGCGGCGGATGATCTGCCCGTCGTCGAGCGGCACGAGGTCGGCGAGCGCCTTCATCAGGGTGGACTTGCCCGCACCGTTAGGGCCGACGATGCCGAGGCGTTCGCCGTCGTCAATCCCCAACGACACGCCGGTGAACAGCCGGTGCGTGCCGTAGGTTTTTTCGAGGTCGCGGGCGGTGAGCAGCGTGGGCATGGCCGGGCATCGTAGAAGCAAGCCGCCGAGGTCAACACGTTCCAATCGGCAAGCTTGACTTCGGGCGTACGCGCCGCTCGTGCTGATCGGGCACGCCGTCTTGGATCAGGGCGAGATTCGCCGCCGTCACCACCGCGATCTTCTCGACGGCCTCTTGCGTGAAAAACGCCTGGTGCCCGGTGATCAAGACGTTCGGCAGCGCCACCAACCGAGCGATCAACTCGTCCGTCACGCCCTCGTGGCTGCGGTCCTCAAAAAATAGCGCGTCTTCTTCTTCGTAGACATCGATCCCCAACGCCCCCAGCCGACCCGACCGCAGCGCCGCGTACACCGCGCCCGTATCCACCAGCCCGCCGCGCGACGTGTTGATCAGCATCGCGTGGTCGGGCAGTCGCGCCAGGGTTTCGGCGTTGATCAGGTTACGCGTTACGTCCAGCAGCGGGCAATGCAGCGTGACGATGTCGGCCCTCGGAAGTAAGTCGTTGAGCTCGCCGTAACGCACGCCGAGTCCTTTGAGTTCGTCGTTTTCGCGGACGTCGTGGGCCAGCACCTTGCAGCCCATGCCCACCAGAATCCGGCACATCGATGCGCCGATCAGCCCCGTGCCGATCACGCCGACCGTCTTGCCGTGCATCTCAAAACCCATCAGACCCTCGAGCGAAAAATTGCCTTCACGCACGCGGTTGTAGGCCCGATGCGTCCGCCGATTCAGCGTCATCATGAGCGCGAGCGCGTGCTCGGCCACGCCGTGCGGTGAATACGCCGGCACGCGCAGCACCGGCAAACCGTGCCGCTCCGCCGCCTGCAGGTCGATCTGATTGAACCCCGCCGACCGGGTGACGATGCCCTTGACGCCAAGCTTCGCGAACGTCGCGATCACCTCCGCGTCCGCGTGGTCGTTCACGAAAATACACGCCGCGTCGCAGCCCTCGGCCAACCGCGCCGTCTCGGGCAGTAGCCGCGCCTCGTGGAAGCGTAATTCGATATCGTCGCCGACCGCCGCACCCAGCGCGACGCGGTCGTACTTGCGAGTGCTGAAAACGGCCACTTTCATGACACGATCTTACGAGCCAAATCCGCACACGCCGCGTGTCGGGGACAGTGCACCAGATGATCGTTCACCATTCCCGTTGCTTGCATCAATGCGTAGCAGATCGTGCTGCCGACGAAGTTGAACCCGCGTTGCTTTAAGTCTTTGCTCATCGCGTCGCTGATCGGTGACGTCGCGGGCAACTCGGCCATCGTCGCAAACGCATTCTGCACCGGCGTCCCCTCGACAAACCGCCAGATGTAAGTCTCAAAACTCCCGAAGACGTCTTGCACGTCTAAAAACGCCCTCGCGTTCCGCACCGCCGACGCGACCTTCAGGCGGTTCCGTACGATGCCCGCGTCTCGCAGCAACTCGGTCTGCTTTGCCTCGTCGTACGTTGCCACTTTCGCCGGGTTAAAACCGTCAAACACTTCGCGGTAGCGATCGCGTTTCTTCAGGACCGTGTCCCAACTCAGCCCCGCCTGCGCGCCTTCGAGTATCAGGAACTCGAACCACCGGTGCTCGATATCGCGGGACCCGCCCCGCAACGGCACGCCCCACTCTTCATCGTGGTAGCGAATCGCCAACGCGTTCTTGGCCCAGGCGCAGCGTTTTGTCTCGCACATCCCCGCAAACTACTCGCGGCTGCCCGCCATATCGAAAAATCTAAAAAAATTGGCATCGGCGGGAATGAATTCTCAACGCGACAAGTTCGCTTTCTGTCGGTCATGTCGCCGACCACGTGAGCCGTTCGATCGGGTCACGACCATTTAGTACCGGAGGCTGTGTTTTCTATAGGTCCGCGCCGCGTCGGCGACGGATGCGCGATCGGTTTTTTCATCCTTCAGGAGTTTTAGAGATGCATCGTTCGATTCGTTCCCTAGCTGTCGCATGCGCCGGCGTGGCTGGCCTTGCCGTCTTCAACCTTTCGTCGGCCAACGCCCAGGCCGTCGGCGACATCCAGATCGACATCGCCCACGGCAACCAGACCGACCTGTCGCTCACGCCCGTGTGGTTCGGCTTCCACAACGGCGCGTTCGATATGTTCGACGTCGGCAGCCCCGCCGATGCCGTGCTCGGCACCAACGCCGTCGAACTCGTGGCCGAGCTCGGCGATGTGTCGCAAATCACCGCCGACTTCACCGCCGCGCCCGGCATCCCCGGCGACATCCAGGGCGTCGTCACCGCCGTCGGTACCGGCAGCCTCGCCGCCCCGCCCATCCAACCCGGCGAAACCGGCACGGGCTTCGTCACGCCCATCAACCCCTCGGGCTACCAGTATTTCTCGTTCCTCTCAATGATCGTGCCCACCAACGACACGTTCATCGGCAACGACGACCCGCTCGCCTACCGCGTCTTCAACGACGACGACCAACTGATCGACGCGATGGGCAACCCGACCCTCGAACGCGTCATCACCCTCACCGCCGCCGACGTCCTCGACGCCGCCACCGAAGTCAACAACGGCATCGGCGCCGCCTTTACGCAAGGCCAGGACGGCACGCTGGGCACCGACGAGAACGGCAACGTCACCCTCGGCTCCGACCTCTCCGCCTTCCTCGGCGTCACCGACGTCACCGGCCGAACGATCAACGACCTGATCACCGGCGACGAAGTCCTCGCAACCATCACCCTCAGCATCGTCCCCGAACCCGCGACCGCGTCGCTGCTGGGGCTTGGCGCCTTGGCGGTGGTGCGCCGCAAGCGTCGCAACGCGTAAGCCAACCGCACGCCCCCACATCCATCCAACAGCGCCCGTGCCATCGAGGCCGGGCGCTGTTTTTGTTTTCAACGGCTAGTCAAAAAAGCCGCGTTGCGCGAGAAAATCTGCACCGATCCAACTCGCCAGAAAGGCAACGGCCACGCAGAACACGAGCACGCCGAATAACCACGCGACCTGCTTGTTCAAGCTCCGAATCTGATCGCGGCGGTCCTGCTTCTGATTCCAAGCTTCTTGTGAAGTCTGCGGCTTGTCCTGGTCCTCAAGCGTCGGCTGCCCGTAGCTCCACCCGCACGCATCGCACACCACATCATGCACCGGCATCGCCCCACCGCAACGCAAGCAAAGCTCCGCGTCCGTCAACTCCGCATCACTCAGATGCAAGTCACCCGCCCGACCGCTGTCCTCCATCTTCGCCAGCACCGCCCTCGCCGCCTCCGCCGACGCCCGCGGACTTAGCACCTTGATCCACCCCGCCGCCACCGCCATCGTCCAGTCCATCCCCACGAACTCGCGGTTCTCTAGGTCGGCCGGCAACCCCTCGGCCTGCAACAGCGACAACGCCAAATCCGCCTCCCACCCGTTCGCATACGCCCCGACGGTCACCCAAGGCTCGGTCTTCAACTTGCCCATTTCGGCCGTGTCCATCCCACCATCTTACGCCCCACCCGCTATTCTCCGTCCCCCGGGAGTCCCCCCGGAAGATCGTTGTCCCTCAACTCAAAACACCCCCAAAGCAACACCATGAGCATCCTCGTCGACGGCAACACCAAGGTCATCACCCAGGGCATCACCGGCTCGGCCGGCCAGTTCCACACCACCGGCTGCCTCAAGTACGGCACCCAAATGATGGGCGGCGTCACCCCCAACAAGGGCGGCCAGACCGACGAAAACGGCCTCCCCGTCTTCGACACCGTCGATCAAGCCGTCAAAGAAACCGGCGCGACCGCGTCCATGATCTTCGTGCCCCCGCCCTTCGCCGCCGACGCCGTCCTCGAAGCCGCCGACGCCGGCATCGAATTGGCCATCTGCATCACCGAGCACATCCCCGTGCTCGACATGATGCGCGTCAAGGCCACGCTGAAGAAAGACTTCCCGCACTGCACCCTGCTCGGCCCCAACTGCCCCGGCGTCATCACCCCCGGCATCAAGCACGAGGGCAAGGACACCGAAACCTCCGGGGGCTGCAAGATCGGCATCATGCCCGGCTACATCCACACCCACGTCAGCCAAAGCGAAAAGAACAAGGCCGTGGGCATCATCTCCCGCTCCGGCACGCTCACTTACGAGGCCGTGTGGCAAACCGGCAAGGAAGGCCTCGGCCAATCCACCTGCGTCGGCATCGGCGGCGACCCGGTGCGTGGCCTCAACTTCATCGACCTGCTCGAGATGTTCGAGAACGACGCCGACACCCACGGCATCGTGATGATCGGCGAGATCGGCGGCACCGACGAAGAAGCCGCCGCCAACTACATCAAGAGCAACGTCACCAAGCCCGTCACCGTCTTCATCGCCGGCCGCACCGCCCCCCCCGGCCGCCGCATGGGCCACGCGGGGGCGATCATCTCCGGCGGCGAAGGCGGCGCCGAAGCCAAACTCGACGCCCTCCGCGCCGCCGGCTGCCACGTCGCCGAGTCCCCGGCGGATTTGGGAACGACGATGGCAAGCTGCTTTTGACTCTCACGCCTGATCTTGATTTCAGATAGACCATCCCGGGGAACCCGCTTGCAGAACCATCCGCCCAGCGAAGCGAAAAAGATATTGCGGCACTTTGCCACGCCGTTCGTTCATTGGTACGACGCCGCAAAGACGGTCGGACAACCGAAAACATTTCCGGATTATGTCAACGAAAAGCGCATCGTTTCGCTTAAAAACATCGAAATTATCACGAGCTCCGCTTTACTTTCTGCGCTTTTCGCTTACCCCGCCGATCGCAGCACATCGTTTACGATTTCTGACATTCCTTTGGTGCAAGACCTGCTGTTGTCGGCGTTTTTGATTTTGATCTACACCGGCGTTGGGGCCATCAACCACATCCCGATGCGGGTTGTCGGCGGCACAGGCCGGTTCAAGGAAACCGTGATTGCTGGCATCTTCGTAGGCTCGGTCCTGACCCCATTTCAATCCATGATTACCAGCGGCGCAATCGTGTTGGGGCTGAATGACGAGAGCATTCCCCAAGCCATCAATGCCGGCGCAATGGGAATTTATGTGCCGCTATACCGCGAAATTCATAAGATAAAAGGCCGGCAACTCTTTTTAGCCATCGTCATCACGATCGCAGCGATCTCCCCATTCGTTTTCATATTTTTTATGCTAACTGATGTTTCGACCCATTAAGCCGAGTGGCCGGGTGTAACACTAGTCTGTGAAACGGAAGCCTACAGTCCGTTGCTACACCTCACGCGAAGCGTGAGGTGTGCTTGGGCGGCGTGTCGGCACACCTCAGCCTTTGGCCGAGGTGTGGCACCCATGACGAATGAGGTTGTGGTTGAAGTCGTGCGCATCGATTCGGTGCGGGTTTCGGGGGTGATCTAAAATTCTGCTCGGACGGCGGACTGGAGGCCGACCGCGTGGGTGGCGTCGGGGGCGTGCGGGTCGCGATGGGGTGTTATGTCGGGAGCAAGCCGGGGCCCTCGGAGAACGGGGTAAGAGGCCGCTGCGACGACCGCTGGCATGTTCGGGATCGATCCGGGGACCATCCTTCGAGGTTTCACGTGCGTGGAGCCGGGGCAGAAGCGACCGCGGGAGGCGGCGTGAGGGGTGGCGGCAAGGTGTCCGTCACCGGCGCTCGGTGGGCCGGGTCTGGTCGGCGTTCTTTGGCAAGTGAAGCAGGATTGTGGTGAGAAGCACCGATGTGCTTCTCGATAAGGCGGGGCCGCATTTCACGTAACGCGATGCGTTGGGCTTGCGTGACCTTTCGGCACCCGTGGGTGCACCCCGGGCCGCGCGGCGAGGTTTGGGGCGAGGGCTTGAAAACGCTCGCCGGGCGTCGGTTTACGGTTTACAATTCTGGGATGGTTACGAAGACCGAATCACCGCCGAGGGCCGGCCATCTTGCCGGGGGTCCGTCTGCGTCCGAGGCCCGGCAGACGATTGTGGATGCGGACGTGCACTTCGCGTCGGATGTCGAGGCGATCGTGCGTCGGATGCCCCAGCCGTACCGCAAGCGGGGTTGGCTGCAGCCGGGCGGCACGGGTTTGGCGAACCCGGTGGGTTTTTTGCGAGACGACGCGGTGCCGCCGAGCGGGGGCCGGCCGGGCTCGGACCCGGGTTACATGTTGGAGCACCACTTCGAAGCGTTGGGCGTGCGGCACGGGCTGCTGCTGCCCGACAACATGCTGGGCATGGGGATCAGCCCGGACTACCGCTACGCGGACGCCGCCGCGACGGCGTTCAACGACTACATGCTGGAGACCTGGCTGGATTTTGCCCCGGCGGGCGACCGGTTTCTGGGGTCGTTGTTCGTCAGCCACGCCTGGCCCGAAGGCGCGGCGAAGGAGATCCGGCGGGTCGGCGGCGAGGCGCGGATGAAGCAGGTGGTGATGACCTCGGCGACCGAGCGGCCGCTGGGGCACGTGGGGTACTGGCCGATCTACGAGGCGGCGGAAGAGATGGGCTTGCCGGTCGCGGTGCATCCGGGGGCCGAGGGTCGGGGCGTGACCGGGGCGCCGACGGGCGCGGGTTGGCCGAGCAGCTACTTCGAGTGGCACAACGGGCTTTCGCAGAACTACATGGCCCAGATCAATTCGCTGGTGAGCGAGGGCGTGTTCCAAAAGTTCCCGGGTCTGCGGTTCGTCGCGGTCGAAGGCGGGTACAGCTGGTTGGCCCACCTGATGTGGCGGATGGACAAGAACTGGAAAGCATTGCGGGAGACGGTGCCGTGGCTGGAGGAGCCGCCGAGCGAGGTGATCCGTCGGCACGTGCGGCTGACGACCCAGCCGGTTGAAGAACCGACCAAGCCCGAGCACCTGATGCAGGTCTTCGAGATGATCCACGCCGAAGACGTGCTGATGTTCTCGAGCGATTATCCGCACTGGGACTTCGACGATCCGTACCACGCGTTCCCGAGCAAATTCAACGGCGCGTTGCGCGATCGCGTGATGTTCCGCAACGCCGCGGAGTTGTACGGCCTGGAACTCGACTGAACTCGGCCGTGTCCCGCTAACGCTTTCGGGTTTGATGATGCCCCAACCGCACCGCCTGTTCCCCGTCCGCGATCTGCCGAGCGGACAACGCAAGATCGTGGAGATCGACGGCAAATCGATCGGCGTGTTCAATATCGACGGCCGGTTCCACGCGATCCGCAACGCGTGCCCGCACCAGCAAGCCCCCCTCTGCGAAGGCCAGGTCTCGGGCACCACGCTGCCGTCGGCCCCGGGCGAATTCAAGTACGGCCGCGAGGGCGAGATCATCCGGTGCCCGTGGCACGGTTGGGAATTTGATCTCACCACGGGCCGGTCGGTTTTCAATCCTCACCGCTGCCGCGTCCGCTGCTTCCGGGTGGACGTCGACGACCCGTTGGCCAACCCGGACGAAGAGCCGAGCGTGGAAACGTTCGAAGTCGAGGAACAAGACGCTTGGGTCGTCCTGTATGTCTAAGCAGACGTTCAATCGCCGAATCGTCGCTTTGGGTTCATTTGGATCACTGTGTGACATAGTTAGCACGAAGCGTGATGAGCGCCTGGGTGGCACCCGTGTTGAAACGCGTTGTTGTTTTGCTTGTGCGCAGTGAAGCGTTTCGTGATCCACGCGCGATCTAAAATCTCGCTCGGACGACGGATCGGAGGCATACCGCGTGGCGGGAGTTCCGGGGGTTTTCGGGTTTAGCCTCGTGCGGACAAGTCGGAGCATGCCGGGGCCCTCGGAGAACGGGGTACGAGGCCGCAGACTCCGACCGCTGGCGTGGCGGCCGACTCGGATCAGCCCGGAGTGAAGACGCGCGGGGCCGGGGCAGAAGCGACCGCGGGACGCGGCGTGAGGGGTGCGGGCAGGGCGTCCCGCACGGGTACTCGGTAGGCCGGGTCCGTCGGCGTTCTTTGGCAAGTGAAGCAGGATGTGGTGAGCGGGAGCAAGCGGCCCGTACGGCCGGCAGCGTACCGCTGGTTTTACTTGTGATGACGGCCGATTCGCGTTATCACAACCTCCTTGTGGATCGGAATCACTGATCGAGAGGAGACGAAGCGATGAGCGTGGGTCAACGATGGGCCGTGGGCGTGGTGGCGGGTGCGGGTGCGTGTCTCGCTTCGGTGGCGTCGGCGATGCCGCTGATCGAGGTGTTTAACCCGAGCGCGGCGAACCAGAACAACAGTTCGACGCGGGTGATCGCGACCAGCGACACGAACGGTTCGGACACCGTGGAGCGGCCGCTGGACGAGCAGATCACGCTGCCGTTCTTCGCGTTGGATCAGGCCGAGTCGGACGACGTGACGGCGGCGGCGGTGTACAACCTGCGGGACGATCAGTTGGCGATTAACTTCAGTTTCTCGCGCGGGCCGGGCGACAACCCGAACGCGTCGTTGCGGGGCAGCTTCGACTTCGTGCCGTTGCAGGACGTGGCCTACGAAGCGACGGGCGGGCACGGCATCGGGTCGGGGATCGGGTTCCACAACCTTCAGTACCGCGTGTCGCTGGGCGGCGGCAGCCAGGGGTTGTTTGAGACGGTGTTGGAGAGCGACAACGTCGGCACCGGTACGGTCTTCACGCTCGGCGAGCTGGGCGGCAACGTCCGCAACTCGGTGTCGGGCAGCACGGTCGGCGAGTTGGAAGCCGGGCGGGTGTATCGATTGTTTTACGACGTGTCGCTGAGCGCCGCGGGCGCGGCCGCCGATGGGCCGGGCGCGTCGAGCGGATCGATCGCGATGAACTTCTCGCCACTTGGGCTGATCGGCGACTACAACGGCAACGGACAAGTCTAGCAGGGCGACCTGAATCTCGTGTTG
>JBCCDN010000020.1:0-27510 GCA_039030755.1 Planctomycetota bacterium | reverse complement strand
GGTTTTTTGACCAAAACGATGTAAGCCAAAACGATGTTTTGCAGTCTTAAACCAGCCCTCAATCCGCCATCTACGTTTTCCCCACCATTTAATTGTGCTATCGATAATCGGTTTGGTAGAAACAAACGCCGGCCGACCAGTCTACGCCGCACACCCGATTTAAGTTTCCGTGATGAGCAGCCCATGAATCTGCCGCAGCACACGCCGCAGCGCCGCATCGAACGTCAGGCGTGCGTCGACCGCCGCTCGCTGTTGCAGTAAAAGACCACCCACCGCAACACGATCGTTGCGAAGCCGGTCGAGCGCCGCCGCAAAGCCCGCCGCGTTGCCGAACGACACATGCTCCAACGCGGGTAGCGCGGGCTGTGCACCCGTAGCATCCGGCAAGACGCCCGCGCCCTGCCACGCCCGCACCTGCGCCGCGACATCGCCCGCCAAGTCCCACGTCACGCCACGCAACTCGCCGACCAATGCCTCGTACGCGGCCCGTGTCTCGCTATTTTCGCCAAGCGCTTCACGGACATCCCTATCGCACCGGGCCGCGTCGGCATGCTCGTGCAAAAACGCCGCGACCCGCTGCAGCCCAAAGTGCCCCGGATGGTCCCGCACCAGCACCGGCGTCCCCGCTTGCAGTGCGTCCAACATTCGGTGATGCGTGAAGCAGATATACGGCTCAAGGTGCAACGCAAATTTCGCGTCGGCCGTCGCGGCTTGAAGGCCTGCGTGATCCAACGGCCCGCGGTCATATGCGGCGAACCGTGGATGCTCCGACCACCCGCGTCCGTGCACGTGCAGTGTTCCTCCATTCGCGTCCACATCATCCGCGACCCAGGCCAACGCCTGCTGGCGATACAGGCCGGTGTTGAGCGGGTTCCAAAGCGCATCGCGCAGGCCACGCCGGATGTCGGGGCTATGAGCGGCAATCGCGCCTTCGTGGACCAGCGACTCAAGCAGCGCGTCGATGTCCGGCTCGGTCGCCAGGTTTCCGCCGTTCTCGTAGATGGCGGCCATGCGTCGGGCGACCGTCTCCAGAGCGTGCTGTGCTTCGCCCTGCCCCTTGGCGATCGTCTGTTGAATCAAGGTTTCCGGCGTTGCGGACACGTTGGAGGCGTAGATCAGGTCTGGCCCCGTGCGACTGGCCCATGCTTGCGATAATTCATCCGCGGTCTCTGGCGGGTGCGTTCCGGTCTGAGTCTTCCGGGGACGGGGCGTGGTCACCATCATCGGCATATCGATGCATTGCCGGGCCGGGTAGCCGTGGTCGTGGATAAGCCGCGGAGAGAAAAACGTCAATACAAAATCGCGGGGTGTCGTGGAGGCACCGATGCCTCGGTTCATCAGCCGCGGCAACGCATCCTGGATCCAGAACAACACCGGCACGCTTGGCGGCACAACGCTCTCGATAAACGTCCGCGGCGTGTCGATCGTGAACACCGCGTCGGGGGCGAACGCGTCAAAGAGTGCCGTCAACACCGCCGGGCTGAACCGCTCGTGCGGGCAAGACTCCATGAACACACGCGCATCCCAACCCAGGCGATTCAGTGCCGCTGCCGTGTCGCGCGCGGCGTATTGCAACACCGTCGTGAAGCGTGAGGTCAGTACCGCGATGCGTGGGGTCCGCGGCGGATGGTCCGTGAACAACGCAAACAGTCCGGCGTCATCGCGCTCGGCGTAACGCGATAGCACATCCCGGTTACGATCACCCCACAATAAACGCGCCGCGTCGCTCGCCCGTTTGAGCGACGGCCCCAGTGTCACGGCCACCGTTGGGTCCGGACACACCGCTTGCATTGGCATCGGGATCCACGGCCGCTCCGTACATGTCGCCGTATACGACCTTTCCCAGTCATCGCCGATGTGCCAGACAAAACGCGCATCGCGGATCGGCCCACCGTCTCTCGACCAATCGTGCAGATGCATCGCCATCAACAACCGATCCACGTCCGGCTCGAACACGTGCACGCACAACGATTGATCCATAAACAGCGTCGGTGGATGTTCGGCGAGCCACGTCAACGCCGCGCCGTCACCAACGCTGAGCAAACCCAACGCCTCGGCTTCCTTGCCAACAAGCGTGTCGCGCGTCTGCTTTAGAAACGCGGCGAACTGACCGGCCGGTGGGACCACCGCGTAACGCCCCGCGTCGTCCCGTTGCACCACGCGTAGCGTCCCGATTTCGTCACGGAACAGGCGATAAGCCGAGTCGTCGCGCATCGTCGGCAGCACCGCCGTTGGGTCTTCCGAGGATTGTGGCGAGTCGGGCAAACGTGATTGAATTTGTTTGGCGACATCCGGCCGATGCTTGAACAGGGCGGCCATGTTGTGGGCAAGATTCCGCAGATGGGCGTCTTGATCCGTGGGCTCATGCAATAACGTGAGCGCTCGAGACGCCGGCTCCCACCGATGGTCCTGCAACATCCAGATCGCTGCTTGCCGCGCTGCGCCGTCCAACGAGCCGTCCGGTACTTGGGGATGATTCACGACCCGGACGATCGCCGAGGACACCCCGTCCGCATCGCGGCCGTGCAGGGCCGCCTGCAGATCCGACAGGCACGCCGACACCGCGACCGTATCCATCGCCGGGGTTGGAGGCAGCTCGTCCATCCCCGGCCAATCGGCGATTGCGTCAGGAACCCGCGAATTATCGGGCGTCACGTTCTTCGCCCCATCGCCGTGGCCGGCCTCGGCATGAAGCGCCGATGATCAAGGGTCATGGCACACCCTCCCCGCGACACCGATGGATTCTCCGGGACTTTGGCCCAGCCGCCCATGGGTCTCCCGGACGTCGCGGTGCTCATCGATGGCCCTCCCGTGGCACGCACCGATCGAGCCGGGCAAGACGCTTTGGCCGACGCGCTTCAGCACACGCTCGACGCCTGCGTGCAACTCGGGATCACCGGCAACGCGGCGCTGGTCGTGATCCGTCGTCCCCGGACGCCCGTTGAAATGCTCGCCGCCCGGCACCCCGCTCGGCCCGCGCTCCTTCGCCCCGAGGGGCACGCCCCGCCTCCCGACGCGCTGCCTCGACCGCTCACGCTGCTCATCCGGCCCGGCACCACGCCCGACGCCACCACGCTTGGCCGCGCCGTCGCCGCGCTCGACAACGACCCGCAACGCGCCGCGGTCACCGGCTCGGTCCATCGCACCGACGGCGCGATCGAGACGCACGTGATCCCCACCGCGCTCCACGGCGGCGCGACGCTCATCCGCACCGAAGCACTCCGCGACGCCGGCGGTTTTTCCCGTTTACTCCCGCCCGGCGACGCGGCCGACCTAGACCTCACCTGTCGATTGCTCCGCAACGGCAACACCATTCAACGTTTCGCCGACTTCGCTTTCGAACGGGCCGCTTGGCCCGCTGCGGAGATCAGCCCAACGCACGCCGCCCACGCATTACGCGACGCACTGATCGTGCAAGAGCGTTACCTCCCGCGCGGACACCGCCGATTGCTCCGCCGCGACGCGATCGCCCACGCCCGGCTCGCCGCCGTGACGCCCGAAACCGTGCCGCACTTCGCCCGAGCGGCACAGGATGCCAAGCGTTGGGCCCTTTGGGAGCGCAAACGCGGCCGCGCGACCTTGGCCGCCGGGCCGCTCGAAGCCCTGTTGGGTTGGAACGCGCTGAGCCAATCCATCGCCGACTTCAAGCAAGAGCATCACGTCGGCCGTGCCGTACTCGCCGGTATGCATCCGCACTTGGCCGGCTTCTTCCACGCCGCCCGCGGCGCTCAACTGACGATCGATGCGATCGCCGACGACACGCACTTTTTGGCCGCCAAACCTCAACATCGCCGCGTCGCGATTTGTCCGATGGACCGCGCGATCCGGCCAGGCACCGAGGCCGTCATCCTCAGCGACCTCCACCCCGCGACTGCGCAACGCACCGCCGCCGCCGTCGCCGAACGATTCAATGGGCCGATCCTGCTCGTACCCGAAGTGCCGAATCTCCCGCAAATCTCAGCCGTTTTGCCATCTGCTCAACGCGCTGCCTAACACTGACGGTTGGCCGCTCGCCGCTTGAACGTCGCGTCAATCTGGTCCCAAACCCTCGCCCCGCCAAGCCACCGCCGCCCGCGCTTCCACCGCGTCTCGAAGCGCTTCGTGTGCCGTACGGGCCGTCGCCGTGAGGTGCCCCATCTTTCGACCCGGCCGCGCGACCGTCTTGCCGTAAAGATGCAGCGCGAGTTGGTCTCGGCCTTCGATCGTCCGCCACGTCGGTGCTTGACCATCGGGCCCCCACAACTCGCCGAGGACATTCACCATCGCCGCCGGCTTAAGCAGCGTCGCGTCACCTAACGCCAACCCACATACGGCACGGACTTGCTGTTCGAACTGGCTGCTCGCGTGCGCCTCGATCGTGAGGTGTCCCGAGTTGTGGGGCCGTGGCGCGATCTCGTTAATAAGCACCGGGCCGTATGTCTCAAAGCTTGCCGTGCCGCCACGCACCTGGAAAAACTCAACGCACAACACGCCGACCACATCGAGTTTCTCCATCACGTCGCGCGTCACGTTCACCGCGCGTTCATCGACTTCGCGCGCAGCCCCCGAAGGCACGACCGACACATCAAGGATGTGATTGCGGTGCGAGTTGGCAATCGGGCCGTAGGTCTTGATCTCGCCCGCCACGCTGCGTGCCGCAACGACGCTGATCTCCTGCTCGAAATCGATCATCGCTTCGAGAATGCAGGGCACCTTGCCGCTGCCCAATTCTTCCCACGCATATGTCAACTCGTTGGGCCCGTGGATCACCCGCTGACCCTTGCCGTCGTAGCCGCCGCGTGCGGTCTTGAGGACCGCGGGCAACCCGAGTTGGTTCGCAGCCTGGTCCAGCCCCGCAAACGAGTTCACCGGCTCAAACGGCGTGACCGGCAACCCGAAGTCCCGCAGCGTGCGCTTCTCGATCGTCCGATCCTGCGCGACGGCCAAGACCTGCTGCCCCGGCCGAACCGGGGCGTGTTTGTTGCACGCCGCCGCTGTGGCCGCGGGCACGTTTTCGAATTCGTACGTCACCGCCGCCACCGACGCCGCCCAACGTTCCACCGCCTCCAAGTCGTCGTACGCCGCGACCGTATGTTTTGCGGCGACTTGCGACGCCGGGCCGTCAGCTTCGGGACAGAGCACATGCGTGTCGTAGCCGAGCGTTGTCGCCGCCTCGGCAAACATTCTGCCCAACTGGCCGCCGCCGAGCATGCCCAGCGTCGCCCCGGGCTCGAGGGTGCGATGATTGGCGTCGTGCGTGCCGCTCATCGCCGCAAGATACGCCCGGGAATCATTTCGTGGTTTCTACGATTCTTTCCCACTGCAAACCCGCCTGCTCACCGCCGCGTACGAAAATCCATGAAAGCCAAACTCTTGCCGCTGATCCTGTGTTTCTTGATGCTCGGCATGCTCCCAGCGTTTCTAGGTTGCAACGCGTCCACCGCCGAGTCGACGGATGCCAACCCCGATGAATCACACGACAACGTGGCCGAATCCACCGAATGGGTCGTCCCCGACCCCGCCGAGAAACTCGAACTCACCGATGCCCAGTGGCGCGACCGCCTCACCGAAGACCAGTACTACATCCTCCGCCAGGACGGCACCGAATACCCGTTCACCTCACCCCTCGACGACATCAAACACGAACAAACCCCCGGCGACTTCGCCGTCGCTGGCTGCGGCAACCACGTCTTCGCCACCGAGCACAAGTTCGACTCCGGCACCGGTTGGCCCTCGTTCGACCGCCCCGTCGCGCCCGACCGTGTCCTCGAAATCCCCGAAAACGACCGCTGGAACCGCATCGAAGTCGTCTGCGCTCGCTGCGGCAGCCACCTCGGTCACGTTTTCAAAGACGGCCCCCGTGACACCACCGGCCTCCGCTACTGCATCAATGGCGATGCCCTGATCTTCTATCCGCGCCCGAACGCAGCGCATCCGGTTTCAAGTGATGAAGAATGAATCAAGATTGACGCTTGGCGATTTCTTGCTCTGCACGCCGTGCTGATTGATTCCAAGTGCGACGGATTCTCCCGTTGCAATGATGCGAAGCAACTCGACGCATTGCTTTTGCGTATGCCTCAAGCTCGTTAATTGACATCGCAGGAAGATCATCCCAACGAAAAAGACGAAGCTCTTCCTTGGTCAGAAGTTCCATTGACATGAACGGTCACCCCCGCTGCTCAATCGGCGTCCATTCCCGCTTTGCCGGACCCGTGTACACCTGCCGCGGCCGGTAGATGCGGGACTTGGTCTGCTTGACTTCCCACCAGTGCGCGATCCAGCCCGGCATGCGGCCGATGGCGAACATCACCGTGAACATGTTCGTCGGGATGCCCATCGCCCGCATGATGATGCCCGAATAGAAATCCACGTTCGGATACAGGTTCCGCTTCACGAAGTACTCGTCGTTGAGCGCGGTCTGCTCCAGTTCGCGAGCGATGGCCAGCAGGGGATCGTCGACGCCGAGCTTCTTGAGCACCTTGTCGGCCGATTTCTTGAGCACCTGAGCCCGCGGGTCGTAGGCCTTGTACACGCCGTGTCCGAAGCCGAACAGCTTGCCCTTGGTCTTCTTGAGGTTATCGATGTAGTCCTGCGTGGAGATGTCGGACTTGTGGATTTCGTTGAGTTGGTTCATCACCGCGACGTTGGCCCCGCCGTGCAGCGGCCCCCACAGCGCGGCGACCCCGGCCGAGCACGCGGCAAACAGATTCGCCCCCGAACTTCCGACCATCCGCACCGTCGAGGTCGAGCAGTTCTGCTCGTGGTCGCCGTGCAGGATAAACACGAGGTTGAGGGCTTCGACGAGGTCGGGGTCGGGGTTCTTCATGCGGTCCAGCGGGATGCTGAACATCATGTGCAGGAAGTTTTCGCAGTACTTCAGGTGCGGATCGGGGTACATGATCGGGTGGCCGATCGAGGTTTTGTAAGCCGCCGCCGCGATGGTTCGGACTTTGCTGATGAGCATGGCGGCCGTCTCTTCAAAACTCTCCTCGTCGTCGATGTTCATGATCGACGGCTGGAAGCACGACGTCGCGTTGATCATCGCCGCAAGCACCGCCATCGGGTGGGCCGTGGGTGGGAACCCGTCAAACATCTGCCGCACCGATTCGTGGATCATCTGGTGTTTGGTCAGCAACCCCGAGAAGCGGTCGAGCTGTTCACGCGTGGGGAGTTCGCCGTGGATCAGCAGCAGCACGGTCTCGATGAACGAAGCGTTTTGACAGACGACGTCGATCGGATATCCGCGATAGCGCAAGATGCCGGCCTCGCCGTCGATGTACGTGATCTCCGACCGGACGCTACCGGTGTTGCGGTAGCCCTCGTCGAGGGTGATGAAGCCGGTTTGGGCCCGTAGCGCCGCGATATCCACGGCGTGTTCGTTTTCGCTGCCTACGACAACGGGTAGGTCAATCGGCCCGTCGGGCAGGTTCAAACGGGCGGTGGAGGGATCGGTAGCGGTAGCGTTGTCGGCGGTCATGCGGCGTCCAGCGGAGGAAAGACTTGTTTACAAGAGCACGGCATCATAGAGAACGCCCGCCCCGGCTCGATCGCGAACGCGACGGCGCCAAGGGGCGTGGCCGGATCGGGCAAGGATGCGAGGTGAACGGAAGCCATTTCCGTTCTAGAGCATCAGTCCCACGGCCAGCGCCACCACACCCGCTCTGCTTCGGTTGGCGCGGCGGCCCGGGTGGCGCGGGCAAAGCCGGGCACCGTCCCGGTCAGACGCAACGCGAGCAGGCGCTCGCCGATGGTGTCACTTCGGCGTTGGTCTCGCTCGATCGCTTTTTCTATTGGACGCAGCATCAGTAATTTCTGCATGTGGTCCCGCGCCTGCATGTGCGTGGTCGCTTGGGCGTTCTGCCAGTACGCAATGGTTTTCTTGGTTTGTTCGATCGCCGAAGTCGTGTCGGGGTCGTCGGGTGCGGTTTCGAGCAGTTCGAGCTGGAGCTCGGCCGCGACAAGTTGTTGCGCGATCCACGGCAAAGCCGGGCCGGTGGGGTCGAGGCTCGCCACGTCGTTTTCTTGAAGGAATCGATCGCGCTCCAGTTGCCCACGCCTTGTCTCTTCGATCGCCCGCTCCCGCTCTCGGATCAGCACGGCCGATTGCTGCGCGACGAGATTCTCGGCTTGGACTTCGCGTTTTTGGATGTAGACCGTCAGCAACGCGTCGAGTAATCGCTGGGCGTCGACGGAGTCGCGCGCTTCGACCGAAACACGCAGCAGCGTCGCGTCGGGCACGGGATGGGCATCGACCCGGCGTGCGAGATCGGTGGCAGCGGCACGGACGTCGCCGTCAAAACGCGCGAACCAGTCGGAGCTCTTGATCGAGGGCCACTGGATCGTTTCTTGGAGTACTTCGTCGGAGCGTATGAGGACGGCCTGATTCCTGATTTCGCGCATCATTGCACCGATGGACTGGCCCTCCAACGCGACCAGGTTTGCGACGTGGGGCGTTTGGAGATCGGGGGGCATGTGTGGCGGCGTGTACAGCTGGATCATCGCTTCGCTGCGATAATGCGGCTCGCCGAGTTGAATCCACGCGAACCAGCCACCCGTCGCGAGCAGAAACAGAAGCACAACAAAACCCAGAACCAGCTTTCGCATCGGAACCACCTCTCAAGACGGGATGAGCACACGCAGACGCAAGGGCTACGCCGCGAAGGCCGAGGCGGTTCGAGGAAGTTCAGGGCTCGGCGGCGATGCGGATGAGCAGCGTGTTCCAGAGTTCGTCGAAGTCGGCGAGCAGGGCTGGCGAGTGCTGGGCAAGGTGTGAGGTGATGCCCGTGAGATCAATGGGGCGGCCGTAGCGACGGGTGAAGCGGTACGCGAGTTCGAGGAACGTGCGTTCGAGGCCCAGCGGCGTGGCATAGCGGGCGAGCCAGCGGTGTTCGATCATCGCATCGATCGTGCGTCGCATCGCGGGCGGCATCACAACGCGAGCGCTTTCGGTTTGGAGTGCGATGTGAGCCGCGGCGATGAAGTCGGTTCGGGGAATCGGCGGGAAGCAAGGCTCCGTTGGGGCTGCTTGATCCCAACGCAGCGAAAGGGCGTGGTCAAAAAGCACATCGGCCACCACGCCAGCAAACCGGCCGTATGCGGAGGTCAGTCGGGACCGTGTGCGCAGGAACGCTGGATGGGTGTCGGTGATGCGATCGATCCGGCGGTGACGGGCGATGCCGTGGCGGATCGAGACGGGCAGATCAGGGTGTGTTTCTCCGCGTCGACCGCGGTAAGCGGGGACTTCCCGGGCGAGATCGGGAAAGAGGCTGCCGACGAGAGGAAGCGGTGCGAACGCGGCAGGGTGATCTGCGGGGCCGGTATTCGAATCGGTCGCCCCCGGAGGGCGGCCGACTTTCGGACATTCGTCGGCGAGCACCAAGTGGGCTAGGAAGTTCACCGGCGCATCATCGCAGATGCTCGAATCAGGCGGCTAAGGCAGGGTTGAGCGTGAGTGACGCGGCAGGCGTTGCTTGGGATTCCAGCAGCAGATTGGCCATGTCGTGGGTATCGCGGAGGGTGGGGTCGAAGGTGGGGGCAGCATCGTCGAGCGCATCGCGGAGCGGCAGGATCCGGAGTGCTTTGAGGGCGGCGGCGTCTTCGGCGATTAGAAAGAGGATGTAGCAGGCTTCGGCCACGCGGCGCGGCGTTCGGCCGACATCGCCGCTGTGAGAGGTGGAGCCCGCACCGATTTCAGGGCTTCCGAAGAGGCCGTCTTCGGGGCTTTGCATGGCCGTGAGCGACGCGAGGGCGGCGGCGTGGGCGTGAATGAGTTGTTGGGTTGCGTCGGGCGTTGTGCTCGGTTGGAGCAGCCGGCGTCGTAGGGCGGCGGCGGCCAAGGCGGTAAGTAGCGGATCGTCTTGGCCGGCGTCGTTGCACCAAGAGCCCGAAGGCTGCTGACAATGCAAGAGCCGTTCGGTGAGTTGATGGGTAAGGGCGGTGGGGCCTTGGGTGAGCTCGCAGACTCGACGCAGGGCCAATGCCCAAGCGGCCACCGGGGCGGATTCGAGGCGGACACGCAGGGGAAGCGGCCAGGCGAGGCCGGATTTCGCGAGGTCGGCCCAGAGTCGTTGGGGTTGAGCGTCATCGAGGTGTCGGCGGATGCGGTGAAGACTGAGCATGGTGGACCTTTTTTGAATCGTCGATGTTTGGTTCTTGACCGGATTCAGTATGGACCAAACAAAAACCAAAGTCAATCCCGAAATAGGAATTTTGTTCGGACTTTTCGCGGTATCCGATTTTTTGGCGTTTGTATCCTGAAATGGGCCGCGAATGAATGTGTATAAACTGTTCTTAAATTTCCACCGGGAGGTCTGCGCTTGTTCCTTGTTTTAAGAACACATGCATGCGGGTTGCCCAAGAACTGAAATTGTCGAGTCTGGCGATAGCGTGCTGAGTCTCGAGAAAGCGCACAAAAAACCCCCGCTCCAGGGCTCCGATCCTGTGAGCGGGGGTGCGCCACGGCTGAGTTATGGGCTGATGGGTGCTACGAGAACCAACAACCTACGCATCCTATCGACGGGATTCCTGGGCTGTCAATGGGCAAATCGCGATGCTTGAAAACATTGTTTAAAATATTGATTTGAAACAACTTAGTGAATATCGATCGGCTAATTTTTCTTTCTTGCGATCGGGCCGGTGATTCTTGTATTTTAGCGGGATGGGCGTGCCTCAGGCCGAATCGAACAAGCCCGAGACGGATGTTGACTTGGACGATACATCTGTCGATGCCCCCGCGATCCGGGTGGCGGTCGGCGTGCTGCTCCGGGCGGGTGGGCCTTGGTCGCGGGACGAGCCAGAGGTATTGATCGCGTTACGTCCGGCGGACGGTGTCTTGGGTGGTCTGTGGGAGTTTCCCGGTGGAAAACTCGAGCGAGGGGAGTCGCCGGAGGCGGCTTTGATTCGGGAGATGGAGGAGGAACTTGGGGTACGGGTTCGGGTTTTGGGTCGGCTGACCGAGGTTCAACATCGGTACGACCACGGGGCGGTGCGTCTGGAGGTGTTTGGGTGTGAGCTTGTGGGCGGGGAGCCGGCGGCGTTGGCGTCGGACGCGGTGCGTTGGGTGGATACGGCCGGATTGCGGGCAGCGGATTTTCCGGGGGCAAATGGGCCAATTGTGGAGGCGGCGGTGGCGTGGATGCAGGGCGGATTGGGGGCGTTGCCGGGGGCGGATTGAGCGGACGGGATCTAAGGAGTGCTATCCGTGGGTTTTGGGTGGATTGGGGGAGTCTCCAATTGTGCATTCGGGGCGGTGTGGGGTGAAGCGGGCGAGCGGAGGCGACGATGTCTTAAATATGTGCAATGGTCGTCAGCCGGGCCTGCGGGCGTTGGGTGAGCAGTTGGATCGTGCGTTGTCGCGGTGCGGCCGGGCCGAGGCTCGGGCGTTGGCGTTGGAAGCGTCGTTGGATGCGGCGACGGCGGAGCTGCGCGATCGGGAAGCGCGGACCAAGCAGGTGATCAACACGGCGAACGACGCGTTTGTCACGGCCGACATCGCCGGCCGGATCACGGATTGGAACGACGCGGCGACGGCGCTATTTGGGGTACCCGCGGAGGTAGCGTTGGGGCAGACCTTGGATGGTTTTCTCATGCCGGCCAGCGGCGAGGCCGATCCGTCCAACCCCTTGGCGGATGTGTTATCGGCGTGCGGTCAGAGTAGCCGGGGTGAGATGGTCGCGCGGTGTGCGGATGGTCGGCGCTTGCCGGTGGAGGTCTCGATTTCGCTGATGGTGGACGAGGACCGGTTCGTGTTCAACGCGTTCATCCACGACATCTCGGCCCGTCAGGACATGCTCCGCCGGTTGATGCAGAGTCAGAAGCTCGAGTCTATCGGGCAACTCGCGGCAGGCATCGCGCACGAGATCAACACGCCGACGCAATATGTTGGAGACAACGTCGAGTTTTTGCGGGAGGGGTTTACGGATGTGGTCGGGGTCTTGGACGCTGCCTCGGCGTTGCGGGATGTATTGAATCAACAGGCCGACGATTTTGATTTGCCGGAGGCGGTGTCGGCGGCGTTGTCGCAATTGGAGAATGCTGAGCGTGAGGCGGATGTGTCGTTTCTTCGGGACGAGGTGCCGGCCGCGATCGACCAGGCGGCCGAGGGTGTACAGCGGGTGGCGACGATCGTGCGATCGATGAAGTGCTTCAGCCATCCCGGCGGGAGCAGCGCTTCGGACGCGTCGATGTCGGCGATCGATTTGAACGAGGCGGTGACGAGCACGTTGACGGTGTGCCGGAGCGAATGGAAGTACGTCGCGGAACTAAGGACGGAGTTGGCGGAAGATTTGCCGGCCGTGCGTTGTTATCCGGGCGAACTGAATCAGGTCGTTTTGAACCTTGTGGTCAACGCGGCGCAGGCGCTTGGCGAGCAAGGCAAAGGCGAGGGGGCCGGGTTGGGCGCGATCACGGTGCGGACGCGGCGTGACGGGGCAGACCACGCCTGCATCGAGATCGCCGACGACGGCGGCGGCATTCCCGCCGAGGTTCAGCCGCGTATCTTCGATCCTTTTTTCACCACCAAAGGCGTGGGCAAGGGCACCGGCCAAGGCTTGGCGATTGCGCATCGCGTCGTGACCGAGCAGCACGGTGGCGAGCTGTCGTTTGTCACGTCGCCCGAGTCGGGCACGACGTTCACGATTCGCTTGCCGATCCGCCCCGAGTCCAGCCAACTTCCACCAGAACCGACCGCGCAAATTCCCGGAGCCGCCGCATGAATCCTGTGACTCCCGAATCTTCCACGAGCCCGCTCCGCATCTTGTTTGTCGATGACGAGCCGGCGATTTTGAGTTCGCTACGACGCAGTTTGCGTGGACAGCGCGAACTGTGGGATATGCACTTCGCGGAAGGCGGCGAGCGGGGGTTACGGGAGTTGCATCAAGCGAAGGAACGCGGCGAAGCGTTCGATGTCGTCGTCACGGATATGCGGATGCCCGGGATGGATGGCGGGGTGTTGTTGCGCGAAGTGCAAGCGCATTTTCCGGGGGCCATTCGTTTTGTACTGTCGGGCTACTCCGAGCAGGAGATGACGATCAAGCTGGTCAACACCGCGCACCAATATTTGAGTAAGCCGTGTGACGCGGCGACGCTAACGGCTGCATTGGATCGCGCGTTGCATTTGCGGGACACGCTGAACACCCCGGGGCTGCAAACGCTGGTGACGCAGCTCGGGGCGTTGCCGAGCCCGCCGACGCTCTATCAAAAACTCACGCAGCAAATCACCGATCCGAATTCCACGCTCGACGATGTGGCGGCCACGGTGGAACAGGACCCCGCGATGTCGGGCAAGATCTTGCAGCTCGTCAATTCGAGTTTCTTCGGGTATGCGTCGCCGGTGCAAGATGTTCGGCAGGCGGTGGGTTTGCTGGGTTTGAGCCTGCTGCACGCGCTCGTGCTTTCGATTCATTTGTTTGAGCAGGCCAAACGCCCGCACCCCGCGACCATCGGGTTGCAGCCGCACTGCTTCCGCGTCGCGCGGTTGGCACAGACGATCATGCAGGATCTGGACGATCGGCCGTGCGCGGTGGCGGCGGCCTATACGGGGGGGTTGTTGCACGACCTGGGCAAGCTCGCGCTGAGTCTGGGTGTCCCGGAGAAGTACGCCGCGTTGATCCGGCAAGATCGCAACGAAGAACAACCGCTACACGAACTGGAGCGAGCGGAACTCGGCGCGTCGCACGCGCAGGTCGGGGCGTATCTGCTGGGGCTTTGGAACCTGCCGCAGCCGATTGTCGAGGCGGTGGCGTTCCATCACCACCCCGCCGATGCGACGCCTGGCGGGGAACCCGATGTCGACGGTGTGTTTTGTGTCGACGGCATCTCGCCGCTACTGGCGGTGCACGTGGCCGATGCGCTCAACCGGAAGCGCGGGCTGGACACGGACTATCTCGAAATGGTCGGGCTGACCCATCGGCTGGACGACTGGACCGCCTGGGCAGCCAACCCGCCCGGCGCAGCCGACGGCGTCCGACGTGCGGGAGCGGCGTAAACGGAGACGACCACCATGCCTAACGCCAACGCCAACCCGCCGCGTGTGCTGCTTGTGGACGACGATGCGAACCTCTTGAATGGTCTACGTCGCAAGCTCCGCAAGGGGTACGCGCTGACGACGGCGGAAGGGCCCGATGCGGCGCTGGCGATCTTGCAAAGCGACGAGACGAAGGCCGACCCGTTCGCGGTGATCGTTGCCGACATGCAGATGCCCGGACTCACCGGCGTGCAACTGCTCGAGCAGATCGCGCCTTCGCACCCCGACACGGTCCGCGTCATGCTCACCGGCAACGCGGATCAGGCGACCGCCGTGGACGCGGTGAACCGTGGCAGCGTATTCCGGTTCCTCACCAAGCCCTGCGACACCGAAACGCTGACCGCCACACTGGACGCGGCGATCGCGCAGCACCGGCTGATCATCGCCGAGAAGCAGTTGTTGCAACAGACGCTGCGCGGGTCGGTGAAGCTGCTCGTGGATTTATTGGCGGTGGTGGACCCCGAGGCTCACGGCCGGGCGATGTCGCTGAAGTCGCGGATGGCCAAACTGGTCGGTCCGCTCGGCGTGCCTCGCCCTTGGGAAGCGGAGATCGCGGCGCTGGTCAGTCCGTTGGGGTTCATGGCGATTCCCGAGGAATTACGGGAGAAGCTGGATCGGCCGAGTCGCATGTCGCCCGACGACAAGCGACAAGTCGCCGCGGCGCGAGCGCAGATTGCGGCGCTCATCGGCAACATCCCCCGGCTCGAAGGCGTCGCGGAGATTTTGGAGTTTCAGAGCGCACGCTTTGACGGCGGCGAAGCGGTCGGCCCCACGCGGCGTCGCGACAACCTGCCGCTGGCCTCGCGCATCCTGCACGCGCTAAACGATGTCGCGGAACTCGAAGCGTCGGGGTTGTCCGTGCCCGCCGCGGTGGATTGCGTCGGTAAGGTTTTGGGCAAGCACGACCCGGCGGTGCTCAAAGCAATCGAGCGCCACGTCACACCGCCCGAGCAGCGGGTCCCCACGGCGGTGAAGGTTCGGGATATCCTCGTGGGCCAGGAACTCGCCGCCGACGTGGTCACGCGCGACGGGAGGTTGCTGATGCGTAAAGATGCTGAGCTGACCGAGCACGGTAAAACCGCGCTGCTAAATTTTCTCCGGGCCGGCCAGATCGAAGATGTGGTGACTGTGTACATCAACGGCAGCGTGGCTGAGGCGGCGTAGTTCGAACCTGACGGGACGGCGTCTTGGCCGGTTATGCTTTCCGCGACCCGCTCCGCGACGCGAAAGGTAGCCGATGCGACCGCACCTCCTTGTTCCCACGCTGTGCCTCGGCCTGGCTTCGAGCGCGACCCACGCACAACCGGCCGAGCCCGCGACCCTCGTCGAAGCGCCGCCCGAAGCGCAAGCCGAGCAGTTTTTCCGCGTCGCGCTCAACTGGGAAAACGATGGCGCCGTCGCGCTCAAACCTTGGCACGCGACCGATCGGCACTACACCAATTGCTTTGGCGGCACGCTCACCTGGCAGCCTGACTTTGCGAGCCACCTGCTCGACGCGGTCTTACCCGATAGCGACGGCGCCGCGTTTGGGGTGGGATTCGGTCATGAGATCCATACGCCGGCGAACCTGCTGGCCGACCCGCCCGCGGACGACGATCGGCCGTATGCCGGTTACCTCTACGGCAGCGCGTTCCTGCAGCGCGAAATCTGCGGGGAACTCTTCGACCAGCCTGTGGCGCATTACGACCTGTTCCGCCTCAACCTTGGGGTGGTCGGGCCGAGTTCCCAAGCTCAAGCCATCCAGACCAGCATCCACGACGCATTCACCGGTGACGACCCACAAGGTTGGGATAGCCAACTCGGCGACGAGTTCACCGCTCAGCTTCAATACATCCGCAAGCTCCGCGTCGATGTCGGCGGCTTCGACTGGGGAGATACGCGATTCGATGGGCAGCTCGTCCCGTCGGCGACCCTCAACCTGGGGACGGTGCGACGCGATCTCGGCGCGTCGGTGATGTATCGGCTGGGCGTGAACCTTCCGGACGACTTCGGCCCCGACCAACTGCGTGACGTGCAATCGCTGACCGGGGATCCGCTTGGCTACGCCAAAGCATCGGGGCATCCGCTCGGCGAAGATTGGGGGGCGGGGCGTGGTGTATGGAGCGTCTACGGCTTCGGCCGGGTCGGCGGGAAGTACGTCGAGTGGTCAACGTTTCTCGACGGGAATTACGCGCGTGATCCGAGCCCCTCGGTGGAGAAGAAGCCGTGGGTCGGTGAGCTCGAAGCGGGGTTGGTCGTCGGTTATGCACGCGGTCCGCACAGCTTCGAGTTGGGATACGCGACGACGTGGTTGACAGATCAGTTCGACGGGCAGACCGGCCGCGACAGCTACGCCTCGGTGAACCTGCGATGGGCGTTCGC
Organism: Planctomycetota bacterium; assembly: GCA_039030755.1. Lineage (GTDB taxonomy): Bacteria > Planctomycetota > Phycisphaerae > Phycisphaerales > Phycisphaeraceae > CAZIXN01. The sequence continues at coordinate 11,147 of JBCCDN010000020.1, read as the reverse complement.
TTTTTGATGTGGGGCTGAACGACCTATCACGCGGCGCGGCAAAAAGGCCCGCGTGGTCAGTGGCCGACGCGGGCCGAGAAACGCTCTTACGTTCGACCGATTTCGGGTTTAGCGGCGGGGGTTGAGCATCACCAAGCCGACCCACGCAAGCGTGGCCGTTGCGGGTTCTGGAACCGTGAAGCCTCCGAAGCTGGGTGGGTTGGACGTGTTGCCCCAGTTGTTGAGCACGAGATTGAGGTCACCCTGTTCCCTGAGCCGGAACCGTCGTAGTCGCCGGCGATGCCGACGTCGGCGGTTTCGGGTCGGCGGACGCGGGAACGGCCACCATTCGCGGGAAGCCCAGGCGGGTATAGATGCGTTGGTTGAGATCGGCGAGCAGGGAGGCGACCTTGGCAGGGTCGCGGCGTGCCTGGAACGAGCCGGTGAGCGTGGCCTCGCCGAGCAAGTCGACGAATCGGCCCGAACGGGTCTCGAGGTTTAACGCCGCATCCCACATGTCGGCCGACAGATCAGACGGGCCGGGGCTGCCGCCTAAGTGCAGAAAGCCTGCGCCGCTGTAGAGGCCGAGTTGCCCGGGGTTGCGTTGGTCGCCCTCGGGGTCGTCGGCAAAGACCAGGTAGGTGATCGTGCAGTTGGTCGCGGTTTCTTCCAGCGGTGTGCGCCCCGCGCGGGGTCGCCAGAACAGGCGGACGATCGCGGCCTGCGTCGGGTGGGCTTCGGGGCCTTCAAGCAGAACGAAGGTGACCGTGTTGTCGTCGGCGTGACGGTAGTAGGCGGTGTCGAAGTCGCCGCGGAGCGTGACCGGGGCCGCGGTGCCGGCGTCGGTTTCGAGTTGGCCGCGGACGGTCAGACCGTTGGGCGAGCCGGGCAGGCCGGGGACCGAGCAGGCGGACAGGCCGAGGATCGCAAGCAAGAGGCAGGCCGTGGCGGCAGCGCGGACGTTCACGACGCCGCCCCTTCGATCACGATTTTTTCGAAAGCAGACGAGCTTTTGGGGTCTTGCTCGCCTTCCTTGAGCGGGTTGGACAGGCCGAGCTGCGCGAGCGTGTCGCGTTCGACGATGCCGCGGAGCTGCTCACGCGGGATACTGGGCAGCGGCGTGCCCTGGCTGAGGGTGTTGACCGAATACAGTGTGACGATGGCGGTTTCCGGATTGCCGAACGGGAAGCCTGAGGCGAAGAGGACTTGTGAGGTCACCTCGGCCTGGTATGCGGCGACCATCGCGTTGTAGAGCTGCCAAGGTCGACGCACCATGCCCGAAACATCCGCGAACACCCCGGGGTGTTTGGCGAGCAGCGCGACGGTTTGGAACGGCCAAGGGTCGCCGAACCCGCCGACGATGAGCTTGAGCTTCGGGAAGCTGCGGGCGACTTCGTCGAGCATGAACGGCTGAGCGAACTCCATTTTGGCGGCCCGGGCGAGGCGGGAGCCGGCCTCGATGTAGACGGGCAGGCCGCGCTGTTCGCAGGCCTCGTAGAGCGCCATCGCTTCGGTGGCGCAGGGGTGGAACCCGGCCGCGGCGGGGCTGGTGTTAACGCCAACCAACCCGAGGGATACGGCTTCGTCGAGATCCGCCACCGGGTCGCCGTGAGACGGATCGATCCCCGCGAAACCCAGCAGCGTGTCGGGGCTTTTGGCGACGGCGTCGGCGACGGCCTGGTGGGGGATGCGTGCGTCGAGGGACGCGGCGTGCAGGCCGTGCACCACGGCGACGGACACCGGCGCGGTGGCGCTTTCGTGTGATTCGAACGACGCGGTCGTGCGTTCCCAGGGCTCGGGGCGACGGCGGCGGGCTTGCTCGGCGACGGCCGGGCCCAAAGCGTCCAACGAATCCCAGATACGCGTATGCAGGTCAACGATCATGCGTCACCGAGTTTATGAGCGTGGCCCGACGGTTGCGAACGGAAAAGACACTCAGCCGTGGTTGGCTTCGTAGGCGGCGGCGTCCATCAACGCGTCGAGCTGAGCCGGGTCGCTGGGCTGCACCTTGATCATCCAGCCGTCGCCGAAGCAGTCGCGGTTGATGGTTTCGGGGTCGTCCACCGCCGCTTGGTTCACCTCGATCACCTTGCCGTCGATGCCGCAATACAGATCGCTGGTGGCCTTGACGGATTCGATTTCGCCGAAGCTGTCGCCGGCCGCGAGATCGCCGTCCTGGTTGGCGATCTCGAGGTAGGTGATGTCGGTGAGTTCGTCCACGGCGAATTCGGAGATGCCGATGGTGACGGTGCCGTCGTCATGGAGCTTGTGCCACTCGTGCGAGTCGAGGTAACGGCGATCGGTGGGGGCGGGCATGGCGGCGTCTCTCCAGGCGGGAAAGCCGCAGGTTACCCGAAGCGTGTCATCGGCTGTACCGCCCGCCGGCTGCGGTGCTTTGCTTACTCAGGCGCTTGTGAACATAGAGTGCTTCGAGCACGAATTCGCCGGCCGAGGCGAGGTACTGCGTGCCCAGGTCCGGGTGGTCGGGGTCCAGCTCGATCAGCGGGGCGAGCTGTTTCGCGGCGTGCAAGAGGCCGTCGACGTGTTCCATGGAGGCGACGGCCTCGGCGCCGCTGGTGTCGTCGCCGAGCGTCAATTTGAGGCCGGACGTGAACGCGTCGGCGATGTGCTCGTAATCATCGATGACGGCCACGTCGTCGAAGACCGACTTCACAGCCTCGCCCAAGAGCGACTCCACCAAACGGTCTTCGGTCTCCTGCCCGTCCTCGGCCATCAGCAATTCGATCTTGCCCCGGGTCGCGGCGAGCATGTGGCCCAGGTCGCAGACGCGCGGCAGGACGGGGGTTTCTCCGGTGATCAATCCGCGGCGCTCGGCGGAACTGACCAGCGTTTCCAAACAAGCAATCGAGCAGCGGACCGACACGCCCGACGCTTGGTTGATGTGCGAACTCTCGCGGGCCTGAGCGACCATGGTTTCGATCACCGTGCGGAGATACGCGGGGACTTCAACCTTGGGCGTGTTGAGCTCGGAAGGATCGCCATCACTGTCCGGCGCCCCGTTGCGCGAAATCCACGCGTTTTCGCCGGTGATCTTCACGGATTCGTGGACGCTCCGTGGGTAATGCGTGCGGATGACGCTGCCGATGCGGTCCTTGAGCGGCGTGACGATCCGGCCGCGGTTGGTGTAATCCTCGGGGTTGGCGCTGAACACCAGCGTCAGGTCCAGCGGCAGCCGGATCGGGTAGCCGCGCACCTGGATGTCGCGTTCTTCGAGCACGTTGAACAGGCCGACCTGGATGCGCGGCGCGAGGTCGGGGAGTTCGTTGACCGCGAAGATGCCTCGGTTGGTCCGTGGGATCAGCCCCAGATGCATGGTTTCTTCGTCGCTGAGGTATCGGCCCTCGGCGTGCTTGACAATGTCGATTTCGCCGATGAGGTCGGCGATGGTGACATCGGGCGTGGCCAACTTTTCGTGGAAACGCTCCGCGGGGGACAGCCAACGGATGGGGGTGTTATTGCCGTGTTCTTCCACGAGGCGTTGCCCCTTGCCGGTCATCGGGTGCATTGGATCGTCGGGCATGTCGCAGCCATCGATCACCGGGCACCACGGGTCGAGTAGTTTCGGGAGCTGCCGGATCATGCGCGTCTTGGCTTGACCGCGCAGTCCTAGGAGGAGCATGTCGTGGCGAGCGAAGAGCGCGTGGACGATCTGCGGGAGGACGGTGTCTTCGTAGCCGCGGACGCCGGGGAACAGGTCCCTGAGGCCGCCTTGGTTTCGGAGCCGATCGATCAGGTTTTCGCGGAGTTCCTGCTTAACCGGGCGGTAGCGATAGCCGGTTTCGCGGAGTTGGCCTAGGGTTTGGACGGCTGGCGTTTCGTTGGGGGAACGCCTGGCCTTGGAAGCTGCAGTACTCATGGTCCACGTTAGGCGCGGACCGGTCGGAAGTCGCCAAAACGTTCACGTGCTGGGGCGGACGGTCGGAACCATGGCGGAAACGGCGTGGGGGGGGTAAAGTTTCCGACCCGTGAGCGAATCCACTCCCAGCCATGCGAACACTCCACCGACCCTGAGCCGGGTACTCGTGGCGGTCAGCAGCCCGTGGGCCAGCGAGAAGCTGATCACGCCGATCGCGGATCTCGCGAAACGGCTGGGCGGCGAAGTCGTGATCGCCCACGTCGCGACGCTTCAGGATCAGGACGACCACGAATCCGAAGCCACGGAACGCGGCGAGCAGACGCTGCGGACGATGGTCAAAGGTCTCGGCGCGTTGGGCGTGACGGCCGAGGGCGTGATGCTGTTTTCCGACGATACGCCCAAGGCGATTCTCAATACGGCCCGGGCTCGGGAATGCACGATGATCGCGTTGGGCCTGACGGGCAAGGGCGCGCTGAAGCGGCTTATCTCCGGCGACGTGCCCGCGAACCTCATCCGGCAAACCGACCTGCCCGTGCTGCTGCTGCCCGCCAACTGGGACGGAACGCTCTAGCGTCGCTTGCGTTCGTCCCACCACAGCGCCCCAATCGTCCGCAGAATCACCACGCCGGCCTTCACGCTGCCCTTGAGCGACCCGCTGATCTTGCTCACGCCCGCGTGCCGCTTCCGATACGGCACGTCCAACTCCATCACGCGCAAGCCCCGCGTGGCCGCCTTGAACTGCATCTCCACCGTCCAGCCCCATGTTCGGTCGCGCATGGCAAGAATCTGCAGCGCGTCCCATGTGACCACCCGCATCGGCCCCAAGTCCCGGTAGCGATTCCCGGTGGTCCACCGCAGCAGCAAGCACGCCAACCGATTCCCAAAACGTTGATGCGGATCGAGCGCCCCCGCCTGCTCCGGCACTCGCGCTCCGAGCACCAAGTCGGCCTCGCCCGCCGCGATCGGCTCCAGCAGCCGCGGTAGCTCCGCAGGATCATCCGCCAGGTCCGCATCCAGAAACGCGATCGGTTGGGTCCGCCCTTCTTGACCCAGCCATTCCAATCCCGCCAAGCACGCCCCGCCGTACCCCGGCCGATCCTCGCGAACCACCACAAACCCTGCGTCTTCCGCCAATTTTGCCGTGTCGTCCGCCGATCCGTTGTCGCACAGCACGACGTGCGCGATCACCCCCGTTGCGCGCAGGGGTCGCAACGCGTCAGCTAGTGCGGGTAGGTTCTCCGCCTCGTTGCGAGCCGGGATCACCAGGTCGCACGTTGCCGCTGAATTCGCCGATTTCTCACCCATGCCGTCAAGCTAATGGAAGGCGAACCCCTAAACACAAACCCGCTGGTATTCCCGCCCAGCGGTGATACGCTTCAAGCACCATGCACATCGCTGACATCCTCGCCGCCGCCGACACGACCTACTCCTTTGAGTTCTTCCCGCCCAAGACGCCCGAAGCCTCCGAGGAGCTGTTCGCCAACATCCGCGACCTCGAGCAGCTCCGTCCCAGCTTTGTGGACGTGACCTACGGGGCCGGCGGATCGACCCGCGACCTCACGCATGAGCTCGTCGCGCGGATCCAAAACGAAACCCACCTGCCGACTATCCCGCACCTCACCTGCGTCTGCCACGACGAGGCCGAGCTCAACGCGATCCTCGAACGCTGGACCACCGACGGCGTCGGCAACATCCTCGCGCTCGGCGGCGACCTCCCCCGCGACAAGCCCGACTGGGACCGCAGCCAGGACGCCTGCCGCTACGCCGGCGACCTCATCCGCTTCATCAAAAACTACTCCGACCAGCACGGCCACCCCGACCCCCGCGGCTTCGGCATCGGCGTCGCCGGCTTCCCTGAAGGCCACCCCGCCACGCCCAACCGCATGGACGAAATGGACCACCTCAAAGCCAAGGTCGACGCCGGGGCCGACTACATCTGCACACAACTGTTCTTCGACAACCACGATTTTTTAGATTTCCGCGAACGCTGTGAGCTTGCCGGTATCCAGATTCCCATCGTCGCCGGCATCATGCCGATCACCTCCACCAAAGGCATGCGTCGCATGGCCGAGCTGTCTGCGGGCTCTCGTTACCCCGCCGCGCTGCTCCGCTCCATCGCCCGCGCTGGTGAAGACCCCGCCGCCGTCGAACGCGTCGGCATCCACTGGGCCACCGAGCAGTGCCGACAGTTATTGGACGCCGGTGTGGATGGACTGCACTTTTACACCCTCAACAAGTCCGACGCGACGCGACGTATTTACCAGGCTTTGGGCGTCGCCCCGTCCGCCGCGGTGGCGTGAGAACGCCGACCACCCGATAAACCCGGGGTGTACGCTCAATCCCTCTTTCCGATTCTGCGACGTCTTCTCGCGGCGTTTCTGCTGGGTGGGGTGGCGTCCGCCGTGATCGCCGAGCCGGCTTCGGATTCGTTGGCCGCCGCTCGCGCCTCGGTCGCGGTCGCGCTCGACGCCCAAAACCTCGAACCCCGCACCGCCGCGCTCCATGCCGCCGCGTCGCACTACCGTGCGGCACTGACCGATCCTGATCTCGCGCCGCGAGACGCCCGCCTATCGCGGCAAGCCCTCCGAGCGATCGCCACGCTCCTTGATCCATCCGCGAATACGCCCGCCTACGCCGAGCATCGGCCCGAGATGACGCCGGTCCGGCCTGCCCAGTCGGTGGTGCCCATCACGCCTGCCCCGCCCAAGTATTCCCGAGTCGAACCCAACCAACACGCCTTGATCGTGGCCGGCGCCGCGAGTCCCGTATCCGCTCCTGCCTCGCCTCCCAACTCGTCTCCCGCCACGTCAAACGCCGCAATCGCGCCCGTTTCTCCCTCTGCCCAACCGACGGACCCGCCCACGGCGCTCGCCGAACGCCGCACGCTCGCCGTCGCGCTCGCCTTGCTCGACGCCGAGCCCGAGGCGTTTTCTACGTTCCGGGCGATCCTTCGCCGCGGCGCGAACCACCACGGCCGGTTCGGCGCGGGCTTGTCTCCACCGGCATCCGGGGCCGACGCGCTCCACACCCTGATCGCCGTGGCCGCGCTCACCGCACACGGTCCATTGCAAACCGACCACGCCCAAACCCTCGCCGCCGTCCTGCTCCTCGAACAATCCACCACCGGCGGATGGCGCGATCCGCTGACGCCCATCGAACAAACCGGCGACCAAGCCTTACCCACCGCCGCAAACCTGTTCACGCTGCGCCTTCTTGCCGAGACCCCCGGCCTCCCCCCAAGCCTGCAACGCGATCTCGCCGAAGCACGGCATCGCGGCCAAATGCGCTTGCTCTCGATCATCAACCGTGGCCTCACCAACGCAGCATGGCGTCTATCCACATTTGCCGACAACTGCTTCGAGCACGCGCTCGCTGCGCTCAACACCCCAGACGCCGTGCAAGCTAGCGAGCAATTCCGCCGTGCGCTCGCCGAGCAACTCCGAAACCACCACGCGACGCAGCCGCTGCATTGATCTGAATGGTCGCTACTCGCGCAGCCCGCGGACTTCGATCATCATCAAGACCTGCGCCTCGCCACCACGCATCCCCGTGGTCATCAGAGCCCGGCCCAGGTTCAGCGGCAACGGGTCCACCCGACGATCAATCACATCGTTCAACCCATCGGTCAGCCCCTCTTCGTCTTCCGCCGGCTCAGGCAACCCCACGTCGGCTTGAAGCACCAGGTCCAGCCCCGATTCACGCGTCGCGACGCCAGGCTCCGTGGTCGGCGAAACCTCCTCCGATTCGAAGGCGGGCTCTTCCGGTTCGGCTTCGCCGGGCATCGGTAAATCACGCTGATCCAAAGGCAAGGTTCGCGCCGTTCGCGCCAACCCCAACACGAGGTAGCGGGCGGAGTCTTTTTGTTCGGGCACCGCGACGGTGACGGAGAGTTCCTCGAAGATTCGACCGTCCAGCAGCTTTTCTTGCGGCGTACGCGGGCGGATTGTTTGCCGCGGCTTGTGGTGCTGGGGCGTGAGCGTCACCCGGGTGAACCCGCCGCGCTGTGGTCGCAGCTTCATCAGCAACGTTGCCGTGTTTCCCCGAAACGTTTCGCGCTGAGGTGCGAAGGGCGGCACCGTGAGATCGACAAAAAATTCCGCACGGATCGGTCGGCTCCGGACCAAGGCTCGCGGCTCGTCGCCGCCCCAGATCCGCTGCCGCCGGTCGCCCCAGTTTGGCGGTAACGCGTTCAAAAAATCAACGAGACGATCTCTCGGCAACAACCCGATCCGCAGCCCGTTGCTCCGCCACACGCCGCTGGTGATCGCGGGGAACACGTCTTCATCCACCACCGACCACGCAGGCTCAAGCGATACATCCAACGGCAAATCCACCAGCGTCACGAACGCCACGGCCTTCGTGCCCTCGGGCGCCGCGGTTTCGTCGGTGACGCCGTCGCCCGCCATATCGATGCTGGGCTTTGACGACGCGGGGTCATCGGTCGCCAACCCCGATGTATTGCTCGCTGTCGGTCCGTCGCCGCCGTCCTGCTGGATATCCGGCGTGGCCTCACAGCCCGTTAACGTTGCGAGGCTCAAGCCTGCCGTCAGTCCCAAGCACCGCCACCGTCCGAGTCGTTTGGGATCGATCATGTTCTCTATGATAAAACCCGGGACGCCGATGACGACGCCCCGGGGGTTTGAGGGTTGGTGCGTCCGGCGTCCACATCACGCAGGCAAGTCGAACCACATCAGTTGCATGGGCGTTTCCCCCGCGCCTGCGAACCGCAAAGGACCGGCCTTCACTGCGGTCACGGCATCACCCGCATGCAGCTCTCGGCCTTCGATCGCGCCTTGCCCGCTGACGACGTGCACGTAGGCCACGCGACCGGGTTCCACGTTGACCAACACGTCCGCGTCGTGCTGAACATCTGCGACCCGCACCGACGCGTCGGCCTGGATCACGGCCGCGCCGTCGTTGCCCTCGGGATTGGCCAAGGCCACCCACGTATGACGACGCTGCTCGGGTTGCGTCGGCCGTTCCTGATAGTTCGGGGCCAGCCCGCGTTGCCGCGGCTCGATCCAGACCTGCAGAAAATGCACCGGGTCGGTTGCCGAGCCGTTGAACTCACTGTGCGTGACGCCCGACCCGGCCGACATGAGCTGCGCGGTGAACGGCGGCAGCGTCGCGACGGTACCGGTGGAGTCCCGGTGCGCGAGCGAGCCATCGAGCACCCACGACAGAATCTCCATGTCCGCATGCGGGTGTTCGGGGAAGCCTTGCCCCGGGGCGACGCGGTCGTCGTTGAGCACCCGCAGGCCGTGGAAGCCCATGCGCTCCGGGTCGTGGTATCGGCCGAAGCTGAAGCTGTGCTGTGAGTTCAGCCAGCCTAGGTTGGTTGGGCCACGCGATATCGCGGGACGAATGCTAAAGGCGGGGGCGTTGGTCGTGGTGGTGTCGGTCACGATAAGTTCCTTTCGTACGGAGCGACATTGCTCGTGAAAACAACCATTAGGCCGACAGAAGTATTCCGCGTCGCCGTAAGCCAAGCGCCCTAAACTCTCGCTTGTCTATGCAGACCGCGACGCAGGCGACATCGGGTTGGCTTTACACCTGGCAAACGGCGTCCCCGATGGGGTCGCTCATGGAAGTCCTTGCGCGCGGCGATTCCGCATCTGTCCGTGGCTCGCGGGGTTCGTCGTCCACGCTGTTGGCGGGGACGGCGGCGCTGAGACTGGAACGCCCGGTGCTGTACGTCGTTGCGCACCTGGACGAAGCCGACGATGCGCTTGATGATTTGGATCGTTTTACGGACCAAGGCCTGATTGCCGAACGGTTCGGCGCCCTCGAAGTGCTTCCCGGTGAATCTTCAGTCAACCTCGAGTTACTCGCCGAACGCTTAACCGTGGTCGAGCGCGTCGCCTCCGATCAGTTCACCGGCCCACGCGTGCTGGTCGCCCCCATCACCGCGCTGATGCAGAGCGTGCCCAAGCCTGAAGCGCTCGGTGAATTCACGCTCAGCATCACCGCCGATGAAAACCTGCCTCCCGGCCGACTGTTGGACTGGCTGGACCGCGCCGGCTTCACCCGCGAGGACGCCGTCGCCCAGCCCGGCGATTTCGCGGTCCGCGGCGGCATCATCGACCTGTTCCCCGTCGGCGGCTCGGCCCAACTCCCGGGCGGCTCGCCCACGCCGCTCTCGCCCGTTCGGCTCGACTTCTTCGGCGACGAGGTCGAATCGATCCATGCCATCGATCCCGAGGCCCCCGGAAGCAAGCATCGACTGGGTCGCATTTCGCTGGTGGGCGGCAGCGCGATCCAAGTGCAGACCGACGCCGACCGCACGAACCTGCTCGACATCCTGCCCAACGACGTCATCCCGATCTTGCACGAGACGCTCGAACTCTCCGAGCAGGCCCGTGGTTACTACGAACGTCTGACCAACTCCGCGGGCATCGACGAACCCAAAGCCGTGTTTAAAAAACTCACGGCCAGGCAACACGCCGAGGTCAACGGCTACTCGTCGGGCTCCGCGGTGGGCACGCAAATCGAACTGCCCGTCGAGCCGATCCCTAGCTTTGATTGCGACGCGGAACAAGCGATCCGCGAGGTGGGCGAATTGTCGGCCGATTCCGAGCGGCGGATCGTGGTGATGTGCGGGAGCGAGGGTGAACAAAGCCGGATGTGTGAACTGATCGAGCAGTTCGCTCCCGATCGCGTCGACGACATCGCGGTGGAACTCGGCGCGATCCATCGCGGGTTCACGCTTGTCGGCGAAGCACGCTTGACGCTGATCCCGCACCACGAACTCTTCCACCGCTTCGAGACCCGCCGCCGCGTCCGCAAGGTCTTTGGCCAAACGTCCACCGGCGGCGACGCGTTCTTCGATCTCGACGTCGGCGACCACGTCGTCCACCTCGATCACGGCATCGCCAAATTCACCGGCCTCAAAACGATCTCGCCCAGCAAGGCGAGCAAGCAGACCCAGCCAGGCGAGTATCTGACCTTGATGTTTGCCGAGGGGGCACTGATGCACGTGCCCGCGTCGCAGATCGATCTGATCCAGAAATACGTCGGCGGATTCGAGGGTCGGCCGCCTTTGTCACGGCTCGGCGGCAAGAAATGGAAGCGTCAGAAGGAGCAGGTCGGCGAGGCGGTCAAGGATTTGGCGAAGGAATTGCTCCAGGTGCAGGCGGCACGGCAGACCCAGCCCGGCATCCAGTATCCCGGGGATACCAAGTGGATGGCCGAGTTCGAAGCCGAGTTCCCGTACGACGAGACCGAGGATCAACTCGCCGCCATCGGCGCGGTGAAGCGGGACATGTCCGAGCCGCAGCCGATGGACCGCTTG
>JBCCDN010000019.1:0-27719 GCA_039030755.1 Planctomycetota bacterium | reverse complement strand
CTCCACCCAGACACTTGATTTCAATATAATAACCAAATACTTCTGGAGCTAAAACCGCCCCTTTAAAAGTACCATCCCAACCATCATCTGGATTATTAGATTCAAAAACCTTCTCTCCAAAACGATTATACACTGCAAAATAAAACTCACTCAAACTATTTGCTCTTACTCTAAGCATATCATTATGCCCATCGTTATTCGGTGTAAAAGCATTGGGAATAAAGATATTCGGTTCAGCACATTGAAATTGTCGAATACGAATAAAAATGGTATCGAGATTTACACAACCATTTTCGTCCGTTACTTTGACCACATAAGCAGTAGGCAATATTGGTGTAGCAATTGGATTAAAAATAGTTGAATTATTCAGACTATTAGTAGGTGACCATTCGTAGGTATAATTTCCAAGTGTAGCAATCAATTGAACTTCTTCGCCAGCAAAAACAGAATCTCGAAGCGACAGCCCGCCGATGATGACCATCAGCATGTTGCTGCGAAATTCGACCCGCTCGGCCTGCTGAATCAACTCCAACGGCACCACCGTCGTCACGTCGCCCGTCTCGGCGTGTTCCAACGCCAGCACACGCTCGACCTGATCCGCCACGGTCAGCACCGCGTCCTCATCGGGCGTGCGGAGGATCAGCTCGGTGATCTCCACCTCTTCCCGCGAGAAGCTGCCCGCCCCGCGAGCCATCCGAATATCGCCGAAGCGCGAGCGTGCGGTCTCAATCGGGATGTGCACATCAAAGTTCAAGTCCCGCCCCACCAACGCCGAGCCCGCGCCACCCGCCAGCCCCACGCGGCGCATCACCCCCGCGACCCGAAACGTTTTGCCGTCGATCCGGAACGTGTTGCCCACCGGGTCGCTCAGTGGGAACAGCCGCGCGGCCACCTCGGCCCCGAGCACCGCCACGTTCGCCGGGGGCCGGACGTCTTCGTTCTCCAGATACCGCCCCCGCGCGACGTGAAGATTCAAGACTTCGGACAGCTCGGGCGTCGTCCCCATCACCGCCGCCGATCCCACGGTGACCGTGCCGCGGATCACTTGATCGCCGACACGTTTGAGCGGCACGATGCCATCGATCGGGCCGACGGTTTCGGACAGCCGGGTGAGGTCGCGGTTGGTCAGGCCGTAGCGGGTGCTGCGCGAATTGGTCTGGTTCTCATCCTGGGGTTCCAGCGGCTTGACCGAGCGGACGATGATGTTCGACGCGCCCAGATCGAGGATGTCTGCGAGCGCCGCCCGCTTGGCCCCTTCGCCGTAGCTGGCGATCGCCACGACCGCGGCCACGCCGATGATGATGCCCAACGCGGTCAACAGCGACCTCAGCTTGTGCAGCCGGAGGTTGGCCAGCCCGAGGCGGAGGGTTTCAAGAAAGAAGTTCACGAGGACTCATCCTAACCACGCTGCCTGCGTCAAGCCCGTCGGTAATGCGTACGATGAATCTACGGATGTCCGACTCCCGCGCCACCATCTTCTACGACGGCCACTGCGGTTTGTGCCACCGCTGGGTGAAATTTGTCGTGCCGCGCGATCCGTCCGGCGACCGATTCGTCTTCGCGCCGCTGCAGGGAGAGTTCATCAAGCAGACGCTCCGCGACGAACAGATCGCGACACTGCCGGATTCGATCGTGTTGGTCAGCCCGGACGGCACACTCAAAACAAAAAGTGACGCGGTGCTCGCGATCCTGTCGCAGCTGGGCGGCGGCTGGAAAGTTCTCGCGGGGCTGGGGCGGATCGTGCCCGGGTTCCTGCGCGACTGGACCTACGATCGCGTCGCGTCGGTCCGCCACAAGCTGTTTAAACAGCCCAACGAAGCCTGCCCGCTCATGCCCCCGGAACTACGCGAGCGATTTCGCTTTTGATCGTCGCGCCTCGGGCGACGCGCTGCAGCCATCCCCAACGCTCCCAAGGCACGAACGTCAGATACAACACCAGGAACTGAAAGAACGGCGCCGCCTGCGCGACATAGATCGTGATGTGCATCGCCGTGCCCGCGAGCAAGAACAGCGGCACCACCGGCCACAACCACGCCAACCGCTTGAACCGCGGCAGCAGCACCGTCCAGAACAACGCATCGAACACCACCGCCCCAACCGCGAACGCAATCCCCAACCAACGGAATTGCGACATCCACACGCCCACCGGCCGATCCCAACGCAGGCCGTCCCGCAGCAGATACGTCTGCAGCGTGTAGCCGTTCATCCAGTGCAGCCCGCCGACGATCGCTTTGCTCAAAAACGCATCGAAATAAGCGATCGCGATGAAGCACTGGATCGCGACCAACGGCCACATCACCGTCGTCAATTTCGCGTCCGGCCCCCAGCCCTCGTCCGGGCCGTATCCCCGCTTCATCTTGAACCACGCATCCACGCTCAACGCCCGGCCGCAAGGCGAAAACGCCATCATCAACAGAAACACGCAGAACGCCGCTTCGGGGTGATGGTGTTCGCCGTAGCTGTACACGTGCGCGATCTGGATCATGTTGCCCAACGCAAACAGCAACAGCGCGCCCCGCGTTTTGTAACCCAGCATCGCGAACACGCCCGCGGCGTACGTCGCCCACCACAATCCCGTGAGAAATGACTCGGTGCGTAATACGCTTTCGGGCAGCAAGACCGTGAGCCCGCGGATGAACCACTGCGGATCCGAGAAGCCCGGTGAGGCGAGCTTGGCGAGTTGGTAATCCAGCGACTCGTAGAAAAACACGAGTTGACAGAACACCGCGACAACGCGCATCACCGACAGCCGCAGCGGCGACGCGAGCGGAAAGAAAAACGAATGCGCACCCGGGGTGGCGAGGTCGGCAGAACTCAAGACGCATCCTCCGTCAGATCGCGTGAGTCATCGTCTTCGGGGGATACGGGAACCCGGGTCGGTACGTCGTCGATCACGATGCCATCGTCGGTGATCGTGTGCGTCCGGCGATCAACGCGCAACGCAACGGGACGGACGCCGGCGTCGCGCGTGACCTGATCAACGACGCGTTGGATCGCTTCGGCGCGGTGGGCTTCGACCTTGTCGGCCAGATGGGCGTGTTCCCCGGTGGGCGTGCCGGCGACGATGCGTTCGACCAGGTGATATCGCCACGCGAAAAACGCCACGCCCATGTAGGCCGGCGTCACGTCGATCTCCGTGCCGTCAGACAACTCGGCGGCGAGCGTCGCGGACGAGGCCTGGACCGGCGGGCCGTGCGCCGCGGAATACATCGGGTAGTCCATGAACGGCCAGACCGTGTCGTCCCAATAACCGTTGCCGGCGAGTTTGACGTACGTACCCGTGGCGGTGGCGGCCGCTTGCCCGAGCAGGACCAGCGTGATCAGGACGGCGGGCAAACGGTGTTCCGGACGCATTCCAAGACTATCGGCCGATTCGAGCTGGCGCGTTGTATTCCGCGCGTTGGGGATTTCCGGCGGCGAGCCCTCGGCAACGGCAAGTACACTTTCGCCCCCATGCCCAGCGAAAACGCCACTGTGTCCGACGACCTGCACGCGATCCTGAAAGCCCGCGGACTCGTCGCGCAATGCACCGACGACCGCATCTCGGAGCGCCTGAGCCAGCCCGTGGCGTGCTACTGCGGCTTCGATCCCACGGCCGACTCCCTGCACGTCGGCAGCCTCGTCCCGATCATGGGCCTCGCGCACGCCCAACGCTGCGGCCACCGCCCGATCGTGCTCGTCGGCGGCGCGACCGGCCTGGTCGGCGACCCGTCGGGGAAAACCGAAGCGCGGCAGATGCTCACCGCCGAAACGATTCGCGCGAACGCCGAAGCGATCGCGCAACAGATCGGCCGGTTCGTTCGCTTCGACGACTCGCCGACCGGCGCGGTGCTCGTGAACAACCTCGACTGGATCGGCCCGAGGTCCTGGCTCGACGTGCTCCGCGACGTGGGCAGCCGGGTGAGTGTGAACCGCATGATGAGCATGGAGTCGGTCAAGCAGCGCATGGCGGGAGACAACGCGGGCATCTCGTACCTCGAGTTCTCGTACATGATCCTGCAAGCCATCGACTTTGTGGAACTGTTCAAGAGTCACGGCTGCACGCTGCAACTCGGCGGCCAGGACCAGTGGGGCAACATCGTCATGGGCATCGAGCTGGGGCGCAAGCTCGAAGACGCCGACCTCGCCGGGCTGACGTTCCCGCTGGTGACCAAGAGCGACGGCGGCAAGTTCGGTAAAAGCGAGACCGGCAATATCTGGCTCGACGCCAACCGCACGCCCGTGTTCGAGTTCTTCCAGTTCTGGCGCAACGTGGATGACGGCGACGTGGGCCGGTACCTGCGTTACTTCACGTTCCTGCCCCCGAAAGACATTTCGCGTTTGGAATCCGTCGAAGGCGCGGCGATCAACGCGAGCAAGATCACGCTGGCGTACGAAGTCACCAAGCTGGTGCACGGCGAGGCGGAAGCCACGAAGGCTCGAGACTCGGCGGCGGGCGCGTTTTCGTCGGGCGGACCTGATGTCACGGGCGACGCCGTGCCCAAAGCGGCACTTTCAACCGACGAACTCGCCGGCGGCCTCGGTGTGATCGAGCTGATGAAACGGGCGGGTTTTGCGGGCAGCAACGGCGAAGCCAAACGGCTGATCCAGGGCGGCGGCGTCCGCATCGGCGAAACCAAAGTCACCGATCTCGCCGCGAGCGTGAATGCGCGTGACGTAACCGATGGCTACGTCCTGCTGCGCGTCGGCAAGAAGAAGCTGTTCCGCTTCGACGTGGGGTAACACGATGTCCAACGCTCGGATTCAATCGGCGGGCTACCTGCTAACCTAATTAGGCCTGCGAGTCGGACTTCGCGTTGCCCGCCATGGAAGGTTCATCGGAATTGCCTGCAGACTCTGATTCTCCGCCCGCTTCGGCCGAGGTTGCCGACGCATCCGCCTCGCCCAAGCGTGGCGGCTCTAACTTTCGTCGGTTCTTTATTCGCGGCCTAGCGATCGTGCTGCCCACCGTGCTGACCATCGGCGTGCTGCTCTGGGCGGCCAACCTCGTGGACAAAAACATCGCCGCGCCGATTAACGCTGGCGTCCGTGAATTGGTCATCCGCTTCACGCAATACCCCCCCGCCGAGGAGATCGATTTTCTCGAAGCGTTCGATCAGATTGACGCGACGCAGACCGACGCGTTTGAGCTGTTTAATGAGCAGCGTCTCGAAGCGCTCGGCCTGCAAAACGTGACGCGTGTGCCAAGGGCGGTCGAGCGTCAGATCACGTTGGACTGGATGCAGTCCCGGGCCGACACGATCCGCCTCGCGCGGCGTAGCGCGTTCGAGCAGCGCTGGAACCAATACGCCGTCGGCGGCTGGCCCGTCCTCAATCTCATCGGCCTGCTGCTGGCGATCGTCCTCGTCTACATCGTCGGCGCGTTCCTCTCCCGATCCATCGGCAACCGCCTATGGCGCATCGGTGAAAACGCCATCGGCCGCGTGCCGCTGGTCGGCCGGGTGTATCCCGCCTTCAAGCAGATCACCGACTTCATCTTCGGCGACGACAGCGAAGACAAACTCAAGTTCAACCGTGTGGTCGCTGTGCAGTACCCGCGTAAAGGCTTGTGGTCGGTCGGCCTGGTCACGGGCAACACGATGCGGACCGTGCAGGACCAAGCCGGCGAGCACTGCCTGACCGTGTTTGTACCCAGTTCACCAACGCCGTTCACGGGCTATGTCATCACGGTGCCGGTCAGCGATACGGTCGATTTGCCGGTGACGATCGAAGACGCGCTGAAGTTCGCGGTGTCCGGCGGCGTCGTTGTACCGCCAAGACAAATCATCCCCGAGCGTGCGCCGCAGTCGCCCCCGGGCGTCGCGCGGACCGAGCCAGTGCCCGTATCGGACGAGGCCACACAGCGTCAGAGCGCGTAACCGAAACCGCCGCAACCGCGGTCTGCGTTAAGTTATGGTGGATACGGGCGGAACATGACCCGGGGCGAGAATTCAGGAGACTCATTTGAACATTTGCGTTACCGGCCGTCAGCTCGAAGTCACCGATGCGATCCGCGCCCAAGTCCAACGCCGGGCCGACAAGCTGCCGCACTTTTGGGATCGCGTCCACGACCTCGACGCCATCCTCGAGAAGCGCGGCTCGCACACGTATCGTGCCGAACTCGTCGCCCGGGCCGACGGCACCGACCCGTTTATCGCCACCGTCAAGCACGACGACCTCTACGCCGCGATCGACGAAGCCGCGACCAAACTCGAACGCCAAGTGCGGAACCACCACGCCAAGCTCGTGGATCACAAACACGCTTGACCCTGTACCGGCCACTCGCCTTTTTCCCAAACAAACCGTATGAAACTGACCGAACTGGTGGTTGAAGACGCCGTGATCGCCGACCTCAAGGCCACGGAACGCGACGAGGTGATCGAGGAACTCATCACCGCGCTCATCGACGCGGGGGCCGCCCCCGCCGAACTCAAGCCCACACTGATCGCCGAGATTCTTAAGCGCGAAAAGAACGGCTCGACCGGCTTTGGCAAAGGCGTCGCGGTCCCGCACGTCAAACACCCCGACCTGCCCAAGCTCGCCGCCACGGTGGGCGTCAGCAAGGCCGGCGTCGACTTCAACGCGCTCGACAAACAGCCGGTGTATTCCATCTTCTTACTGCTGTCGCCCAAAGATCAACCCGACGAGCACTTGCAAGCGATGGAAGGCATCTTTTCGAATCTCCAGAAAGACCGCTTCCGCAGCTTCCTCCGTCAGGCGACCACCAAAGACGATGTCATCGAGCTGCTCGGAGAAGCCGACGCCAAACAGATCTGAACGTATTGCCAAGTCCGCTTTTCTCCATGCCCCAAGCTTCCACCGACGCCACGATCAGCAACCGCCTCGGGCTCCACGCCCGGCCGGCGATGTCGGTCGTGGACGTGGCCGCGGGCTTTTCCAGCGATGTCAAAATCAGCAACGGCAAGCAAAGCGTGGACGCCAAGAGCATCATGCAGATCATGATGCTCGCCGCGACGAAAGGCACCGCGCTAACCATCGAAGCCAACGGCCCCGACGCGGAGCAGGCCGTCGCCGCGATCAAAGCGCTCATCGATTCGAAGTTTGGCGATCCCGACTAACGCCTTACACGGGGCTTCAGCCGCCGGCTGATCTCGCCCGCCGGCGCGCTCACCGCATAGGCCAAGAACCCCGCCGCCGCCGTGACCTGCGGCCACACCAACAACAACAGCCCGACCACCACCGCCAGCGCGACCACGCCGAACGGAGCACGGCCACGCACGTACCGGTTGAGGATGTGGACATACTTCAGCCGGCTGACCATCGCCAAGGCACACAGCAGGGTTGCCGCGATCAGCACCAATGCCGCGCCGAACGCGGCGCCTTCCCGTGTCGGCAACGACGGGTCCGCGTCGGGCAGGTGCAGAAAATACTGATGCAGCAACGCCAACGTCGCGACCGCGCCCGCCGCCCCGGGCGAGGGCAGCCCGCGAAAGGCAAGGTGCTTGGCGACTTCGCTTTCGCTTTCGTCGTCTTGGTTCTCGTTCGGGTTCGCTTCCGACGCGTCGGGGATTTCTTCCGGGGCGTCGCGATTCAGTTCCACGTTGAACCGGGCCAGCCGCAGCCCCGCGCACGCCACGTAAGCCGCCGCGACCAACAAACCGAATCGGTCGAACATCGTGTCCATGTCCGGGTTCTCGGCCAGGAACGGCGTCTGCACCGCGGCGGCCTGGACGACGATGAACGCCGGCGCAACCCCGAAGCTCACCATGTCCGCCATCGAGTCGAGCTGCTCGCCCAAGTCCGAGAAACTACGGGTCAGGCGGGCGATCCGGCCGTCTAACCCGTCCAGCACCATGCCCAGCATGACCAGCAACGCCGCGAGCGTCAGCGGCGACCACCCAAACGGCAGGGGCGTGTCGGCCGGCCGCGACGCCGCGAAAATCGCCCCAAAACCCGCAAGCAGATTGCCCAACGTGAACAGCGTCGGCAGCACCGCAATCGTGCGCTGCGTGACACGTTTGCGACGCGGATTCCCCGACGTCCCGCCGTTGGAACCAGTCCGCGTCGGCGCAAGCGCTTCGGTTTCCGGAGCATCGCGAGTTGTCAATCGGGCCGGACGAACCATCAACCCATCGTAAACGACGCCGCGGGTATCCTGCGGGCGTGCGAAACGAAGCGAACCCAATGCCAAAGGTTGCGGTCTCCGATGCCGCGGCTCATCCCACCGTGGATAAGACGCCCGCTTGGCGGACACGGCTCGCGGGGCTGCTCGTCGCGCTGGCCGGTGCAGCCATTCTGGGGACCGCCGTCTGGCTCGACGCCAACCCCGCGGGCCTGGGCACGCACACGCAGCTCGGCTGGGCGCCCTGCGGCTTCGAGGGACGCACGGGCCTGCCTTGCGCAACCTGTGGCATGACCACCGCCACCACCCTGGCCGCCTCGGGAAACCTGCTCGCGTCGATCCGTGTGCAACCCGGCGGATTCCTCTTTGCCTTAAGCGCGGCACTCGCCGTGTTTTTGGGGGGTTGGTCGGCGTGGACCGGTCGGTCGCTGATGCCGCTCGCCAACGCGCTCGTCAAACCCAAGTCGCTCCTTACTCTGGGCTTCATCGTCCTGCTCGCGTGGAGCTACCGCATCGCCGACGCGCTGCTCGGCCAACCCTGGACCACTCTCGGATGAACCCGCAAGCCCCCCGCCTGTCCGCGTTCTGCCTTGCACTGATGACCGCCATGACCGCGACCACCCTGGCCGGGTGCGATGTCGTGGGTGCCGCATTCATGGCCTTCGATCAACCCGAAGGCCCGCAGCCGGTGTCCGCGCAATACACCGACTTGGCCGGTCAGCGTGTCGCCGTCCTGGTCCAAACCAGCGAGACCACGCAGTTCCGGTTCCCCGAATCCAAGCGCGGACTGACCAACGCGATGACACGCACCATCGCCCAGAACGTCGAAGGCGTGACCGTGGTCCCAGCCCGCGTCGCGCTCGATTACCAGAAGCAGAACCCGTACTGGCCTGCGGTCCCGCCGAGCCGTCTGCTCACCGCCCTCGAGGTCGATCGGCTGATCGTGGTGGATGTGGAGGAATATCGAACGCAGGAGCCGGGCAACCAATACCTTTGGCGTGGCGTCATCGATGCGCTCGTGGCGGTGTACGAAGCCGAAGCCCCCGACCCCGACGACAAGGCTTTTGAACAGCGTGTGCGTGCCGAGTGGCCCGAAGGAACGACGGTCGGACTGACCGAGGGCGACGACGCAACCATCCAAACCGCGACGCTCGCCAAGTTCACGATCCGCGGCGCCGGATTGTTTTTCGACCACGAGGAATGAGCATGCCCCTCCGACCCCGGAAGTCAGACAACCGCAGCCTCGCCATCGCGCTGGCCCTGCTTGCTCTCGCAGCGTTGCCCGGATGCACGATCGCGTCGATCCCCTTTGCCGGGTTCGAAGGCTACAACGTTCCTGCCGCCTACGAACTGCCGCAACGCCCCACTGTGCTCATTGTCGAAGCGCGATCGCGAGCGACCGAGGACGAGCGCTTTGCTCGTCAGGTGGCCGCGAGGGCGCAGGTCCAGCTGGATCGCAACTTGGTGAACCCGCTCGAACCCCCCCAAAATCCGCCGCCGTCCGATCCAGGCGCATCCACCGACCCGGGCATCTCGCTGGTCCCGACCTCGGAAGTCGCGAAGTTTCAGGACCGTCACGGCGACGCGTACGACGACCTAGCGATCGACCGGCTCGGACGCGACCTGGGTGCCGATACGGTGATCTACGCGAAGGTCGGCAACGCACAGCTCAACGACCAGGGCCCGTTGATTCAGCCCGAATCTCGCATCATGGTCCGCGTGATCGACGCCCGCACCGGGGACCGGCTGTGGCCCGAAGCCACCGCAGGCCTGGAAGGCGAATCCACTGCGTGGCCCATCCAAACCGGCGGCGTTCATCAAACCACCTCGGCCGGCGAGCTCAGCGGCACGACCCGCGATCGCGCGTGGGCACAACTCGCCGACGCGGCGGGGCTCGATCTCGCCCGGCTGTTCTACACGTGGCAAAGGCCGAAACCCGGCTCGAAGGCCGCGGCGGAGAAGCGCCGCATCGAACGCGAAAAACGCTCCAACAAGTCGGCGGTCCAATGATGTCCGATGCGCCCAAACACGTGCTCCACGTCCTGGACGACCGCGGCTCACAGGCGTGTGGCACCACGCTCAAGCTCCTCGCGCAGACACTGGCGGACCAAGCACAATCGGGCGTGAACACCCGGGTCTTGCTTTTGGGTGGCCACGCGTTGGGAGCCGAGGCGGTCGCGATGGGGATCGAGTCGTTTGAGCGCGTCGCGCCGCCACTGGGTCGGCCGTGGCTCGCGCCGACCGTGCTCCACCGTGCATTCGGACAAGACGTCGGCCGGGGCCACGACCAGCACCGCGCCGACGGCGTCGAGATCTGGTCACTCATCGCGCTCGGCGCGGCGGCGATCTTTCGGCCGCACACCCCGCGGGTGTTCCATCTGTTGCAAACGCCCAACGCCCCGACCCGGCGTCGGCTCGCGCGGCTGATGATGCGGGCTGGCTTCGACGTCAAGGTGCCGACCCCACATTTACGCCAAGCGCTGGTGGACGCGGGTTTACCACCGGGCCGGATCTTCGTCGAGGCGACGACGCTGGACCGCCCCGCCGCGCTCGAACTTCCCGTTACTCCACCCGCCACGCACGACCTCGCCGCACACCGCCCCCGCACCGTAGCGCTGCTGGGAGACCCTGCCTGGCACGTGCCCACCGCCGACGCCGCACTCGCCATCTCGATGTCCCACGAGATCACGCAGCGGCCCTTGCGCCTTCTCGTCCACCCAACGGCCGACGGACGCGACCGAGCGCAGCGCATGCTCGACGATTCCGGAAAGCCCGGCATGTTGATCCAAGACATCGCGGCCGATACGCCGTGGACCCTATTCGGCGGGATCGACGCGGTGATGCTCGGCCCCCGCCAAGCACCGCTGCTCACGCCGCTCGTGCTCGACGCCGGCCTGCCCATCTTGGCTCCTGACCTGCCGCATCATCGCGAATTACTCGGTGAAGACCGCGACCACACCCAGGTCTTCTGGGCTCCCGACGCCCGGCCACGCCACCTTGCCCACGCGCTATCCCAATGGGTTCGCCACGACGACCCCACCGTCCGCCCGCCCCAAGCCACCGCGGGCAAACTCTTAGCGATCTAAGCTGTCGGCATGACCTCTCCGCAAGCCCCGCCGGCCAACGCGCTGCTCTGCGAAACCTGCGGCTACCCGCTCCCCGGCCTTGACGACACACACCTCTGCTCTGAATGCGGCACGCCCGCCAAGGACTCGGACCCGGCCCGACGCACCGGCCCGCTCTGGCATACCCGCCCCGGACCCGGTGCATGGATCGATGTCGCCCTGGCCCTGCTGACTCGGCCCAGCGGATTCTTCCGGTCGCTCCAACTCGGCGGCTCCAACGTGAGGCCTCGGCTGTTCCTCGTCTCGGTCGCCTGCCTCGTTGGGGCGGGCTGGGCCATCGGCGAAGCGGTCTGGAACGACCGGCCCGCGCCGCTGGCCTGGGGTCTGGGGATGTTCGCGGCCAAGGCGGTGCTGCTGCTCTCGTATCTCGAAGCGGCGGGCGTGACGTTCTTTTCGTGGCGGCGGGGTTGGCGGGTGCCGTTCCGCTTGGCCGAGCGGGTCGTGTGTTACGCGGCGTTCGGCTGGGTCCCCGCGGCCGCCGGCATGATGCTGGTCAACATCGCCTGGCAGTCCGGAGCGCTGGCCGACACTGTGCGGCCTTGGCTGCCGGCTTCCGGCGTGTTCCCTGTGTCGTCGCTGGTGCCGATCATCCTGATCGCCAACCTCGGGCTGCTGATCATGGCGTTCGAGGCCTGGGTCTACGTCGGTGTCCGTCAGGTCCGATATGCCAACCCACCGCAAGCGCGTCCGGGCCACGTCAGCTTGGCATCATGCCGAGAGGCGGCCGCAGCAAGTTCCCCGTCTTGACGCTGAATGTTCCTCAAACGTATGATCTACTACCGCTCGAACGACGTATGGACGAGCGTTCCACCGGCACGATTCAGGGGGCCTCACCGCCCGCCGACGACCCGGGAAGACCCTTCGCCAAGCAGCGGCCCGAACGTTTCGGGATCGCAAATCAGCGAATTGATTCGACTTAGCCCGCAACCCCTCTTTTCGAGGTACATCAAGTGTTGCTTCTGATTGCCATCTTCCTGCTCTGCGTTGCCGGCCTGAGGGTCGTGGGTTCGCATAGCCATGCCGATGCGGCCCTCCGCTTGGTGGACGGATGCATGATCAGCCGCAAACACCTCGCTTCAAGAAGATGGGTCCCGCTGCCGCTCCTGCATCCCGCAGCCGGCCGTGTGGTGGTTGCGCCTCGACCGACCGCTGGCTTCCCGCCGCGTCGGCCCCTCCGCTAAGCCGCCCTTCCCCTTACGGCGTGCCCTCCTTGCGTGGCACGCCCGTCGTCAGCCCGAACCGTGCCTATCCGACGCGTCCCATCGTTTGGACGCCTCGGCTGTCCGCGTTTCCCTCCTCCTGGTTCACACCAAAGGGTCGATTCACCATGCTCGAAACCCTGCTCATCATCGTCGGCCTCGTCGTCGGCGCGGTCGGCGGCCTGCTCGGTGGCAAATTTGTCACCGGCAAATCCATCGCCACCGCCAAGGCCGAGGCCGACACCATCCTCGCCACCGCCAAGACCCAGGGCGAAAACCTCGCCAAGCAGATCGAACTCGACGCCCGCAATGAACAAGCCAAACGCCGCGACGATCTCTCGGCCGAGCTCGTCAAAGAACGCGACGAGATCGACGAAAAAGAACGCCGCCTCGCCAAACGCGAAGACCTCTTGGATCGCAAACTCGAAACGCTCAGCGGCAAGGAAAAACTCATCGCCGAGATGGCCGAAGACGTCAAGCAACGCGAGACCAAAGTCAAGGGCAAGCAGGAAACCCTCGACCAACTGCTCGCCACCCGCGAAGCCGAAGACGCCAAACACGATGAGCACAAGAAGCAGGAACTGCTCCGCATCGGCCACCTCAGCGAGGACGACGCCAAGCGCGAAGCCATGACGCTGCTTCAACAGCAGTGCCAGGCCGAGGCCGGGGAGATTGTCAAGGCTTCGCAAGAACGCGCCCAAGAAGACGCCAAAGAAAATGCGCAGAAGATCCTGCTCGAAGCCATCCAACGCTTCGCCGGCGAGCACACCGCCGAGTCCACCACCAACGCGGTGCAGATCGAAGACGACGCGATGAAGGGCCGGGTCATCGGCCGCGAAGGCCGGAACATCCGCGCGTTCGAGCAGGCCACCGGCGTCGACGTCGTCGTCGACGACACGCCCGGCGTCATCATCGTCTCCTGCTTCGACCCCGTTCGCCGCGCCGCCGCGTCGCACTGCCTCCGCTCCATGCTCAAGGACGGCCGGATCCACCCCGCCCGCATCGAAGAGGCCGCCAAAGAATCCTTCGAGCTGTTCGACGAAAAAATCGCTAAGTACGGCAAAGACGCCGCGCTCGAAATCAACCTGCCCGGGATGCACCAAAAGGTCAACGAAACCATGGGCCGGCTCCACTACCGCACGTCCTACGGCCAGAACATCCTCCGACACTCCATCGAAGTCGGCGCGCTCTGCCAGGTCATCGCGGACGAACTCGGCCTCGACGGCGAACTCGCCCGCCGATGCGGCTACCTCCACGACATCGGCAAAGCGTTGGACCACGACACCGAGGGCGGCCACCCCAAGATCGGCGCCGACTTCCTCCGCAAGCACGGCGAAAAGAACGAGGCCGTGCTTAACGCCGTCGAGGGCCACCACAACGACATCCCCGCGACCACGCCGTACACGCCGATCGTCATGGCCGCCGACGCCGTGTCCGGTGCCCGCCCCGGTGCCCGACGCGAAACCCTCGAAAAGTACATCAAGCGGTTGAAGGAACTCGAGGCCATCGCCCGCAAACCCAAGGGTGTCAAGGAAGCCTTTGCCGTGCAGGCCGGCCGCGAGGTCCGCATCATCGTCGATCCCGAACGCGTCGACGACGCCGCTTGCCACGCCATCGCGCGCGACATCGCCAAGACCGTCAGCGACGAAATGACCTTCCCGGGCGAGATCAAAGTCACCGTCCTCCGCGAAATCCGCACGATCGACTACGCGCGTTGACCGCTTACAAGATCTCAATCACTCACCAAGCCCACGGAGCACCTCCGTGGGCTTGTTTGGATTTCTTTCTAGACTCACGAGATGGCCAACAAGAAAACCAAAACCACCGCTGGCACGATCCTCGCCGTGGTCATTGCCCTCGCGCTCTTCGCTGCCCAGCAAATGGGTTGGATCGAATCGACCGGCGACCCGCAAGCCGCCCCCGGCGCGCGCCAAACATCCAGCACGCCGTCCGCCACCCGCGATCGCGACGACCTACCCGAGGCGTACCCCGGCTCGACGCCGGAGCCCCCCGGACGCTTCGAACTCCCCGGCCCCGACGACGTCCACCCCATCACCCGGTTGCAGCGGCAGGGCGCGACCAACACGCCGGTCACCGGATCGGGGGTGATCGTCAAGGTGCTCTCCGACGACAACGAGGGCTCCCGCCACCAGCGATTCCTGGTTGATCTCTACGACGGCCACACGATCAAAATCAGCCACAACATCGACCTCGCCCCCCGCGTGCCGAACCCGCGGGAAGGCGATGAGTTGACCTTCAAAGGCGACTTCGAAGCGAACGAATTGGGCGGCGTGGTGCACTGGACCCACCACGACCCCCGCGGCCGGCACGAGCCGGGCTACCTCATTTACAAGGGCCAGAAGTACGAGTAGCGGCGCGTTCTCGGACGCAGACCCTTTATCCCGATCTTCTCGGGGGGTATCCTGAATCCATCGCGGTCGCCTGCCGCTGTCCTTCTCACCTTTGCCTCATGCCGCGTCGATACAACCCAAAGTGGCCGTAAACACGGCTGGGGCTATGTCGCGTCGAACTCGCACCGAACGATCAGGGAATCCAATCATGAAGCACTACGACGTCGTCGTCATCGGCACCGGACCGGCCGGGCAAAAGGGTGCCATCCAAGCCGCCAAGCTCGGCAAGCGGGTCGCGATCATCGAGAAACAAAACGTGCTCGGCGGTGCCCAGATCAACACGGGCACCATCCCCTCCAAATCCCTCCGTGAAGCCGCGCTGCACCTCACCGGCTCGGACAACGGCGGGCTCTATAACAGCTCGAACCAGGTCAAAAAGAATGTCACCATGGACGACCTGGTCAGCATGTCATCCCAAGTAATCCGCCACGAGTGGGAAGTCATCCGCGACCAATTCCACCGCAACAACATCGACTTGATCTGGGGTACCGCCCGCTTCGAAGGGCCGAACCTCCTTATGGTTCAGCGCGAAGAAGAGTCCGAAATGATCACCGCCGACAAGTTCCTCGTCGGCGTCGGCACGCGACCCGCACGCCCCGCCAACGTGCCCTTCGACGGGGAACGCGTCTTTACCTCCGATGAAGTGACTCGCCTGTCCAAGCTGCCCAAATCCATCATCGTGGTCGGAGGCGGCGTCATCGGCACCGAATACGCCTGCATCATGGCCACCCTCGGCGTCCGCGTCACGCTCGTCGAAGGTCGAAGCCAAGTGCTCGGGTTCCTCGACTCTGAAATCAGCGGCGCGTTTATGTACTTCATGCGCACCGCCGGGATCACGCTACGCCTCGGCGAAAAAGTGGAATCCATCGACAAGATCGAGTCGCAAAACGGCACCACACGGCAGCTCGTCCAAGCCAAACTCGAGTCCGGAAAAACCTTACGCGCTGAAACCTTGCTTTACGCTGTGGGTCGCCAAGGCGTCTGCGGCGCCCTCGGCCTCGACAACGTCGGCATCACCTTCGACGATCGCGAACGGCTCAAAGTCAACGAGCATTACCAGTGCCTCCGCAAGGTGGAAGTCGAACACGAAGAAGAAGTGCTCGTCACCCCCGACGGCATGGAAGAAGGGGCTGGCGATAGCAACGACGCACGTTTTGCACGCCGCAAAGAAGACCAAAACCGCAAGCCCGAATACCGCTGGGAAACCGTGGACCATGTCTACGCCGCTGGCGACGTCATCGGCTTCCCGGCCTTGGCATCAACGAGCATGGAACAGGGCCGACGCGCCATCGCCCACGCCATGGGCGAAGGCGTCGGCAACTACAACACCGACCTGTTCCCCTACGGCATCTACGCCGTCCCCGAGATTTCCATGGTCGGCAAGACCGAAGAACAGCTCACGCAAGAAGGTATCCCGTATGAAGCCGGTATCGCCCGATACGAAGAAATCGCCCGGGGCCAGATCCTCGGCGACCGCACCGGCATGCTCAAGATGCTGATCCACCAGGACACCCACGAAGTGCTCGGCGTCCACGTCATGGGCACCGGCGCGACCGAGCTCGTCCACATCGGCCAATGCGTTATGGGCCTGGGCGGAACCGCCGAGTTCTTCATCAACAACGTCTTCAACTTCCCCACCCTCGCCGAGGCCTACAAAGTCGCCGCCTACAACGGCCTCAATAAACTCGCCCACATCTAAGCGCACGGGACGACGAAAACCAAACCACCGCGAAGCCCACATTCATCGAGCGTGGGCTTTCTCCTTCAACCACCGGTCCGCTACGAACGGCCCGAACGGAAGCAGCGCCGCCACGAACACCCCCACGCACAATCCCAAACCCAGCGGCACCCGCCACCACGCCATCAACAACGCCAAACCCAACGCGATGAACAACACGCCGTGCGCCCAGCCCACATAGTGCACGGCCCCGGGCATCTCCGCGAGGTACTTCAGCGGCATGGCCACGCCCAGCAGCAGCAGGTACGACACGCCTTCCAAAAGGCTCAGCACTCTTAGCCGTTCCAGATCAGTTCGCAACATGCCAAAGTTTTACGCGCTCCAGACACGACACGCGAACGACTCGGCAACCCATCAATCCGCGACAAGATCAAACAGCACGCGTGGGGACTCCACCCCTTCGTTCGAGCCGATCTCGGCCGGTTCTTCCAAAGCCCGCACCCGCGATGCAGACAATCCGGCAGGGCCCGTCAAATAGTCCACCACCTTCTGAACCCGGGCCAAACGCAAGTCCACAAACGCCTCCGCCGCCAGCGGCACCCGGGCCAGCACTTCACGCTCGGCATCCTCGAACGGCACCGCGAGTTCGGCCGGGACGTCGGGCTCGCCGGACACGCCCGCTTCACCGGCAGCGACTCCGGATTCAGCAACATCTCCAAGCCCGGCCGGCTCCTCGACACCGTCCGCTACCGCCACCTCATTCAAACTCTTATCGAGCTCTCTCGCTTCAACCGGCGTGTCCGAAATCGCCGAATCTTCTGGAGCCAATTCCACCGAACGCGCCTCGGCGCTTGCCTCCGCATCGGCATCCGACGCCCGTGATTCCGCATCCGCTATCGGCGCATCCACCACATCCACTTCGGGCATCGCGGCGTCAGTCGTCACCTTTTCAATCGGTTGTTCGGACGGAGGCATCGACAACGGCCGAGCTTCCGGCTCGGCCACAACCACTGGCGTGTGGGCTCTGACCCGCGACACTCGCGAATGCATCGATCGGCCGGCCCGCAACCGACGCGCGCGGACCGGCGGGGCCGCATTGCGTCTCGCGGAGGCTTCACCCGTCGCGACCAACGCTTCGTCGGCCAATACCGGCAGCTCCAGTTCCAAAGACAGAGGCTCGTCCACGACGAGTTCTTCCGACGCAGATGACGACGCCACCGACCGATCCGCATCCGCGGCCGGTTCAGCACGCGCTTGCCCTTGCGGCGTTTCATCTTGCGACGCGATCACGCTTGACGCCTCGGCCTGCGTTTTCAACCCGTCATCATCGGCTTCGAAGTCCATTGGGTCCGCCTCCTCGGCGGCCAGATCTTCTTGCGATTTCAATGGTTCAGCGGTGGTCACTTCTGCTTTCACGGCGTCCTGAACACCCTCCGCCGGCTCGGTAGAAAGCGATGCAGCATTCGTCGCCGGGGGCCGCATCGCCGCGTAAGCAAACCGCACTGCTTCGCGATACTGGGCTTCGGTCACCGCGATCAACGCGGGATCGGCCCGACGCGCATCGCCCTGCGGAAGCGACGCCGCCGTCTTCGCCCGCAACGCCGATTCGAACGCAGCGCGACGCAGCGGCGTCTCGTCCAAGGCCCGGGCCGGCAAACCTTTTACCGCCATCGATAACGCCGGCCGCTTGGCCATCACCGCGCCCAACATCCCCAGCTTCTTGGCCGCCTCATCCGTCAGCGCCGAGGAACCCGGCGCGAACGCCACGAACGACAGGTCCGGCGCTTCGCCTGCCTCGCCATCCCCCCCCGGCACCAAGCCACCAAGCATCTGAAACGGAGAACTCGCGACGCCCACCACGAGATTCGTGACCGCGTGGCCCACGATGCCGATGATCGAAATGCTCGGGTCCGACAAGTCCCCCGAAATCTTGATCGGCGGCGGACTGATCGAACCATCGGGGCCTTTCAACACCGCCACCGCAAGCCCCACCGGCAAACTCGTCGCGTTCTCGCTCTGAACCTTACCCCCGAAATTGAATCCAAGGATGCGTATCGGAATCACCGCGTCGAGCTGCTGCTGCGCAAGTTGAACCGTGACCGGCCCATCCTGCTTGGTATTCAACGTACCGTCTGCAATCGCGCGGCCGACGTATTCACCGCTCACCGGCGTGAGTGGCTCTAACCGGAACTTGTCGATCACCACGCTCAAATCGATCGTGGACTTCAACGGCTCGGCAAGGTTCGGCAACGCCGTACCGTTCACGCTGATGCTCCCATCGTAAATTCGCGTACCGACCGCAAGGTTGGCGGGATCGCCCGCCGCCGTGTCAAGCCCAAGCAATTCAACGGAAAGGTCACGCAACGGCACGCTGAGCGCAGGGCCCAACTCGTGAACCTCGAGGTCCACGGTGCCGCCCACCGTGAATTCACCCACCGCCACTTCGGGCACGCCGTCGTCGCCCAACGATGCCCCCAACCCCGAACCCTTGAGGTCCAGCGTGCCTTCGGGAAGACGTAGCCGGGCATCAGCCTGCTGAACGTACGGCCCAAGCGGCGCAAGCGCAAACCCGATGTTCTCAAACGACGCCACCGTCGCACGCTGCTCCATCGGCTCGACCCGGCCCGCCACCGCCATGGCGCCGCCGGACACGATGTTCGTCGCAGCTTCGAAATCCACCGCAAAGCCGTCTTCACTGGAGATCGGGCCCGCTTTCAAACGGGTATCAACCACCGCCAACTCGACATCGGGTTCCATCGCCAGATCGCGCCAAGTCGCCTGCGTGTCGTCGACTTCGAGCGTTTCGAGTCGCAGCGTCCACGGCTGGACCGCGTCGTTGGCCGTCTCGATCAGGGCCCGGACCGCTTCGTCGTACGGACGCGGCACGCCTTCGGCGAGTTCGGGCGGTAACAACGCGGCTTGGCTGGCTGCCACGCTTGACGAGGTATCCGCGTCCGCCGCAACACCGGCGGTGACCGCCTCGAGCGCTTTGAGAATCGCGAACGTGCCGTCGGCCTCTCGCTGGCCGGTGACCTCCACCCCCGATACCGCCACCCGTTCAACCTCCACGGAACGCCCGACCGCGTCGGCGGTCGCCGCGTCGATTTCAAACAACCTAACGGCCAGCAGCGGGTGCTCCGCCAACTGCACATCCAGCCCCTTGACCGACAGCGTTTCAAGCGTCGCGTTGACGGCTTTGTCGGATCGGACCGGTGCGACTTGATATTTCAGGACCAGGCTCGTGAGCCCGCTCTCGATGGAAAGCGGCGCGAACTGGCGGATGTACGGCTCATAGACCGACAAATCAAAGTCGGTCACCGTCACCGTCCCCGTCGCGTCGAGCGGATCGAAGAAGACCTCGCCGTCCCACGTCACGTTCTCCGCCGCTTCGGTCGCGGCGGAGAAGCGGTGCCGGTTGCCGTGCAGCGGCTGCGTATCGAACGCGTCCAGCCGAAAACTGATCGGCGTGACCTTGCGTTCGGGCGCTTGCTCGATCATGCGATCGATGAACTCGACCGTCGCGGCTTTGATCGCGAGCGAATCCCCACGCACCCGCGGCAGCGTGATCGGCTCGGTACTCGGCTCATCCGAAGGCTTCACCAGCTTCGCCAGATTCAACGACCCGTCCTCTTCGAGCACCGCGAGAACATACGGCTCCTCGAGCATCACGTCGCGCAACACAAACCCCTCGCGAAAAAGCGACGACGCCTGCAGATTCCCGTACAGCCGGCCCAGCCCCAGCACTTTCGCGCCCTGCTCGTCCGTCACCGACACGCCTTCGAGCGTGAGCGAAAGCGTAAATGGGTTTGTGCGGATCGTGTCCACCGATACGTCGCCGTTCAGCGAGTCGCTCACCATTGGCACGACCCAACGATGCGCCGCCCACGGCACTACGAAGAAACCAATCAGCGCATACAGCGACACAACCAGCGGGATCGCGAGGAGCAAACGTCGCTTCCAACGACCCGGCTTCGGCGACTTGCGATCCGACTTGTCCGTTCCAACACCGGCTGACTCGGCCACACGACACCTCCCAAGCAATTCTGAAAACCCGCAACATCAAGTTTATGCGACCCACGCCCGATCGCCAGACCAACTGAACGCTCAATCCGACGCCATCAACCGCCGCTTCGCCTCCTGGTAGCGCTCTGCCGTCTGTTCGAGAATCGCGCGGGGGATGTCTGGCCCGGGAGCTTGGCGATTCCAACGGCCCGCATCCACCAGTTCCAGCAGGTAGTCCCGTACGAACTGCTTATCGAAGCTCGGCTGATCCCGCCCCACCGCATACGACTCCGCCGGCCAGAACCGCGAACTATCGGGCGTCAACGCCTCGTCGATCAAAATGGCATCGCCGTCCGTCGCATCCAGCGGAACGCCAAACTCGAACTTCGTATCCGCCAGCAGGATGCCGCATCGCTCCGCCACGCCGTGAGCAAAGCGATAGGCCGCCAGCGACGCGTCTCGCAAACGCCGCATCGTCTCGGCCCCGACCAACCCGCACGCCGCGTCATACGTAATCGGCTCGTCGTGTCCTTGGGCTGCCTTAGTCGTGGGCGTAAAGATCGGCTCGGGCAGGCGTTCACTCTTCCGCAAACCAGCCGGCAGCTTGACGCCACAGACCGCGCCGTCGCGGGTATACGCCGACCACCCCGAACCGGTGAGATAACCACGGACGACGCACTCGATCGGCACAACCCGCGTCGGTCGGCCGATCATCACCCGACCTCGCAGGTTGTCACGCTGTTCCTCATTCAAGCCCGCAAGATCATTCGGGTCGGTCGAAATCAAATGATGCGGCAGCGCCTCGCCAAAATGCGTTGCCAGTTGGGCAAACCACCAAGCGCTAATCTCGGTAAGCACCTCGCCTTTTCCCGCCACGCCGTCCGGCATCACGACATCAAACGCAGACAGCCGATCGGTGGCCACCAACACAACGCAGGGCGTCCCGTCCGTCAGCCTCCCGTCGTACACGTCGCGGACTTTGCCCACCCGGCGATTCGCGAGCGGGAGATCGGTCGTCATCACCGGGATGGTTCGCATCCGCCAAGCGTACCCGGCGAGTGCCCGATCAACCGGCCTAACGTGCGGCATGAATCGTTCCTCCGCCGCCTCTCGCAAAACACCCACCCGCGGCGTCGCTGACGCGCTGCACAAACGCGACGACTTCGACAACCCGCGGCAAGCCGCGTATCTCGCGCTGGTACGAACCGCCAGCGACCTGGGCAGCAAGCTCTCCGAGCTGTTCCGCGAGCAAGGCATGACGCCTTCGTCATACAACGCCCTGCGCGTGCTGCGCGGCCATCACCCCGGCGGACTGCCATCGCAAGACATCGGCCCGCAACTCTTGGACCGTGGTGCGGATGTGACCCGCCTGGTCGATCGATTGGTCAAGCAAGGCTGGGCACAACGCACGCGTGACGAATCCGACGGACGAATCGTGCGTGTTCAGGTCACGCGTAAAGGCCTTTCGCTCCTGAAGCGCTTGGATGGCCCGGTCATGGACATCCACGACAAACAGTTCGCCAAATTGAGTGATTCAGAATTAGGCCGACTGTTGCGTCTTCTCGAAAAAGCTCGCCACGTGGACGATTAATCTATCGTGATTAAAGGTGGATCGCCGACGGCAGCATCGGTGTCGCGCCGGGCTGATGCGCGACCTGGGCCGCGACACGGTTCGCAAAGTCAAGCGCAGACTTGAGCGACCGACCCTTGACCAAAGCCGCGAGCAGCGCGGCCGAACAGGAATCGCCCGCCCCGACCGTATCCGCATCAGCATCAACCGTTTCGGGTTGACTGGGTTCTCCCTCAACCAACCCCTCCGCGGTGAACGCCGCCGTGCCTTCTGAGCCACGCGTAAAAATCACGGCATCCAGATCAAACGCGAAGCGGAGCGACTCTGCGGAATTTGTACCGGTCAGATCATTCACCGTCTCCAACTCTTCATCGTTGAGCTTCACATAGTTCGCCAACTCACAGCCACGACGCAAAATGTTGGCGTCAAAGAAGTCCGTACCATCCGACGCGCGAAGATTGACATCAAACAACTTGATCGCGTGCGACGATTCGGCCACGAATCGCTGAATCGTTTCTCGCGACCTCAAGACCCGCTGTGCAAGCGAGCCGAACGCAACCGCCGACGCCCGCTTCGCCAAACCTGCGAGTCGATCGTCCCACGCGATGGCGTCCCACGCAGCGTCCGCTTCGATATGAAACGTATGCGAGCCACCCTGCTTCGTCACCGTCACCCTGCCGGTCTCAAGCCTGTCGTCCCGTTGCAGAAATTCGGATGCCATGCCCTCTTCACGCAGCGCAGCCACGATCCGCTCTCCGAGCACATCTTGGCCCACGCGACTTACGACCACGCCCTGACCACCACCGCCGGCACGCTGCAGCAGGCGATGCGCGTGCACCGCCACATTCAGCGGCGCACCGCCCAGCCGCGTTTCGCCGTCGAATACATCGAACAACGCCTCACCGATACCCACGATCACCGGGCCGGATAATTCTTCACGGTCCGCCACCACGCTCAAGCCTCCACCGGCTCGGCTATTTCCTCGGGCAGCACATCAACCGAATCGGGCTGCAAAGCCGCGTACTTGCCTTTGTAAGGCTCAAAAATCGCGAGCGTCCGCCGCGCGATGCCGGTCCAGCCGAAGGTTCGCCGGGCAAACCGAGCGCCTTCAACCATGAGTGTGTCGCGGAGCCACGGGTAGCGCAAAGGCATCGCGAGCATCGTGCCGAACTCATCGGGCGACTTGGGATCGGCGACGAGCGCGTGACGGCCGAATTCCACTTGTTGGTGTAAACCGCCGTGCGTCGTGAGCACGGTGGGCGTGCCACAGGCCATCGCTTCCACCGCCGTCATGCCGAACGGTTCGTAACGCGAAGGCAACGCAAACACGCCGGGAGCACGGTAGTAGCTCGCCAAATCATCGTCCTCGATATAGCCAAGCCATTTGACGTGTCGCCCCACACCGGCTTCTTTCGCTTGATCCTTCCACTTGCCTAAAAGTTTCTTGTCCTGCTTGGAGTTTGCGCCCGCGGCGAGGACTAAGCGTGCTTTGGGCACCAGCTTCCGAACGTGCGGAAATGCCTTGATGATCAGGTCGTAACCCTTATTGTGGGCTGCCCGACCGACGACATAAATATCGTTGGGCTTGATCTTCAGCCGATCGCGGGTTTCTTCAAGCTGCGACGGCGGCGCGGGGGTGAATCGGGCTTCATCGATGCCCGGCGGGATCATCGTGATGTGGTCGCGGGGTAATTTGTAACGCTCTTCGATGAGATCAACCTGCTCGTCGCTGGTGGCGATGACATGGTCGCAACTCCGGAACACGATGAACTCCTTGCGGATGCGTTCCTCGAAACGCAGACCGCCGCCCTCCCCTGAATCCTTCGCGCCCTTCATGCGGTGCTGCTTCCACCAGCCCAGCGAGTGCGGCGTGTGGACGTGCGGGACCTGCAACTCTTCGGCGATCTTTTGACCGGCGAAACCCGCGTCCCAGTAATGACTATTGATCACGTCGTACTTCAAGCCACGCTTACGAATCGCGGCGAGCGTGTTGGTCACGAAGTCACCGACGTGGTCATGCATGTCTTCTTTGCGAATGAAATGCTTACCACCAAATGGAATCCGCCAAACCGAAAGGTTGGCGTTGATGACGTCCTGTACAG
Source organism: Planctomycetota bacterium (assembly GCA_039030755.1). Taxonomy (GTDB): domain Bacteria; phylum Planctomycetota; class Phycisphaerae; order Phycisphaerales; family Phycisphaeraceae; genus CAZIXN01. The sequence continues at coordinate 3,570 of JBCCDN010000019.1, read as the reverse complement.
GCTGGTCTTCGAACTGCCGGGTCAGCACGTCGACCTGGTAGCCCAGTCGCGCAAAGCGCTTCGCGAGTTCAAGAACAAAGACGACTTGGCCGCCGGTGTCGGGCTTGCCCAGTTCGGGCTCGGCGGCGACATAGCCGTGCAAAGAGATCATCAGGATGGAGCCGCGCGGGGCGGGAGACATGGGAGCGATCCTCTCGAAAAGTTCAAGGCAGACCCGTGCGAAGGACAATGGACCATACGCATTTTTGACTCGGCTGCCAGTGGCCCGGGGATGAAAACTCGTTCACATCACTGCAAATTAAAGCAATTCAGGCGATCGCCCCGAAATGCCGGAGGCCTTCGAGGACTCCCGCGGCGTGGCGACCGGCAGCGTGATACGACATATCGGCGGGCATCGCGTCCACCAACTCGGGCCGAGCATTGCCGACCGCGATCGCCCGCGGCGCGGCCCGAAACATCGCGAGGTCATTGGCCGAGTCGCCGGAAACCACAAGATTTAGCGCGCAACGCAATCGTTCTTGCAGTTGGGCGTGTACAAACCGAGTCGCGTGATCCTTGCCCGCGCCGGCCGGGAGTATGTCGAAGTCGTCGACACCTGATGCGATGGCGCGCACCGGCAAACCCGCCTCCGCCAACGCATCGCGCACCGCTTGTTGACCTTGCTTCGGCACGGCGAAACTTGCCTTACGCGGCGTCTGGTATTCGTCGTCGTGCGGCTCGTGACCTAGACGCTGCACCACTTCCACGATCCGATCGCGCGGCCAGTCTCCGAATTGTTCATCCCAGGCGTCGCTGGCTTGACCATCGATTCGGACCTGCGTGCCCATCGCCGTGATACTCGCGGCGATGGGGAAATTCAGCGGGAACACATCGCGTAGTGTGCGCTCGACACTCGCCCACGGCCGACTCGAATTCAGCGCCACCGTCACGCGCTCTCGATGCGTCAGCAAGGCACCAGCGAGCTCGCGCAACGCGTGATCATCGCCGGTCAGCGTGTCGTCCACGTCGCTCACAAGCAGCCAGCGTTCCTCGCTCATGGGAAGCCCTCCGGATTCATCGGCACTGTCTGCTCCGGCACGGGACCGGCCCCGGGCGTCGGTCCGGACTTCGCATCCGATTCACGCTCCAACTGCGGAATCTGTTCATCGGCGGCTCCCTCCGCCGCCGAACTGCACAGCGTTCCGCCGGCGACCTCGGGACGCGGCGCGTCCAACGTTTCGAGTTCCAGGTCTTTGAGATGCAGCGTCGCGCTCTCGGCGTAAAACCCAATCCGACCCTTTGCAAATGAATCGTCCGCCAACGTCAACAGGACGTATCCATCGATCGATAATTCGAGATACACGCCGTATGCCACAACCTCGATATTCCAAGGGCCTTTTGTATCGCTGATGAAGTAACCCGCTTGCAACTGTGCGTATTTAAAAGCGTGATCAAACGCGTGGTGAGTGCGGTTCTCTCCCCAAGCCCGAAGCTGCGCGACGCCTTTCACCAAGTCCAGCGACAAGAAATATCCGTCCGCCTGCGCGTCGGTTCTTAGCACCATGCCGCATTTGCCGTTTCCATCCTGCCCGATGGTCGCGCGTAGCCGAAAGTTCTCATGGACACCAGGGAGTAGGAACGCCTCGTAACCGGATTTGCAACTTAGGGCGCCTTCGTTCGCGGGTGTACCGCTGCTGACCTGTGCGTGAGGGTTCGCGAGCAGTCGATCCCAATGCTCCACCGGCGGGATCGGCTCGCGTTTGAGCACCTGGCTGTCGAATCCCCCGAAGCTCTTCATCCGAAGCCGGCCCGTGGTGTCGGTCACCAAACGTTTGGGCGGAGGAAGCAGCTTACGAACGATGGGCTGGCCCGCGTGACTCTCGGTCTTGGCGAAAAAGTTGAACAGCAACCAGTCGTCGCCGCGCTTGCAAATCCGTGCGGCGTAATTTCCCTTCGGCAGTAGCACATTATCGAAATAGTTGTGAAACGGGCCTTCGGGTCCGGCGTCTTCGTCGGCATACCAATAGTGCACCTTCGTGTCTTCGCGGATCGAGCCCATCAGGAAATACTTGCCGTCCAACTCGAAGAGCACGGGCACTTCCACATCGTCGTAGAGACCCGGGCGATACAGCGGCGGCGCGAACTCGAAACGATTCGGGGCGACTTCTTTGGCGAGCCCGACGCAGCCGCGACGGATCACCGGCCCTTCTTTGACGCGACCCGAAAACAGCAGCCACCGCCGATCTCCGTCACGAAAAAAATACGGATCCCGGAAGCTCACCCAACTCCGCCCTTCCTTGATGCTCGACTCGTAGTACGGCCCCGGGACGTTCAGCGGATAGTCGCCCGCATCGCATCGTTCCCAGTTCATCAAATCGTGCGAACGAGCCAACCCGATGCGTTGCACCCGCCCCAACTCGTGTCGCGACAGCCCGGTGTAAAACATCCGCCACCGGCCGTCTTCATCCGGGTCCGGCGAGACGTGCATCGTCCACAGCATGTCGTCATCCCACGTGCCGGGATCATCGACGAACAAAGCGTTTTTGACACGGGTCCAATTCAAACCGTCTTCGCTGGTCGCGTGGGCGATGAAATCGTGATTGGGTAGCACAAGATGGAAAAGGTGAAACAAGCCGTCGTGGTAGACCACGTCGACATCGCCGATGTCGGATCGCAAAAAGCCGTGGGACGCATACATCGCTGCAGCCTAGGAGATGAGCGCGGCGTACCCAAGTCGTGCGTTCAAATCTGATTTCAAGTCCGGTTCCACGCCTGACTCCAAGTTTGTGCTCGATGTGTCCGATAGGGTTGAAACTCACGCACCGACCCCGAGGCCCGCGATGAAAGGCATCCTGCTCGCCGGCGGACATGGCACCCGGCTTTCTCCCCTGACCAATGCGGTGAGCAAGCAGCTCTTGCCGGTCTACAACAAGCCCATGATCTATTACCCGTTGAGCGTGCTGATGCTCGCGGGCCTGCGTGAGGTGATGGTCGTGACGACACGCGAACACCGTGCCGCGTATAGACATGCGCTCGGCGACGGAAGCCCGTGGGGCATGTCATTCGAGTTTGCGGAGCAATCCGCACCGCGCGGGATTGCCGAGGCGTTTGTACTCAAGCCCGATTTTCACGACGGCAACGCGACCTGCCTTGTACTCGGCGACAACCTGATTTACGGCGCGGGCCTGAGCGCGACGCTGGCCGACGCTCGGCAACGCGTGGAGCGTGGCGGCGCGACGATCTTTGCCCATGCCGTGCGTGACCCGTCGCGGTACGGCGTCGTGGAGCTCAATAAAGACCACCAACCCGTTTCCCTCGAAGAAAAACCCGCCCAACCCCACAGCCACTTCGCCGTGCCCGGCCTGTACTTTCACGACTCACGAGCGCCGGCGTTCGCGCAGGAACTCCAACCCTCCGCCCGCGGCGAACTCGAAATCACCGAACTCAACCGTCGCTATCTCGACGCCGGCTCGCTGCATGTGGAACCCTTGGGCCGAGGCATCGCTTGGTTCGACGCCGGCACGCACGACTCGCTGCTCGAGGCACAGAACTTTGTCCACACCCTCGAACACCGCCAAGGCTCGCTCATCG
>JBCCDN010000018.1:0-29444 GCA_039030755.1 Planctomycetota bacterium | reverse complement strand
GCCTTGCGGGCCTTTTGGGCCGCTGCAGGCGCACGCACGCTATCGCCAGTATAGCCGCGCTGCCAGAGGATGTAGAGCAGCGCCATGCCAGGCAGTGCCGCCGCGGTGGTACGCGTCGGCCGTGGGCTGGGCGTTGGCAGTCATCCTTCTGGGCTTTGCGTTGGTGCAGAAATTCCTCGGTCGTACGGAGGAAAAATGAACGGGCCAACCTTCGAGAAACGCCATCCGCTTCTGGCCAAGGCCGCGATCTACGTGCCGTTGACCCTTTTCGCCCTCATCACGCTCATCCCGTTTGCGTACCTGTTCAGCTCGGCGTTCAAGCCGTCCGACGTGTTTTTCACCTCGCCGTTCCTGCCCGTCGGCGGCCTGTTCCAGATCGACCCGGCCACCGGCGAGCTCGCCGTGCTCGATATCTCGCTGCTGCCCCAAGGGCCCGAAGCCTCGGCCGAGTACGAACTCACCGTCGGCGTCCGACTCGCCAACGAAGATGAAACGCGTACCCGCCTCGTCCGCGTGGGCTTCGGCCCCGAGGCCGACGATCGGCTCGACGCCAACGGCGATCCGTTCGACTTCGTGATCCCCCAGACGCCGGTGATCAACCAAACGCTGGGCCGCGTCGCCGCGCCCGACGCGATCGTCCAAGCCGCCGAGCAACCCGGTGCCGGGCCGATGCGTTTTGAAATGACCGAAGGCAATCCCGAAGGCCGCTTCGGCCGTGCGTGGGGCCTGCTGACGCTCGACAACTTTGAGCGGCTCTTCCTCGGCACGGTCAACCCCCAAGACCCCGAAGCGCCCCGACAATCCACCGGCATCTGGCGGGCCATCCTCAACTCGTTCTTCTTCGCCTCCGTCTCCGCCGTCCTCGCCACCCTCGGCGCCGCCATGGGCGGGTACGCGCTCGCCAAGTTCCGCTTCCGCGGCCGCAACCTCTTGGACAACATCGTCCTCGCTTCGCTGGTCATCCCCGGTGCCCTGCTCATCGCCCCGGGCTACCAACTGCTGTATTGGCTCGGCCTCTTGGACAGCTACGTCGGCCTGATCCTCCCCGGCATCGCCCCGGCCTTTGGCATCTACCTCTTCCGCCAAGCGATGATCCAGTCGCTGCCCGACGAAATGATGGAAGCCTCGCGCATCGACGGCTGCGGCGAATTCCGGATCTTCTTCACCATGGCCTTGCCCATGGTCCGCCCCATGGCCGGCGCGTTCCTGCTCATCACCTACCTGGGCGCGTGGAACAATTTCATCGGCCCGCAGATCATCCTCAGCACCCCCGAGAAATACCCTCTGGCCGTCTGGATCTCCCAACTCCGCGGCGTCTACGGCATCGACTACGGCCTCATCATGGCCGGCACCCTCGTCGCCATCGCCCCGGTCCTCGGCCTCTTCCTCCTGCTCCAAAAAGAATTCATCGCTGGCCTCACCGCCGGCGCGGTCAAGGGCTAAGCACGCCGCACCCGCCACGAGACAACGAGACGTAGACGCGAAGCGGAAAGCCGACGCGGCCCGCGAGCAAACCGCGGCCCAGCTCAAAGAAGCGAAGAAGGCCGCAAAACGCGCGAAGCAGAAGTTCGACCCGGCTCAAGAAGCGTTCGCCCGTGAACTCAAGGACCGGTGGTTGGAAACGGTGGCGGAGCGGCCGCAACTGCTCGCGGCGGAGCAGACGAAGTACGACGTGCGCCGGCTCGTGGCGCCGACGTCGGCGGTGTTGAACGCCCACGGCCCCTCGTTGTCGTCGCCCTCGGCCTGAACGATCGTAATGGAATCTCACGCGGCGTGAACGCGAAGCCTTACCAATAGCGCTCGAAGTGCAGCGTGCCTTCCGGGTTCTTTTTGGAATGCGTGGCGAAGCCTGCCCCGGTGAGTTCCGCTTCGACCTGATCGATCATGGCGGGGTTGCCGCAGAGCAGGACGGACGTGTTGGCCGGGTCGAGCGAAAAGCCCGCGAGGTCGGGGAAAACGTCGGGCTTGAGCAAGTCGGTCACGCGGCCGCGGTGGCCGGCGTAGCCCGAGTCCGGAGGCTCGCGGGTGACGGTGGGGAGGTACGTGAAGTCGGGATCGGCGGCCGCAGCGTCTTGGAGTTCGTCGTGATACGCGAGATCGGCGGCGGTGCGGCAGCCGTCGAGGAGGACGAATCGGTTCCAGCGTTTGGGCGTGTCGTTGTTGTGCGTGAGATACATCGCGCGGAACGGCGCGAGCCCGGTCCCGGTGCCGACGCAGACGACGTGGTGGTCGGGCGGCACGGGGTCGAGGGTGAAGTGGCCGCCGAAGCGTTCGGCCATGAAGAGCGTGTCGCCGGGCTTGAGGTCGAAGAGGCTGGGCGTCAAGGCGCCTTGGTCGACTTGGACGATGTAGAACGAGACGTGTTCGTGGTCGACGGGCGACGACGCGACGGAGTACATGCGGCGGATGAGCTTCGCGGGTTTGCCGTCTCCGGGCGGCGGCCCGTGCAACCCGAGCGTGGCGTATTGCCCGGGTTTGAATTGGGGCGGGCGGCCATCCCGGTAGGCGATCCGGAACGTGGCTAAGTCGTCGTGATGATCGACCCGGTCCAGGACGACGGCGTTTTGGGGGTCGCGTGGCGGCATGACGATGTCCTGAAGAAATGAACGTGAGACACGAGAGAGGCGACTTGATCGACGGATCGAACGCGCGACAAAAGCGTGCGGACTATCGGCGGCCGATGAGCTGAATGGCGTTGATGGTTTTGACTTCGATGTTGGGGTTGCCGCGGAATTCGCTGACCGGGCCGGTGACGCGGATCGATTTGCCGGCGAAGTGTTTGGCGGGGTCTTTGATGCCGGTGCCTTTCCAGGCTTCTTCGAAAAGCGCGATATAGAATGCGTCGGGCTCGTCGCGGAAGCGTGCGAACTGGAGGCGGGTCACCGGGCCGGAGGTCTGGTAGGTGTCGAAGATGATGCCTTCGACGGTGATGGCGTCGCCGCCGAGGTATTTCGGAGCCTCGCGCCAAGCGACCACGCCGGACTTGGGGACGTCGGGCGTGAGTTCCACGGTGCGTTCGAAAGGCAGCGCGGCGGGGAAGACTTCGCGTGGCTGGGGGAGCGGGCTGCGGCCGGCGTGCTTGGAGAGCTGCTCGTAGCGGTAAGCCAAATCGTTGGGGTTGGGATTGGCGACCGCGGGCTGCATAAAGATGCCGACGGCGAGGACGGTCAGAATGAACAATGGCTTCATACGCAGAGTTTAATGCGGCGCGGCTCTAGATCACAGGCCGTGGACGGCGAGGGCGTTACGATTCGGGGATGTCCGTTGCGTTGGATGACATCCTGGGCCAAGCCACGGCGATCGGTCAGCTACGGGCGATGCTCGCGTCGGGGCGTCTGCACCACGGGCTGATTTTTCACGGGCCGACGGGCGTGGGGAAATTCACAACGGCGGTCGCGCTGGCGCGGCGGGTGCTTTGCCATCAGCCCGAGACGACGCTGACCGGAGAAACATTGGCGTGTGGGCACTGCGCCTCGTGCAAGCTGTTTCGCAAGTCGCGTGACGAAGAGGCGGATGAAGAGGTGAACGGCTTGGCTCACCCGGACCTACACATCGTCACCAAAGAGCTCTCCCGCTATAGCGACGACGCAAACGTGCGGGCTCGAAAGCTGACCAACATCCCGGTCGGCGTGCTCAAGGAACACCTCATCGGCCCGGCGTTTCGTTCTTCGCAACTGGACCACGGCAAGGTGTTCATCGTCGACGAGGCGGAGCTAATCCGCGGGGAGGGTCAAAACGCGCTGCTGAAAACGCTGGAAGAACCGCCGGCGGGCACGACGCTGGTGCTGGTGACATCGAGTGAAGAACGGCTGCTGCCCACGATCCGCAGCCGATGCCAACGCATCGCGTTTGTGCCCTTGCCTGCCGACGACGTCGTGCGATTCATCAAGCGGGAAGCGCCGGCGTTGGACGCTAAGAGCGCGGCTTGGGTCGCGCGGTTTGCGGACGGGTCGCTGGGACGGGCGGCCATGGCGTTGGAGCACGGCCTCACGGCGTGGGCGGACGCGATGCTCCCCATGCTTCAGGCTTTGTCGAGCGGTCGAGCGGCGCCGGAGTTCGGCGACGAATCCGCCAAGCGGATCGAAGGGTTTGCCGAGGTCTGGGTCAAGGCCCACGCGAACGCCAGCAAAGAAGCGGCCAACAAGCTCGCGGCGGATCTTTTGTCGCAGCTTGTCTCGTCGGAAGCTCGGCACGCGCTTCGGCAACGCGCCACCGACGTGCCGACCGGGGACCCGTTGGCAGGCGACGCTGTGCTAGGCCCGTGGCTTGGCGTGATCGATGCGGTGTCCACGTTCCGCCGACGGTTGGGAAGCAACGTGAACCTCAAACTCGCGTGCGCGGGATTGTCGGCCGACCTTCACGCCGCACTCACGCCAACGGCCATGCGTCCCGCGTAGACTCCCCGCCCGATGAGTGCCCCCCCCGCGAAGCCCGTACACCACAACAAGTATCGCCTTTTAGGGATCGATCTGGACGGCACGCTGCTGCAACCCGACCAGACGATTCTCAAGGCCGACCGCGACGCGGTGCACGATGCGCTCGAGGCCGGCATGGTCGTAGTGCCCTGCACCGGGCGGGCTTGGCACGAAAGCCGTCACGCGGTGAAGCAGTTGGACGGGCTGAGCAAGGGCTTGGACGAGGGCGTGTTCGTAACCGGCGCGTTGGTGACGAAGCTGGCTTGCGGCACGGTGCGGGACCACGCGAGCTTCGCACCCGAGTTGGTGCAAGAAATCGTGGATGTGTTGGCGGACTTGCCCGAAGCCGTGCTGGTGTTTCGCGTCCCCGATCGGATCGATCATGACTACTTAGTCACCGGCCGCGGCGAGATGACTCCCAACACCAAGTGGTGGTTCGAGTCCAGCGGCGCACGGGTGGTCGAGCGTCCGGTGATGTCGGAGGCAGACCGCAACGATTGCGTTCGTGTGGCGGTGGTTTCGACGCTACCGGACATGAGTCACTTCGTCGCGGACATGCAGGAACGCTTTGCCGGCCGAATCGAATCGCACAGCTTCGAGGGGGTCGAGCGTGTCGGCGAGCAGGACCCGGTGCAGATCCTCGAAGTGTTCCCCGCGGGTTGTAGCAAGTGGCGTGGATTACGCGCGGTCGCGGAGAAGCACGGCATCGACGACACACAGATCGCCATGATCGGCGACCAGGTGAACGACCTGCCTGCGATTTCCGCGGCGGGCCTCGGCGTGGCGATGGGTAACGCGATCGATGCGGTCAAGGATGTCGCCGATCGCGTGAGCCTGCCTAATGCTGACGCGGGCGTCGCACATGCGATCCGACAGATGCTCGATGGGCGTTGGTGAGCTTCAGTTCAGCTCGACGTATAGCGCGAGGTAATCGTCGGCCATGCGCCGGCGGTCGAAGTGTTGCTGTACACGCTCGGCGGCGAAGCGACCCATCCGCTGAGCTGCTTGGTCGTCATCCAGCAGCGAAAGCAGCGCGGCCAGCCGACTCTCGTGATCTCCGGGTCGGTACAGGCGACCATGGATTCCATCGCTCACCAACTCCGGGATCCCACCCACGCCGGGCGCAACCACGGGCGATCCGCAGGCCATCGCTTCAAGCACGGTGAGCGGCGCGTTGTCTTCGTGAACCGGATGAAACAAGACGTCTGCGCTGCGGTAGATCGAGGCCAGCCGCGCACGATCCGAAATCCGCCCGGGCTGGTGGACCCGGCAAGAACCGAATTGCATATTGCGTGGACACTCGTCGTCGCAGTCGCCGACGCTTGCGATGACCGCCTTCGCTTTCCGCCTCTTCAAGGACTCGATGACCAACAGCGTTGCGGCGAGTTCCGTGTGACTCGGCTTCCCTCGTCCAGATATACCGACACTCAAGACGCGATGCTCACCGTCTTTCCAGAAGTCTCCGTTGGTGAGGGTGCCGCCGTCCGGGCGAAAAATGTCCAGATCGATCCCGTTCGGAATCACCACCGCATCACCCACCTTCGCACTCCACGGCGACGCGTCCCACACGCCTTTCATCCAACGCGACGGCGACACCACCGTGAGCGCCGCGTCGCGCAAACCCTGCTCGCGCAAAGCATGATTTACGCGCAACGCTTCGCGATCCCAACCCGTCACGTGCATCGGCCAATGCGGCCCGTCCAACGGCAGCCATCCATCGTGCAGCGTGACCACCGTCGGCAAGTGCCTCGACAACGAGCCGAGCTGACGCAGATCAAACCAGTTTCCATGCAGGTTGTGCAGATGCAGCACGTCCGGCTTCCACGGCAACTGCTCCAGCAGCCGCACGGTCCACGGGTGATGCGGATCGTCGTAACCGCTCCGCCGGCGCAGCGCTGCACGCGGCCGTGCAAGACGCCGGTCGATCTTCATCAATGCGCGTTCCCAACCGCTGCGTCCCCTATCGATATCCACAGGCACCACGCCCGCGCGCTCGGATGCCGCGTTCGGCCGAGGCGTTAGCAACACCGCGTCGTGCCCCGCTTCCAGGAAGCAATCGTGCAGATCGGTCGCCACGCGTTCCGCGCCGCCGCCGGTCTCCGCGAAGCTCAACTGCGCGATCTTCATCCGGCCGACCGTCCTATACCGATCGCCGCCCAGAAAAAGTCTTCCGCGCTTTGCGACCAATCCTGTACCGCACCCAAAGCGTCGGCCCCGGGCTCCGGAAGCGTGTCCAACCGTAAAAGCAACTGCGACAGCGTCTGGGAATCGCCCTTGGGAAAGTACGTTGCCGCCAGGCCGCCCGCCTCGCGGTGGGCCGGGATGTCCGAGGCGATCACCCGTGACCCTTGCCGCATGGCTTCCACGATCGGCAACCCAAATCCCTCGGCCAACGAGGGGCACACCACCGCGGTTGCCAAGTGGTACGCGTAGGTCAACTCCAAGTCGTCCAAGTCGTGAAACACCAACAGACGCCGACCGCGCCGCGGATGCGCATCCAGTCGTCGCAGCAGTTCGCCGGCGTTCCAACCGACCTTCCCCGCAATCAGCAGTCGCGCTTCGCCCCCGCTCGCCCAATACGTCTCGAAGGCATCGAGCAGCGTCGCGTGATCCTTACGGGGTTCGAGCGTTCCCACGCAGAGCACCGTGGGATCGCCCAGAAAGCACGGCGGCAGGTTCGGCCGAAGCCGCGACAGGTCCATCTCCCGAGTTGAACCGCCCTCGGCGGTCACGTCCGAGCCCGGCCGAAACGTCGCGATCCGCAGACCCGAAAGATCCATCGCCTCGACGTGTTCCCGCACGGACGTCGCCGTCGCTTCGGAAACCGTCACCACCGTGTCGGTCAACGGAAGCACCCGATCCAACCACCGACGAAACCGCCCCGGCACCCCCGCCTCGCACGTCTCGGGAACCTGAAGCGGCAACAAGTCATGCAGCAGCACCACGACCTTCGCCCCACAGCCGTCCGCGTGGTCCAGCAGCGACCGCGAGTTCCACGGCGCATCCGCGAGCAGCAACAAGTCGCCCTCGTTCACCCGCACCGACCGACGACCCGCCTGGGCCCAACCGATCATCCGCTCCATCCAGCCCGGCATCCATTCCGAAGACTCCGACGCGATCGGCTCGTTCGCCGCGTCGTGATCGCCGCCGGCCCGCCGCAACCGCCGACGCTGCTGGATCGATTGCAAAAACGCGACCCAACGTTGCGGCCGATCCGGCAGCAGCCCGCCGTAACGCACATAACGCGTACCCGTCCACAAAACCGGGACAAATTCCACCGCTCCCAACCCACTCAACGCCTCGGCACCATGGACAAGCAAGTTCCGCACGACGCGCTGAACCCCGGTGTTCCCGCCGTGCAACGCGGTCCGCGTCACATCAAACAGCACCCGCGTGGGCAAAGCCGACGGCGCAGCCGAATCGTCGAACCGTGAAGAAGGTACGCACCCCATCGCGGCAGCTTATCCGCCCCGCGACATCTCGTAGCATCGCGTCTGTGCTCACCCTTGACGCGCGTTATCTCGCCCAGCCGCCCAGCGGTATTCCGCGTTACATCGTGAACCTGCTGGATGCGATCCGCCTCGCCGATCCGGCCCGGGCTGTACGCGTCCTCGTTCACCCCGACGGCCCGCTGCCCCAAACCCTCGCGAACCACGGACCGTTCGACGCCATCACAGATCCATACACGCCGCGATCGCCCGGCGAACTCTTGCGATGGCGATCACGCCTGACCCGTCTCCACCCCACCGTGCTGCACTGCCCGGACGTCTTCGCGCCCCTATGGCCCGGCCCCAAACTCGCGGTCACGCTGCACGACGCGATCCCGCTCCTCCCGCACCTCTGCCGCCCCACCGCCCGTTCCAAGAAAGAGCGCTTCCGACCCTTGTGGCGTGCTTGGGTCAAACGACAAACCCGCCGTGCCGACGCCGTGCTGACCGTCAGCCAGCACTCGGCCAACGATCTCGCCCGCCTGCTCGACCTCCCGAACTGCAAACTGCACGTCGTACCCAATGCCGTGCCCGTGCCGCCCGACGCCCGCCGCGATCACGACGCGCCGACGACGCCGTACCTGCTCTGCGTCGGTCGTTTCGATCCGTACAAAAACGCGGTGGGTCTCATCGACGCGTTCGCCCGCCTGCCCGAACCGCTTCACCTGGTCTTCGTCGGCCCGCCCGACCCACGCTTTCCCGAAGCGCGAGAGCGTGTCGCCGAACACCAGCTCACCGACCGCGTGACCTTTCGTGGAGCCATCGACGATGCGGCCTTGCACACGCTCTACACCCATGCCGCCGCCCTGGTCATGCCCAGCCGGTACGAAGGCTTCGGCCTACCCGCGATCGAAGCGATGCACCACGGCGTCCCCGTCGTTGCCTCCAACGGCGGCGCCCTGCCCGAAATCGTTGGCGACGCCGCGCTCGTCACCGAGGCGACCGACCCCGCCCAACTCGCCTCCGCGATCGCCGCCGTGCTCAACCACAACGACACACGAGACAGACTAATCGCCGCCGGCCAAGCCCGCGTCCAAGCCTTCGCCCCCGCCCGAATCGGCACCGCCTACCTCGACGTCATCGATCGTCTCGTCGCGACACGGTGAACCCGACATTGACGCGCGGCCATGGCGGGCTGACCATGCGCGGGTGTCCGCAACCCTTCCGACCAGCGCGACCGAGGTCACGCCCGACTTACCCCGGACCCCGCTCCGCCACGCCCACAGCCAACCCGCAACCCCCACCGAGCTCTGGGGGCCGACCGCCGCGCAGGCCCAGTTGCTGCATGAACTCACCCACGCCGGCTTCACCGCCCAAGCCCAGCCCGCCACGCAGCAAGCGCCGCTTCCGGCACAGGCCTTCCTCGCGTTGCACCGCAAAACACCCACCGCCGTGTTCGCCCGAGCTGTCGCCGCGCTAAGGAAACACCAACGCCAAACGACCGAGGAAATCCGCCCCACCGACGTACTCCACCCCGTCGCCCGCGCCGCCTGGATCAACCTGCCCGACACCGGCCGATTTGCCGTCACCGGTTTCGCCGGCCACGGCAACATGCTCCTCCACGCCCTCCTCGCCGCGCTCGACCAACACGCGCTCGGCCCCAACGACCAGCGGCCCTTCCCCGAAAAATGCGCGTCCCTCCATTACGACGCCAACCACCACGGCCAAGCCCTCCGCCACGCTCTGTCGCAACTTAACCAACACATCGCCGACGACCGCCGCACCACCGTGCAGGACTACACCGTCAGCGGCTCGGACCGCGTCGACGCCGCCGCGGCCCGCGTCCAATTCGCCGACGGCCACACCCTGCTCATCGAAGGCATCCCTTACGCGGGCTTCGTAGGCCAGGATTATGGCGCCCACATTCCCTGGGACGCCGACACCGTCCGCTTCTTTCAACAAACGGGGTTCCGCCGCGTCTACTGCATCGTCCGCGAACCGCTCGCAGGCATCGCATCCAACGCAAGCAAAACCCTCCGCCCCTGCGAACCGGTCTTACATCACCCCGCATGGCTCGACCAATGCGCACGCACGATGGCCAACTTCTTATCGCAGGTCGATCGTCACCGAGAACACTTCCGACTCGTCCGCTTCGAAGACCTGCTGGAACATCCCATCGCCGCGCTGCGCCGCTTCGCCGACGACGCCGGCTACAAACTCAGCAAGCACGACGCCCGCGCGATCTGGGATCGCGTCGGCTTCCGACCCCTAACGCCCGCCGGCCATGAACACCTCGTCGATCCGCTGGCCGACAAATACCCGCTCTTCCGACGCAGCCAATACGACCAGTTGCAGAGCTCCGGCATCCTCGACATGTTCACGCCCTTTGGCTACACGCAACCTACGCCCGACCGCCTCCCCGACGCACCGCTCGTCCCCCTCACCGACGAACTCGTCCGCAACGCGCCCAGCCTGCTCTACGGCCGACCCGACCCCACCCAACTCATCCACCGATCCCTGCCTCACCTGCGTCTCGAGGTCCGCGCCACCGACGAATCACTCGCCGACACCGCCGCCCGCCGCGTCGAAGAAGACGACTTTGTCGCCATCCTCCGCTCGCTCGGCGACGGCCTCCTCCGACATCGCACCGCCCACGCCCTTTAAGCTGCACGGCCCCAACAAAGCCCGCCATGCCGCTGATCCAAAAAATCCGAAACGCCGCCGCACGCTTTCGCCCCGCGCGACCCCAAGCGAGCCAAAGCACCCGCTGGCACGCCCCGACCCACCAAGCATGGAACGTCGTCGGCACCCCCACCGAACACCAAGCCGCCACGCCCGTCCTCCATGCCGCCGGCTTCACGCCCGAATCCAAACGTGTCGCCTCCAGTGCCAATCCGACGGACGGCCACGCCGTCCTCTTGCTCACCGGCTCCACCGACCCGACGCACCACGCCGCCCACCGCTTCCTTGATCAACTCGCCGCGCTCCACACCACCACACCCCCCGACACCCCCATCCACCACCCCGCCGTCCTCGCCGCCGACCTCGCGCGTCAGTACGCCAACCTCTACGCCGTCGTCGGCTACCCCGGCACCGGCAACATCGTCCTCCAAGGCGTCCTCGCCAAAATCGAAGCGCTCCGCGCGGCCAACGATTCCGTCGCCAACACGCCCGCTTGGAAACAAGCCCAACACTACGCCCAGCACCACGCCGAAGTCACTCATGTGGCCGCGGAACAGCTCCTCGCCAAAGCCGGCCAAACCACCGGACACACGCTCGAAAAACTGGTCCTCGCGCCCGGCCACCTCGGCCAATGCTCCGTCCGGGCCACGCTCACGCAAAGCAACAAACACCAACACGACGACCAAGCGAGCACCACCTTCCTCCTCAATCACCTCCCCTACGCCGGCTTCCTCAATCGACCCTACGGCGCGCACTCCCGCTGGGACGCCGAAGCCGCCGATTTCTTCCCCGCCTTTGGTTACCGCCGCGTCTACCTCGCCGTCCGCAACCCCCTCGCCGTTCTCTGCTCCAACGCCGCCAAAACCGTCCGGCCCCTCGAACACGCTCTCCATGACCGCGATTGGTTCCAACCCACCGCCCCGCAAATCGCCGAATACCACGCCGACGCCAAGGCCGTCCTCGAAACCCACCCCAACGCCTACCGCGTGATTCGCTACGAAGACCTCATCCAACGCCCCCGCGAGACCATCCAACAGCTCGGCCGCGACGCCGACCTCGAACTCACCGACGCCCAGGCCGACGACATCTGGAAAGACGTCGGCTTCAAGTCCCTCACCCCCGCCGGCGACGAACACCTCTTCAAACCCACCGCCGACAAGCGGCCGCACTTCCGCCCCGTCCACGCCGACTGGCTCGCGGACGCCGGCCTCGACGCCGCGTTCACCGACCACGGCTACGCCGTCCCGCAACGCGACGACTTTCCCGACCAGCCGCTCGAACAACGCAACACGCAAATCCAGAAACGCCCCTCCGCCCTCTACGGCCGGATCGACCACCGTGCCATGCACAGCATCCGCCACCGCCCGCTCCAGCTCTGGATCCGCAGCAACGAACCGGCCCTCGCCGAGACGTTCCTCGCCACACTGCAAGGCTCGCCGTACCGCCGCCTGCTCACCGCCCTCGACGACCGCTTCGGCAAGCTCCACCTGCCCCCCCGCCGACGCTGACGCGCATCGCATCGAAGCAACTGGTAAGAACGCTCCGACGTGCATGTCCTCGCGCCGCTGCTGCCGATCTTCCTGCTCATCGCGACCGGCGCGGCCCTGTTCAAGTCTGGCTTCCTCAGCCACGACTTCCGACGCGGCCTCGAACGCTTTGTCTATTGGATCGCCCTGCCCGCCCTGCTCGTCGTCAAGCTCGCCGAAGCCCCCGCCATCGGCGACGACGCGCTCAAGATGTTCGCCGCCCTCGCGATCGCCACCACGCTCGCCGCCGGGATCGCCTGGGCCTACGCCGCGCTCCTCCGCATGCCCGGCCCCACCGCCGGCACGTTCGTCCAGGCCGGCTCCCGCGGCAACCTCGCCTTCACCGGCCTGCCCGTCGTCGCGCTCGCCGCCGACTACGACCCCGCCATCAGCGCCAAGGCCGCCCTCGTCCTCGGCCCGCTCGTCGTGCTCTACAACCTCATCGCCGTCGTCGCCCTCGTCGCCCCGCACCAACGCCTCGACCTCCGCCTGCCGATCCGCCTCACGCGATCGATCGTCACCAACCCGCTGATCCTCGCCTGCGTCGTCGGGCTCGTGTGGAACCAACTACTCGGGCCCATCCCCGCCGCCCTCGGCGAAACGCTCGGCCTGCTCGGACAGACCGCCGCCCCGCTCGCGCTGCTCTGCCTCGGCGGCGCGATGGTCGCCTATCGCCTCGGCTCCCAAACCAAACCCGCCGCCGCGTCGGCCGTCATCAAGCTCGCCGTTGTCCCGCTCCTCGCCGGCCTGCTCGGCACCGCGCTCGGCCTCACCGACGACGACCTCCGCACCGTCCTCATCTTCGCCGCGGCGCCCACCGCCGTCGCGTCCTACGTCCTGACCACCCAACTCAAGGGCGACGCCCCGCTCGCCGCCGCGACGATTGTCCTCAGCACCGCGCTCTCGCTGCTGTCTTTCGCCGCCGCCCTATGGTGGACCGCATAAAGGGAAGCCCACGGACTCCGTCCGTGGGTCGGCCCACCGGCCGATTGGACTCAGTGCAAAAACAACCGCACGCCCGTCATCGCCATCGCCATGCCGTGCTGATCCGCCGCGTCGATGACGCCCTGATCCCGGGCCGACCCTCCGGCCTGTGCGACGACCGACACCCCCGACGCCGCCGCGCGATCCAGGTTATCCCGGAACGGGATGAACGCGTCGCTGCTTAAAACCACCTCGGAAAGCTGACCCAACCACTGCGACCGCTCGTCCGGGGTGATCGGGTCCAGACCCGCGACAATCATCTTCGACACCTCCGCCCGCTCGCCGTCGTTCAGCTCGTGCCAACGCACGAACAGGTCCTGGGCGTTCACACGTTCCGCCTTCGCCAACCCGTCCGCGAATTCCAACGCCAGCGTCTTGGGATGCGTCTTGAGCAGCCAACGGTCCGCCTTGTCACACGCGATCCGCGTGCACGCGATCCGGCTCTGCTGCCCCGCCCCGATCCCCACCGCCTGCCCCCCGAACCCCACCGCAATCGAATTGCTCTGCGTGTGCTTCAGCGTGATCGTCGCCACCAGCAACGACTCCATCGCCCCCGGAAGAATGTCCCGCTTCTTCGTAACCACTTTGGCAAACGTCGCCGGCGTGATGTCGAGATCGTTGTGCGACTGTTCCAGCGTCAACCCGAACTCGACCCGCGACTCGATCGCCGGCGGCTCGTAGGCCTCGTCCATCGCCAGCATCACGTACTTCCCGCCCTTCTTCGCCTTCAAAATCTCCGCCGCGTCGTCGTCGTACCCCGGCGCGAGAATCCCGTCGCTCACCTCCGGCTTCAGCACCGCCGCCAGCGACGCGTCCACCGTCTCGCTGACCACGACAAAATCGCCGAAGCTCGCCACCCGATCGCTGCTCCGCGCCTTGGCGTACGCCGTCGCGACGTCCGACCAACCTCCCGGCGGATCGGCATAGAAAAACGCGTTCTTGAAATCCTCCGACAACTCACCCGCCACCGCCGCCCCCGCCGGGCTCACGTGCTTGAACGACGACGCCGCCGCCTTGCCCGTCGCCGCCTTGAGGTCCCGCACGAGCTGCCACCCCCGCAACCCGTCGAGCAGATTGATGTAGCTCGGCGACCCATTCACCACCGTCAATGGTGCCTGGTCCGGCTGCCCCAGCACCGCATGCGTCTGATTCGGGTTGCATCCGTATTTGAGCTTCGTCGCGTTCATCGCAGGAAACATAACGCCAAAACGCCAAGACGCAGAGACGCCAAAAAGACAGACCAAAACATGTCGTCTCCCGCCATGTCCCCCTCCTTGGCGTCTTGGCGTCTTGGCGTTTGCCCGTCCGCGTCTCTACGTGCCTGCGTCTCGGCGTAGTCTGCGTTAGCTTTTCCGCATGATCGCTCGCCTCACCGGCACCCTCGTCGAGACCGACCCGGCCACCAACACCGCCTACGTCGACGCCGGCGGCGGACTCATCTACGAAACGATCCTCCCCGCCTACGCCGCGATCCGCCTCGCCCCCCGCGAGGGCCAAACCGTCACGCTCCATACGCTCTGCTTCTTCGAGGCCACCGCCCAGGGCGCGACGATCTTCCCCCGGCTTGCCGGCTTCCCGTCTCGGTCCGACCAACGCTTCTTCGAGCTGTTCGTCACCGTCAAGGGCATCGGCCACCGACGCGCCCTCCGCGCCATGGTGCTCGACCCCGGAACCCTCGCCGCCGCCATCGCCGACCGCGACCTCAAGCTCCTGCAGACCATGCCCGAGGTCGGCAAGAAGCTCGCCGAAACCCTCGTCGTTACGCTCAAGGACAAGGTCGACAAATTCGTCAGCGCCGCCGCGTACGACACCCCACCCACCCCCGGCAAGAAAACCACACCCGCCGCACCCGACAAACTCACTTCGTCCGGGGGCGGTACGTTGGCGAAAGACGCCCTCGAAATCCTGCTCCAACTCGGCGAGCAGCGACTCGACGCCGTGCAACTCATCGACCGCGTGCTCGCCCGGGACGACGCCCCCCGCGATCCGCAGGCCGTCATCGAAGCGGTCTACGCCCTCAAGGCCTCGACCTAAGTCGGCCACTCAGCTTTCGCCGTACCCCGTCGGATCCCAGAAAAACTCCACCATCGTGATCTTCCCGTCCGCGACGGTGTACACACAGACCTCTTCCTGCGTGTGACGCTTGCCCGCGTTCGGAATGCCCGACCCCTCCTTGGGCGTCAGGTCGATCGTCATCCGCACCGCGAATCGGT
Source organism: Planctomycetota bacterium (assembly GCA_039030755.1). GTDB lineage: Bacteria > Planctomycetota > Phycisphaerae > Phycisphaerales > Phycisphaeraceae > CAZIXN01. The sequence continues at coordinate 14,196 of JBCCDN010000018.1, read as the reverse complement.
CGTCCCCATGCGGATACGGCCCTTGCAACTCGCAGCCGTGCACCTCGTGGTTCGCGTCCCACCACTCGGTCATCTTCAGCAGCTTCGCTTTCGGCCCGTTCTCCCGCGGCATCTCCGGCCCCATCTCGTACGCCTCGACGTGCGTCGCCTCGTCCGCGTATAGCTCGGCCATCGCCTCGTTCCATTGGCCCGCTCGGCACATCGACACCAGTTGCTTCCCGACTTCCAGCACGCTCGACATGATGCATCTCCGTGGTGAGTTGAAACCGATCCGTAACGGTCAACCATACCCGCCGCGAATGAGTTCAACGTCAGGATTTGCCCGCCCCCCCGACATGCCGGATGATCACGGGCCATGAGCACCGCTTACGCCTACCCCGATCCCGGCGAGCCGCACGGCCTGACCACCACCCTCGTCGTCGGCCTCGAGATCCACGTCGAACTCGCGACCCACTCCAAGATGTGGACCGACGCCCCCAATGTCGCCCACCCCGACCACTTCGAAGCCGAGCCCAACACGCTGCTCAGCCCCGTGGCCGTCGGCCTGCCCGGCACGCTGCCCGTGATGAACAAGGCCGCCGTCGAGATGTCCGTTCAGGTCGGGCTCGCCCTCCACTGCGCCATCGCCCCCCGGGCCAAGTGGGACCGCAAGTCGTACTACTACCCCGACCTGCCAAAGAACTACCAGATCAGCCAGTACGACCGGCCGCTCTGCTTCGACGGCTTCTTCGACGTGCCCCCCCCGGAAGACCACCCAGACGCGAGTTCCCAGACTTCCGGGGGGACCAAAATCAACATCGTCCGGGCCCACCTCGAAGAAGACGCCGGCAAGCTGTTGCACGAACTACCGGGCGGCGGCTTCAGCGACGGCTCGCTCGTCGACCTGAACCGGGCCGGCACCCCGCTGCTCGAGATCGTCACCGCTCCGGACTTCCGCGACGCCGACACCGCGATCCGCTTCTGCACCGCACTCCGCGACCTCTGCCGACACCTTGGCGTCACCGAAGGCATCATGCAGCGTGGGCACATGCGTTTCGAGCCCAACATCAACGTGATCATCGCCAACGCCAAGGGCGAGACCTTCAAGACGCCCATCGTCGAGGTCAAGAACCTCAACTCGTTCCGGGCGGTGCACGGCGCGATCACCCACGAACACCACCGGCAGGTCGACGCCTGGGTCCAGACCGGCAAGGTCATGTCCCCCAACTCCAAAGCCACCCGCGGCTGGGACGACAGTAAGCTCGAAACCACGCCGCAGCGCGAAAAGGAAGACGCCCACGACTACCGCTACTTCCCCGACCCCGACCTGGTTGAGGTCGTCGTCGATCAAGACTGGCTCGACGACGTCCGGCAGAACCTGCCCGAACTGCCCGCCGCGAAACGCACCCGCTACATCGACGAACTCGGGCTCAAACCTGTAGACGCCGACACGCTGCTCGCCGAACCGCGGACCACGCGGTTCTTCGAAGCCGCGTTCGCCAGCGAGCATCAACCCAAAGCCCCGAAGCTCGCCGCGTTTCTCCTGAACGTCGCCGCCGCGCGGGCCAACGAGCAGAACACCACGGTCGACCAGCTCGGCGTTGCCCCCGATCAAGCGGCCGGCATCGTCGCGCTGCTCGACGCCGACCAGATCGGTTCGTCCGCCGCCGCCCCGCTGCTCGTGCATTGCGAAACCTCCGACGAATCCGCCGAAGCCCTCGCAAAACAGCACGGCCTGCTCCAGGTCTCCGACGAGGGCCAGCTCGACGCATGGGTCGACGCCGTGATCCAGGACCCAAAACTCGCCAAGGCCGTGGACGACGTCCGCGGCGGCAACGCCAAGGCGATCGGGGCGTTGGTCGGCGCGGTGATGAAAGTCAGCCGGGGCCAAGCGAACCCCAAAGCCGTCAGCCAAAAGCTCAACGCGAAGCTGTCGTCGTGAACCGCATCGAAGCAGCCGACGACCCCCGGCTGTCGCTCTACCTCAACCTCCGCGACCGGCAACTCCGCAGTTGGCACGGCCTGTTCCTCGCCGAAGGCAACTTCGTCGTCGAACGCTTGATCGGCTCGGGCTTGCCGCTGCACTCGCTGCTCTGTGCGGACAAGCGGGCGGACAAGTGGATCGATCGTTGGCCGAATCCCAACACGTTGCTGGTTGCCCCGGACGACGTGCTCGAAGCCGCGGTCGGTTTCGCGTTGCACCAAGGCGTCATCGCCGCGGCGGAGATTCCGCAATCCACGCCGCTCGACAAGGCAACCAACACCAACACGCTCGTCGTGCTGCCCGAGATCACCAACGTGGACAACCTCGGGCTGATCGTGCGGATCGCCGCCGGGCTCGGGGCCGACGCGCTCGTGCTCGGACCGCGGTGTGCCGACCCGTGGTATCGCCGGGCGGTGCGGCTGTCGATGGGCACGATTTTCAAGTTGCCGATCGTGCGGAGCGACGATTTGTTGGTGGACCTGCATGCACTCCGCGAGACGCACGGCTATACCACGATCGGCACGGCGCTGCGCGACGACGCCACGCCGCTGCACCAAGCCGCCCGCCCCGAGAAATGCGCGATCCTGTTGGGCCCCGAAGGCGACGGTCTCCACGAAGAACACCTCGCCGCCTGCGACCACGTCGTCACCATCCCGATGCACGCCGGCGTCGATTCGCTGAACGTCGCCGTCGCCGCGGGCATTGTCCTGCACCATTTCGCGCCGCATTCGAACGATACCGCGTAGCCGACGGATTCATCCGTCGGTCGGCCGGATGAATCCGGCCGCTACGCGAAACCACTTCCTCTCCACTTGTCAAAGAACGCGGACACCCCCGGCCGACCGGGAGCCGGTGAACGACGCCTTGCGTCCACCCCTCACGCCGCGTCCCGCGGTCGCTTCTGCCCCGGCCCCACGCACCGAACCCGGGAAGAATCAGCGGCGGACCCTCGGGACACACGAAAAACGTTCCGCGTCCCCGGAAGTTCGAAAACTCCCGAGCGAAGCCCACGGATTGAATCCGTGGGCTTCTGGGCGTACTTGCGTGATGCATCCAAACCCGGTCCGCTTGCTCCCCAGACTCGCCGCGTCGTCGGCCTCCGGTGTGCCGTCCGAGCTTGATTGTTTGCGCGGCGGAAGTTTTGCTCCGAGATTCTGCGCACGCTCCGCGCAGCCTGTCAGGCAGCGGCTGCCGCAACCCGTACGTAACACGGGGGTAGCCGCAGGCCCACGGCCTGCGCGTGCCCGTCAAGCTCACGCAACTTCCGAAACCCTCACCCCAAATGAATCCCGCCGCCCAACCCGGGCTGTCCCCCGGGCGAGCCGGCACCACTTCCGGGGCCGCCACTTCCGGGGCCGCTTCTGGGCGCCATCGCGCCGGCCAACCCGTTGAGCGTCGACTCGTCCACGCCCGCCGCGTCCTGCATCGCCTTGTCTAAGGAACGCAGCAGATCGAAGTAATCCATCTGCGCCGTCTGCATCCGCCCAAGCATCGGGTTGCGGATCACCGCCTCCTGCGCGTCGCGCAGCCTCTTCTTGTCGCTGACCTCGATCGGCTGGCCGGCCTGCTCCTTGGCGGACACCTCCGCGATCGCCCGCTGGAAGTCCAGCAGCGCCCGCTGCGTCGCGGTGTCGTCCGCGAACGCCTTGTTCGCGGCGTGCAGATTCTTGACCGCGTCGTGGTCCTTGAGCAGTTCGCCAAGCTTCGTCGCGGCGTCGGTGAGTTCGTCGGTGGTGGGCATGGCGGAAGGGTAGAGGGTTGAGGGTCGTGGGTCGAGGAGGGGCAGATCGCATACGCTGAACGATCACGGGTAATCGTTGTCGCGTCTGGCCTCGACCCTCGACCCAAGACCCTCAACCCTCCCGCTTATGCCCTCCCGCTACACCCAACGCATCCTGTCCCACATCGCCGACCGGCGGTACGAGCCCACCGACGCCGACGCCCTCGCCGACGCGCTGTCCATCCCCGACGACCAGCGCGACGAGTTCTGCGCCGCCATCGACCACCTGCTCGACAACAACCAGGTCGTGCTCAGCCAGGACGACGAGATCGGCCTGCCCCCGCCGTCCGGGCACATGGACGGCATCTTCCGCAAGCACCCCAACGGCTTCGGTTTCTTCATCCCCGACCAGCTCGTCGAGCACGGCGACCTGTTCGTGCCCCCGCCCAACGTCGGCGACGCGCTCACCGGCGACCGCGTGCGGATCAAGGTGCACAAGGAAAACCGCGGCGGCGGTGGAAAGAGCCCGTGGGTCGCGAAGATCGTCGAGGTGCTCAAGCGGGCCGACCGCAAGTACGCCGGCACGCTCGAGAAAAAGGGCCGGTTCTTCCAGGTCGCCGTCGACGGCCGGATGATGACCGAGCCGATCGTGGTGCGGGACATCTCCAGCAAAAACGCCCGGCCGGGCGACAAGGTCGTCGTCGAGATCATCAAGTACGGCGACGCCCGGCAGAACAAGCCGGCCGAGGGCGTGATCGTCGAGGTGCTCGGCGAGGCGGGCGAGCCGGACGTCGAGACCCAGGCCGTCATGCACGCGTTTGGGCTGGCCGAGGCGTTCGACGACGCCGTGCTCGCCGAGGCCCGCGACGCCGCAAACACGATCAGCGACGACATCCCCGACGACCGCGAAGACCTCACCGACACGTTCATCGCCACGATCGACCCGCCGACCGCCAAGGACTTCGACGACGCGATCAGCATCAACAAGCTCACGCCCGGCGACGAGAAAGACGGCGCGGCCTGGGAATTGGGCGTGCACATCGCCGACGTCGCCGCGTTCGTGCTGCCCGGCTCGGCGCTCGAGGCCGAGGCCTACGCCCGGGGCAACTCGACGTACCTGCCCAAGCGCGTGATCCCGATGCTGCCCGAGGTGCTGAGCAACGGCGTCTGCTCGCTGCAGCCGGACGTGCCGCGCTACGCCAAGTCCTGCTTCATCCGCTACGACCGCAAGGGAAAGCCGCTCTCCGCCCGCTTCGCCAAGAGCGTCATCAACTCCAAGAAACGCCTGACCTACCTCGAAGCCCAAGCGCTCATCGACGACGACCTCAAGGAAGCCATCAAGCACTGCCGCCAAGACTCGGGCGGCACGACCAAGTACCCCCGCGAGCTGATCCAGAAGCTCAAGCAGATGGACGAACTCGCGAAGACCATTCGCAAACGCCGGATGGACGACGGCATGATCGTGCTCGGCCTGCCCGCGGTGGAGCTGGTCTTCGATGACGCCGGGCGCGTCGTGGATGCCGAGCCCGAGGACGACGCGTTCACGCACACGATCATCGAGATGTTCATGGTCGAGGCGAACGAGGCGGCCGCGCGGCTGTTCGACCGCTTCGACGTGCCGATGATCCGCCGCACGCACCCCGACCCCGATGCGCACGGCGTCGGCGAGTTGCAGCAGTTCGCCCGCGTCGCCGGCTTCAACATCCCGTCCAAGCCCAACCGCAAGGAACTCCAACAACTCCTCGACGCGGTCCGCGGCAAGCCGCAGCAGACCGCGGTGCACATCGCCGTGCTGCGGACCATGACCAAGGCCGAGTACTCGCCCAACCTCATCGGGCACTTCGCGCTGGCCAGCGAGCACTACACGCACTTCACCTCGCCGATCCGCCGGTACCCCGACCTGATCGTGCACCGCGGCATCAACGCCGCGCTCGACGCGATCGCCAAGCACCCCAAGAACAAGAAGGCCGTCACCCGCGCGATGGAAGAAGACCCCGCCGTGCCCGACTTCGACAAGCTCGTCGAGATCGGCCGGCACTGCTCGACCACCGAACGCAACAGCTCCGACGCCGAGCGCGAGCTGCGGAACTACCTCGTGCTCGAGTTGCTCGCGGAACATCTCGGCGACGACTTCGCCGGCACCGTCTCCGGCGTCACCGGCAACGGCGTGTTCATCCAGATCGACAAGTACCTCGTCGATGGCTTCGTTGCTGTTCGCGAGCTGCCGCAGCTCCCGCAGGACCGCTGGCAGTTCAACCGGCAGACCGGCGCGCTCGTCGCGCAGCGCTCGGGTAAGACGATCAGCATCGGCGACCGCTTCACCGTTCGCGTCGCCGCCGTCGACCTCGCGCGACGGCAGATGGACCTCGCCGTCGTCGAGCCCGAGACGCCCCGGCCGGGCAAACGCAAGCTGTCCCAAGGCAAGAACAAGAAGTCCACGACGAAGGCCAAAACCTCGGGCGGTAAATCCGGCAAGCCCGCCAACACCGGCAAGTCCGCGAAATCCGGGAAACGCCCGAAAAATAAAACCAAAGCCGCCGACGCCCCGCGCGACCGGCCCCGCGGAAAGAAGAACCAAAAAAACGCCGGCCGCACCGCCCCGGCCGGCTCTAAACCCCGCAAAAAGTCCGCGAAACGCAAGAAAAAGGGCCGATAGACCCGAGAAATCCTATAACCTCAGGAGCGCGTGAAAGACCGCAACCCCGATGGTGTTTCTCCCGACTTTCCGCCTGACCCGGAGCGAACCATGACCCGGCCCACCCCGCACGCCGCGCCTGCCCACCGCCCCTCCCGCCTTCGTCCCGCCCGCCTCCGCCCCGCCGGCTTCACGCTGATCGAGCTGCTCGTCGTGATCTCAATCATCGCGATCCTGATCGGGATCCTGCTGCCGATCCTCTCGCGCGGCAAGGACGAAGCCAAGGCGATCGCCTGCGCCTCGAACCTCCGGCAGATGGCGATCGGGCTCAAGTCGTACGAGGCCGACTTCCGCGGCAGCGGGCCCTACGCCGGCGGCACGATCGACTGGGGCCAACGCGACCCGTCGACGAACAACCGCTCGTGGATGGAACAGCTCCACGACTACCTCGCGAACCAGGACTTCTTCTCCGGCTGCGGCGCGTACCCCAACGACAGCCCGTATCACTACTTCCTGAGCACCCGGGCCGAGTTCGTGCAAAACGGCGGCCTGGATGGGTACAGCAGCTTCGCCGAAGTCCGCGGCGGCGTGGAAGAACGCCTGATCCGCTTCCCGTCCGCGTTCGTGTCGCTCGGCGACAACCAGCTCGCTTCGTTCGACGGCAGCAGCGGCAACCTCGCGCTCGACGCGGACAAGGACAACTACACCTTCAACGCGATCTTCGGCGGCACCGACGACTATTGGGAGCCGCAGCACAGCGGCACGCTCAACGTCGCCTTCGCCGACGGCCACGTCGCTCGCTTCTCCGAATTCGACGAACGCGCCATGACTTACCGTTACCGAGAGATGTCGGACTTCTGAATTCAACCGCCGAGCCGTCACCGGAACCCCAACGCATGAGCACCGGAACCATCATCGCCGCCACCGGCCGACTCACGTTTTCCACGGCCCAGCAGATGCTCGGCGACATCCCCGCCGATCGCTTCGGCCGACTGCCCGCCGCCGACGTCGGCGTCGTGCCCACGAACCATCCCGCGTGGGTGTATGGCCACCTCGGGTTGTATGGCCCGCACATCCTCACATTTCTCGGGGACGAGCGCGCCGATCGACTCGCCGCCCCCGATGGCTGGGTTCCACTTTTTGGGATGGGCAGCACGTGCAGCAACGACGTGGAGGGCACGCACTACCCCCCGATGTCCGAGATCGTCGAGCAGTTCAATCGAAGTTACGAAGCGGCACTCGATGCAACGCAACGGGCCGACGACGCCGTGTTCGAAAAGGCCCAACCGCGTGAGGACCTCCGTGAGCGGTTTCCCACGGTCGGGGCGTTCGTGAACTTCATGCTCACCACGCACGTCGCCCTGCACGTCGGGCAGGTGAGCGCGTGGCGGCGAATCGAAGGCATGGGTTCGGCGTTGGGATTTTGATCCTCACCCGTGCGGCCGACGACTCCAGCTCAGTCGAAAATGCCGTCGAAGATTTTGTCCACGCTGCGATCGATCGCGCGGTCGGTCTGCTGATCGACCCGGCTCTCGGCGCGGTTCCCCGCCCGCTGGGTCTTTTCCTGGGCCTTGTCGCTCACCGGCGTGGTCGACTCGCAGCCGACCGAAGCGGTACAAACACAGGCGACGAAGCTCAACGTCAACATGGAACGCGTCGTACGCATAGGAACTCTCCGTGGATCAAAGCAAAGCGATGCAAACCGAACACAACAACGTGCAGCGTAACGACGAGAGTTCGCTGCGCCCACATACACGGCGGGGTTTGCTGCGCGCCGCGGGCGGCGCGGCGTTGGCTGGGGCGGGTTGGTCAGCGCTGGGTTGCGTCGCACGCCCCCAACACATCCCGCCCGCGAACCGTGGGCCGTGGCGGGCGGGTGTGCTCCCAGCGCCGGATCTTTCGGACCAAGCGGTGCTGCGCTACGACGCGGGGATTCGGCCGTATCGGCGGGGCTCGGTGCGACTAGGCGTGAGCGCCTTTGACGAGATCACGCCCGGGCAGCGCTGGGTTCACAACTACGGACACGGTGGGTCGGGATGGACCCTCAGCTGGGGGTGCGCGGAGCGCGTCGCCGACGACGTGATGGCGTCCGACACGGATAGGCTCGGGCAGCGTGATCGCGGCGCTCGCGGGACGGCTTCTCCTCGCGTGGCCGTGCTGGGCGGCGGGATCATCGGGCTGACCACGGCGATGGAACTCACCCGCCGACGCGTGCCGATCGTGGTGTACGCGAATCAAGTCGGGGGCCACACGACGTCAGCGAAAGCCGGAGCCCAGTTCGCGCCGTCGCTCGTGGCCTGGGACGAGACCGCGGGCGTGCCCATGTCCACGATCCTGCGGGCGACGCACCGCGCTTATCTGCGTAGCGAAAGCGACCCTACGGCGGGCGTACACCGCAAAACCAACTTCACCGCCGAACGCGGCGGCGGCGCGCTGCGCGGCGTGCCGGACGATCTCTCGAACCCACGCGACCTGGACCAACTCCCTTTTGCCGAGCTTCCGGGGATGAGTGGCCGGGCGTACGACACGCTGCACCTCGAACCGCCGAAATACCTCGCGAGGCTGCAAGCACAACTCTTGGAACACGGCGTGCGGTTTGAGTCGCGTCGCTTTGGGTCGCTTGCCGAGATCGCCGCGCTGCCGCATCGCACGGTCGTGAATTGCCTGGGGTTGGGCGCGGGTTCGCTGCTCAAGGATCACGCCGTCGTGCCGGTCCGTGGTCAACTCGTGCATCTCAAGCCGCAGCCGGCGTTGACCTATCTGTTCAGCCACCGCGGCTACATGTTCCCGCGGAGCGACGCGGTCGTGTTGGGCGGCACGATCGAGCGTGACGAGGCCGACGCAACGCCGGTCGAGGCCGACTGCCGCGCGATTCTGGCGAAGCATCGCGCGTTCTGGGGCGTGTCGTCCGACGCGATCGCTTGAGCGTCGGCTTAGGGCTCGAGGATGAGGTAGTACCGGCCGTCGGTCAGCTTCTGAAAACCGCCGGCCGCGAGGTCGCCGTCGTCGAGCATCGCGTCGATGACTTCCATGAACGCGTCGTCACGCGTGTCGCCGGTGCCGTCGAAGTGGACCCCCATCGCCGACGTGACGCCGTTGGAGGCGAACTCGACATCCCACACCCCGCCCAGCGGCGTGCCACGCGTCCAGTCGGATGCCTTGACGTACGTGTCGAAGCCTTCGGGCAGGGTGCCACTACTGGCGTCTTCGAGATACTCGCCCCGCTCGGCCATGAACACCTGGGCGGCTTTATGGAATTGCGACAGGTCAGTGACGAAGGCGGTCTGCTTGCCGCCGGTGGTCACGTCCGCAATCGCGGGCAGCACGATCGCGGCGAGGATGCCGAGGATCACCACGACGATGAGAATCTCGACGAGGGTGAAACCGCAGGCGTGGCGGGACGCGGTACGCGTCGGGGCGACATGGTGCGGGGGCGTTGCAGGTTCGGCGAAGGTTTCGGCGTCCATCTTCGAGTTATCGGATGTGGATCGGTGTGCGGGCGAGGCGAATTGCCGTTGAGCTGACTTACCTGCGATGCCTAACCGGAAAGACCCGCACGAACGCTACGATCTCCGCCCATGCCGCATGCCCCGCTGAGCCGTACGCACCGAACGACCGCCGCGTTGCCGCTTGTTTGGTTGGCGAGCGTCTTGACGCTGGGCGGCTGCGCGGGCGGGCTGGAATTCGCCGCGATCGGAGCGGCGGCCAACGCGACGCAGGCGGGCGCCGCGGTGGTCAAAGGCGGCAAGATCAACGGGGCCGTGCTCGTGCCCGCCGACGAGGTGAACCGAGCGGTGCGGCAGGGGATTGAGGACATGGGGCTGGACCTGCGCTCGGTGGACGAACGTCGGACCTACCGCACCGCGTTCGTGGCCAAAGACGACCGGGGGGCCAAGATCAAAGTCCGCATCCGCGAGCGCAGCGAAACCCTGACACGATTGCAGGTGGATGTCGGTTGGTTCGGCGACGCGGCGACCGCCCGACTGCTCGCCGGCCGGATCGAATACCACCTGCGACGCAACGGCTACAGCGACGACAACAACGCCGTCGTGACCGACGCACGCTAAGCGCATCCTCGCCGCAGCATCGATCTACTCGTGGATGATGAAATACAGCCGATCGCTGTCCAGCCAACGGAATCGGCCGGTGGTGAGGTCGCCGTCGTCGATCGAACGATCGAGTTCGTTGAGCAGATCGTTGGGCGGCATGCTGCCGTCGTCAAAGTGCACGCCCAGCGCCGCCCGCACGCCGTAGTTCTCAAACTCCACGTCCCACCGCCCACCGATCGGCGTGGCCCGGGTCCACCGCCCAGCATCCACGTAATTCTCGAAACCCGTGGGCACCACGCCACTCGCGGTTGCCGGTGGATACGCACTGGTATCCAGATAAAACGTCTCGGCCCCCTTGAGATAGGCCCGCAAGTCCGTCGTAAACGCGACCCGCTCGGCGTCTCCAAACGCGTTGGCGAACTGGGCCATGACGATCGACGCGAGGATGCCCAGAATCACGACGACGATCAGGATTTCGACAAGCGTGAACCCGAAAGTCGCGTAGACACCGACGGCGGTTCGCCGACAAGGTGGCGCGATCCTGATTCCAAGCGCAGAGGGCATGTTCGTGGATATCGGTTGGGCCGTTTGTGTGAACCACGTGAAATTCTGGCCGACCGTCGAAATCGGGGCGGATGTGACGTTCGTGACGGTTGGGATTTGGAGGAATGTCCCGACATGCCCGGGCCACGCGACCTATAACCACGTCATGCCCACCGCCGATCCCGCCCTGCTCCGTTCGATGTACGACGCCGCCGTGCCCTTTGCCGACTTCATGACGCTCGCCGACACCAACGGCCAGCGCGGCCCGTGGGATCAGCGTTATGGCCAGCTCGCGCTCACCGACGACCAAACCCAACTGGTTGCGGACTTTCCGCGGGAGATGCACGTGCTTTCGCTCACGGGCACGTGGTGCGGCGACTGCGCGTTGCAGGGCGCCGCGATCCAACGCATCGCCGAGGCCAACCCGGGACGAATCCAGCTGAAATTTTTGTTGCGCGACGAGCCCGCGGCCGAGCTGATCGTGAAATCGCAGATCAACGCGGGGTTCCGCGTGCCGGTGACGTGGTGGCTGGCCGAGGATTTTGCGCCGGTGTTCAGCTTCGGGGACCGCACGCTTAGCCGATACCGATCCATGGCCCGGAAGGCGCTCCCGTCGGAGGAAACGCGGGCCTTGGGTTTGGTGGAACCCGGTCCGGATCACGACCCGGTGCGGACCGTGCTGGACGAAATGCTCGGGATGTTCGAGCGGGCTCAACTCCTCCTGCGTTTAAGCGGCCGGCTGCGCGAAAAACACGGCGATTGACGCTCGTCTTCCGGGGGTCACCAGTCGTAGCCGAACGAGGTGACCGCGTGCCGCCAGTGGTCGTTGTCGATCAGCTTGTAGTGGCGTTCCTCGAAGCTGTCGCGGAAGCTGCTGGGCTTGAACTTGTCGCGCATCGACGTGATCGATTGTCCGTAGACCTTGCCGTGCAACGCCTGTAGATCCATGGCTTCCGGGTCGACACGGAGGAATTCAAGCAGCCCGCCCAGTCCCGGCCGAAGCTCCCCCTGCCCCGCGCCTTCGAGGCCGTCGTGGAGTGCCTCGAACTGTACGACGCGCGTCACGGGCGAATCCATCCAACCGGTGTAATGGCGATACGGGAATTTGGAACGCTCTTCGATCGCATACTCCAAACGGTCGCCGTCGTTCTCAAAATTATCGCGGAGGTGTTCGTGGATCGGTTTGAACGGGCCGTGGCTGGCGAAGGTCTTGGAGTAGGTCGCGTAGCGCATCCAACTGACAATCAAGTCGCGCGGGTCGCGGACCATGAACACGTGGCGGACGTGATTCCCTGCGTCGCTCTGCATGAACGCATCGACGTTTGGGTCATAGGCCAAGTGCGCGGTGAAGGCGTAGCCCGGTTGCAGCCGAGGCACGACCTTGGCGGCGGGGCAGGCGTGCAAGCCGTGCGAACTCGGATCGTTGATGCGGTAGCCGTTGATGTTGACGTGCAGGCCGGCATTAGCCCAGACGCCCAGGTGCTCGACGGTCATGTTAAGCATGTGGGTACCGCTTTTGGGCAGGCTGTTGCCCAGCACGGCCGTGGTCGCGGTGCCCGGAGCCAGATCACCGGGCGGCAAGGTTTGCGTGGGGTCGGCCTCGGGCGTGCTTTGCGGTTCAGCGGTTTTGGCCGGCGCGATCAGCGTGGGGCGCTTGATATCGGCCGCGTTCGTTTCGGCTTGGGTTTCCGGCTTGGCGGGCGGCGAACCGACGGCAGAAAGCACCTTGCGCTTAAGGCGCGACAGCGCCGAAGGGGGCGTGGAAGACATGGGCGGGAGTATATCGAGGCCGACTTATCGGCCGCGATCGCGTATCGGCTACACGCAACGCCGGGTCGTGACGATGAGCGCCGTCGGCTACGTCGACATCGCGCCCATCACCGTGCCAGGTAAGGCGATCGCGTCGCTGCTGATCCTCGTCGGTGACTCGCTGATCATCGTGCCCACCGGCGTCCTCTCGGCCGAGATGGTTACCCAGGCCCAACGCAAAACCGTCAGCACCCAGCACTGCCCGCACTGCTCCAAAGAAGGCCACGACCGCGGCGCCGTGTTCTGCAAGTTCTGCGGCGAGCGGTTGTGATTCGCCCCGACTACAATCGTTCTACGCGCGGCCGAGGTTGCCGCGATTTTCCTTGTTTTCAATCGATTTCCAAGCAAAGCGAGCCACAACGCATGAGCACCCTGGTCCCGATGGTCATTGAGAAAACCGGCCGAGGCGAACGCGCCTATGACATCTACAGTCGGCTCCTCAAAGACCGCATCATCTTCATCAACGGACCCGTCACCGACGACATGACGCAGACCGTGACCGCCCAACTGCTGTTCCTCTCCAACGAGGACGCCGACGCCGACATCCATTGCTACGTCAACAGCCCCGGCGGCAGCGTCAGCGCCGGCTTGGGCATCTACGACACAATGCAATTCATCCGGCCAGACATCTGCACGTACTGCATCGGCGTCGCCGCGTCGATGGGCTCGCTGCTGCTCATGGCCGGCACCGAGGGCAAACGGTATTGCCTGCCCAACTCCCGTGTGCTGCTTCATCAGCCGCTCATGGGCGGCGTCATGCAAGGCCAGGCGACCGACCTGTCCATCCAGGCCAAGGAGATGCTCCGCACCCGCGAGCGCCTCTTCAAGATCATGCAGCACCACACCGGCAAGGATTACGACACCATTGCCAAGGACTGCGAACGCGACCTCTGGCTCGACGCCGAAGAGGCCGTGGCCTATGGCTGTGCCGACCAAGTGCTGCAGCACCTGCCCGCCAAAACGACCGACGACTAAGCCCCGCACCGCAGGACCATGGCCATGCGATCACGTTGCGCCACCTCATTCGCCGCGCTGGCTGCGGTCGCTGCGCTCTCCGCGTGCGGACCGAAAAACTTCACCAACGACAACGACCGTCTGCGTCAAGAAAACCTGCAACTCACCCGGCAGATCGAGAAACTCGACCAACAGTTGACCCAGCGTCTCGGCCAGATCGCCACACTCGAATCGCAGCTCGGCAACCCCGACACGCCCGGCGGAGCGGAACGCCCCGTGGCGTCGGGTTTGTCGATCGACAACTACTCCGGGCCGGTCGATGTGGACCGCGACGGCGACGACGACGTGGTTCGGCTTTACCTGCTGCCCACCGATCAGCAGGGACGGATGATCCCCGTGGCCGGCACGCTGACCGCCGCGCTCGTACACCTGCCCGATGCCGGCGAACCCAAGGTCTTGAGCACCATGACGCTCGAATCCGCGACGCTCGACAGGGCCTACCGCGACGGGTTCACCGGGCCGT
>JBCCDN010000017.1:0-29708 GCA_039030755.1 Planctomycetota bacterium | reverse complement strand
GACCGATTTGCGGGGCCGGGCCGTTGGTCGGTACCGCGGATTGGCTGACCGGCCTGCGGCGCGAAAATCCAACCCACGGGATTTGCGATGGCAAGGCGAAAGGGCGGGCGGGGCGTTGGGTTCAGCATTCCACGCGTTGCGATCCGGAATGCAGTTCCACGGTTTGACCGCCCCACACGAGGTGTCCGGCGATTGCAGGGGGCAACTGGATGTCGGCCCGGAGGCGTTCGCCGACCCGTTCGAGCGACACCCGGATCGGGCCTTGCGGGTGGGCGACGTTGGCCCGGACGAAGCGCATCGGTCCGAGGTGGGGCGTAATGCGTACAGCCTGAAACCCGAAGCCGGTGGGCCGGACGCCGACGACGTTGGCGGCGACGTGGTACAGCGGGTGACTGCCCCAGCCGTGGCAGTCCGAGCGGGTGGGCTCGGGGGCTTCGGGTGCGCACTTGAACCCTTGGCCCGGGAGGCGGCGCCACAAATCGAAACGGCGGTGTAGGTCGTCGTCGCGGCCGGTGACGGCGAGCGCTTCGAACAGGTAATGGCTGAAGTAGATCGTGGCCTCGTGAAGCGACGGATCGTTCAGCGTGGCCTCCATCAGTGCCGCGCTGCGTTGGCGGGGCAGCGCGTTGGAAAGGATGGCGAAGCACTGGGCGTGCTGGCTAAACGAATCGTGCTCCGGCGTGTCGGCGTAGAGCGAGCGGGCGTCGTCGAAGAACACACGGTCGCAGGCCCGGGCGATCGAGTCGGCGAATCGGCGATCACGCTTGGCGAGTTCGGGTTGCTCGAGCCAATCTTCGAGCTCGGCCGCGAGCCGCAAGGTGTAGACAAGTTGCCAGGCGAACGCGGCGTTGTGGCCGGACGGGCCTGGGGGCGGGATGCCTTCGGGCCAGGCGGGCACCCAGTCCAGAAAGTTCCAACCCGGCAGGTTGCGCGGAAGGCCGTGGGTCGGGCTCTGGGGTTGGTCGTCGATCGCGGCGATGAAGGCTTCGAGCACGCTGCGGGCGGCGGGCATGAACTCGGCCACGAACGCGCGTTGCCCACGCCACCGCGCGAGGTCGTGGAGCATGGCGACCCAATACAGGCTGAAGCCCGGGATGATCTGCGGCGACGAGCTGGGATAACGGGCCTGCGTCAGGCCCGACGCGAGGCGTGACCAACCGAACAACTCGATGGCGCGACGGGGCAACCGGTCGTCGGGGCTGAGGAGGTGGGTGCAGAGCGATTCGAGCCGGGTGTCGCCGACGTATTGCAGCTGCTCGTAGTACGGGCTGTCGGCGTAGTGCTCGTGCATCGACATCAGCAGGCCGCGCTTCAGGATCGGTAGGCACGCCTGGAGATCGGAGTCGTCCAGCTCTGGCAGCGGTTCCACGGCCAGCGGATAGCGGGTCTCACGCAACGTCACGGCCGAGACTTCCAGCGATTGCGCGCCGGTCTGAACGGTTAGCAGGGTGTATCGCCCGGCCCGCCACCACAGCGGCTCGAACGTGCGTCGCTGCCCGTCGGCAATAAAAGCGTCCCCCCGACCGCGAAAGATCAGTCCGTCGATCGCGTCGCGGTGGGCCTTGCGGTTGCTCCACGGCTCGGGTTCGACGTGCAAGGCCTCGGCCCAGTCCAGGCGGACTTCCGCATCACGCCCGTCGCGCAGCGTCACGGACGGATACGCGCAGACGTAGTCGGGCCAATCGAGAAGCACGGTCCGGCGAGTGTTGGGCGGAATCGTCACGCCGTGGCGGCCGTCGGTGTCGTCGAGCATCGCTTGCCACCGCTCGGCTTCTTCGGTGTCGTGCGTGGCGAGGTCGACGGGCTCGGCGGAGTGTCCGACATAGCGCACTTGTCCGCCGGTGAACGGAGCGTCCATCATCGCGGGCAGCCGGGCGGGAACCAGCGCGCGGATCGCGTCCAGTTCGCCCCACGGCGGCCCGTCCGCTTGCGCGGCTTCGGTCACGTGGGCCGGGTGCCACGCGGTGCCGCGGCCATCGAACGCGTCCCAGTCAATGGCCCGGGCGTCGAGGTGTTGGGTTCCGCCGGCGAGTCGCGCGTCGTTCAACGGGCTGGTCACGTGTTGCACGCCGGTGACGCGATGCGCTTCCCAGGCGGCTTGGCCGGTGTTGAGACGTTCGGGCGATTTCGATTCCGCCGCGACCAACAGCCCGTGTCGCCGTGACAGTTGCGACGACGGCGCGAGGTGGTCCGCCCGCCCAGGCGAACTGACCCACGCCCAGAGGAGATGTTGGCCGGCTTCCAGCGTGACGTCATAGGACTCGAACGACCAGTGTCGCAAGTCGCCGCGCTGCGGACCGCGCCCGACGCGGACGCCGTTGAGCCGGAGGTCGTAGCGTTCGTCGGCCGAGACGTGCAGGCGGACGTTGATGGGTGCATCAAGCGAAAAAGTCAGCCGATACAGCACGTCCAGCGGCCCGGGCGTTTGCGAGGCTTCATCGATGCCGCTGATCCAAGACGCTGGCCAAGTCAGCGCATCCCACGTCCCCGATCGTTGGTCGGAAAACGGAGGTTCCTGAAGGATGACCCGTCGGGCGGTGGACGGTGATGGTCCCGAGTGGCGTGTCGTTTGCATGCAACGCCTCGTGCCGGATTCTGCCGTTGGCTCTCAAGCAAAGACGCGGAGGCCGCTTCGGGAAAGAAGAAACGCTCGCTGACGCGGGGTCGGTCTCGCCCGGTGGGATCGTGAATGCCTCCTCCAGGACTCGAACCTGGAACCCGCTGATTAAGAGTCAGCTGCTCTGCCAATTGAGCTAAGGAGGCGTGGCCGTGGGCGGAACGGGTTCACTTCACCGCGTCGCGAAGTTTAGGGAAAGCCTTGGCCGGGGGCAACAGGCAGGCGGGGCGGGTTGTGATCGCCGGGCCGGCTTAGCGGGGTTGGGTTACATTGTTCGGATGACGCAGGGACGCCGTCGTGGCCGAAGCCGAGTTTGGATGCGTGGGGTTGTCGTTGCGCTCGCGATGGGCGGCTACGTCGGGTTGCCGTCGGCCGGTCAGGAGACGTTCGAGCTCACCGGCGACGGTTGGGCCCAGGTTGCGGCGCCCGAGCCGGGGACGCCCGAGGCGGCGCTGCAGACGATCCGCAAGGCGTTGGCCGAAGACCGTGGCAAAGAGGCGCTCGAGCTGGCGGACGCGTGGATCGAGGCGAATCCCGGCAACGGTTACATGCCCATGGCGCTACTGCTGCGGGGCGATGCCAAGGTCGCCCTCAACGACTATTGGGAAGCGTTATACGACTACGAGCAGGTGATCCTGAGCTACCCCGCGTCGGCGGAGTACCTCACGGCCATCGAGCGCGAGTATGGCATCGCGCAGGTGTTCCTCGACGGCTACAAACGCAAATTGCTGGGGCTGCGCTTGCTCCCCACGGGCGGCGAGGGTGAGGAGCTCATGATCCGCGTGCAGGAACGGGCCCCGGGTTCGCGGGTCGGGCACGATGCGTCGCTGGCGCTGTCGGATTACTACTTCAATCAGCAGCAGATGACGCTGGCGGCCGAGGCTTACGACCTGTTCATGGAGAATTATCCGGACAGCGATCGGCGGGAGTGGGCGCTCTTGCGATTGATTCAGGCGAACCTCGCGCGGTTCAAGGGGCCGCGGTTTGATGGCACGGGGCTGATCGAAGCGGACGAGCGTTTGCAGCAGTACGCCTTGGAGTATCCCGCGTCGGCCGAGCGCATCGGCGTGGCGGGGTTACGCGAACGCATCACCGAATCGCTGGCGCGGCGGGACTTGAGCACGGCGGACTGGTACGCGCGGCGGGGCGACCCGGTGGCGGCGGCGACGATGTATCGGCGATTGGTCGAAGAGTTTCCGCAGAGCCGGGCGGCGCGGGAGGCGATCGCGTGGCTGGACGAGCAGGGCTTGCCGTTGGCGGTGGAACGATGAGAAGCGCGGCTTGCGTTTTTGCGTTGGTCGGCGTGGTGTTCGGCTTCTCCGGCTGCGGCTATTCCACGGCCGAGCTGTATCGACAGGATGTGAACAGCATCGCCCTGCCGATCTTTGAAAATCGCACGTTCGAGCGTGGCGTCGAGGCCGATTTTGCCGAGGCGCTGGCCAAAGAAGTGCAGCGACGGACGCCGTACGCCTTGGCGGGCAGTTCGGCGTCGGGGTTCGTGGCCTCGGCGGGCGGGGACACCGAACTCACCGGCACGATCACGGCCGTACGACGCTCGCGTCTTTCTCGGACGGCGGACACGGGGTTGCCGCAAGAACTCGAAGTGCGCGTGATCGCCGATGTCCAGTGGCGGGACCGGCGCAGCGGCGAGGTGCTCATGGAGCGGCGGGGCCTCGAAGAAGTCGGCCGATACATCCCCGCAGGCAACGTGTCGGCCGGCGTGGAAGGCGGGGGCGTGCTCGGTGAGCCGTTCAGTGTGGCGCAGCACGCCGCGGTCGCGCGATTGGCCCAGGCCGTGGTCGATGCGATGCGGTCGGATTTCTGAGTTTGCCTGGATCGTTCGCTTCGGCTCATCCGCTGGCGAACCCCCCATGAATCCCCGATAAATCCCCAGAACGCGATTCCTCGATCCGCTCGAGACTTCCCCGCGTACGATGATGTTCCTGCCCCGCCGTTGTTCTGGCTCGGCCGGCCCTGCTTATGCCGAAAAAAGATCCCGATCAACTCGACCTGCCCGAAGACACGTCCCGTAAGAAGTCCGACGACGGTAAGTCCGACGGCAAAACCGGCGGGCCCGGTAAACCCGGCGGCAAGCCGCCGCAGATCAAGGGCCAGAAGGCGCTGGGTTGGGTGCTGCTGCTCGCGCTGGTGGTGGGCTTCGTGCTCATCATGCACTCGGCCCAGAACGCCGCCAACTCCATCACCTACGACGAATTCTTCACCCACGCCCGCAATAGCGCGTTTACCGAAGAGGGCGTGCTCATCAAAGGCGATCGCCTCGTCGGCACGCTCAAGGAAGGCACGGCCGGCCTGGGCGAACTCGACAACCGCCGCGTCGAGTTCATGTCCAATCCCGCGAACATCCACGTCCACACCTACGAACTCATCACGATCGGGCAGGACTTCAAAGAAGACCCGGCGCAGGCCGGCTTGTTCATCATGTTCCTGCTGAACTGGGGCCCGATCCTGCTGATCGCGTTCTTGATCTATTTCTTCATCTTCCGCGCGATGCGGAGCGCGGGCGGCGGCCCGGGCGGGATGCTCGGCGGCTTCGGCCGGTCGAAGCACAAGCTCATGAACAAGGAGCATTCCACCGTTACGCTCGACGACGTGGCCGGCGTGGAGGAAGCCAAGGACGAAGTCGCCGAGATCATCGAGTTCCTCAAGAACCCCAAGAAGTTCCAGCGGCTGGGCGGCCGGGTGCCGCGCGGCGTGCTGCTCGTGGGTCAGCCCGGCTGCGGTAAGACGCTGCTGGCCAAGGCGATGGCGGGCGAGGCGGACGTGCCGTTCTTCTCGATCTCGGGCTCGGACTTCGTGGAGATGTTCGTGGGTGTCGGGGCGTCGCGGGTCCGGGACCTGTTCAAGCAGGCCAAGGAAAGCGCGCCGTGCATCATCTTCATGGACGAGATCGACGCCGTGGGTCGCCGGCGCGGCAATGGCTTTTCTTCCGGGGGGCACGACGAGCGCGAGCAGACGCTCAACGCGATCCTGGTTGAGATGGACGGCTTCGAGTCGGCCGACCAGGTGATCGTGATCGCCTCGACCAACCGCGCGGACGTGCTCGACCCGGCGCTGACGCGTCCGGGCCGGTTCGACCGCCAAGTGACCGTGCCACTGCCCGACCTCAAGGGCCGGGTGGAAATCCTGAAGGTGCACAGCCGGAAAATCAAGCTCTCGCCGGATGTCGATCTGGAACGTGCCGCCCGGACGACGCCGATGTTTTCGGGGGCCGAGTTGGCTGCGCTGGTCAACGAGGCCGCGATCGGCGCGACGCTGCAGGACAAGGAATTCGTCGAGCAGGAAGACCTCGAAGAAGCCCGCGACAAGATTCGTTTTGGCCGGGCCAACAAGAGCCGGAAGGTCGAGCAGGACGAGCGCGTCGCCACGGCGTACCACGAGGCCGGGCACGCGGTCGTGCAGTACCTGCTGCCCCACGCGGACCCGCTGCACAAGGTCACGATCATCCCCCGTGGCAAGGCCGGCGGCATGACGATGTCGCTGCCGGAAAAGGACCGGTACGGCTACGGCTACAAGTACATCCACGACACGATGCGGGTGCTCTGCGGCGGCCGGATCGCCGAGGCCAAGAAGACCGATGATGTGTCCAGCGGGGCGTCGATGGACATCCAGATGATGACCCAGTTCGCCCGGGCGATGGTGCTGGACTGGGGTATGAGCAAACGGCTGGGCTTCGTGCAATACCGTGCCGAGGACAACCAGAACTCGTTCATGGCCGACAAGCCGTATAGCGACGAGACCGCGCACATCATCGATGAAGAAATCAAGCGGTTTTCGGACGAAGCGTTCGCGCACGCCGAGCAGATCATCGCCGAACATTGGCCGCAGACGGTCGACCTCGCGGAAGCCTTGCTCAAGTACGAAACGCTGAGCAAGGAAGAAGTCGAGAAGTTGATGAAGGGTGAGCCGCTGCGGAAGGCGACGGTGGCGGAGTTGCTCGCCGCGGAATCCGAGAAGACGGTCGCGCCCGACGCGAACCGGCCCGCCCCGCAGCCCGAACGCGACGAAGACGAAGGCACCGCGCCGGGCGGGCTGATGCCGTCGCCGGCGTGAATCACTCGCAGGTGAAGCGGCGGCTCACCCGAGCAGGTGTTTACGGGGTGACCGTTTTCGGTTTGCCGTGCGCACGTCAAGAACCGTGACTTCGATTGCGGTCGAATTTCGTGCGTAGGCTTGGGTTCGGACGGCGGATCGGGAGCCGACCGCGTGGCGGACGTTGGGAGCAAGCGGGTCGGGGTTGGATGCATCACGCGAGTACGTCGAGACGCCCATCCCGCGACGGGGTGGGCGTCTCCGCGGAACGCCTCTCGTGCATCTCGAAGGTTCGCCGCTGATTCTTTCGGGGTTCGATGCGTGGGGCCGGGGGCGAAGCGATCGCGGGAGGCGGCGCGGGACCCTTCGGTTGGCCGGGTGCGTCGGCGTTCTTTGGCAAGTGAATCAGGACGTGGTAGCGTCGCGGAACCAACCGCGACGCGAACAGCCGCCGACGGCGGCTGCTTTATAAATAGCGGCGGCCGGTGGCCGCTGCAGGGACGCGATGATCGCCGTCCATCAGAGAGTGTTTCACGCGACGGGTGCTGGTTTACGATGTTCGCATGCATGTCGCGCTGCTCTGTGGGCAACAGGATCTCGGGGAGCGGCGCGAAGCGTTGCGTTCGTTGGTGGTGGGGATGGTGAGCGAGGGCGTGCGGGTGAGCGTGGCGGTGCCGGAGGGCACGAACGTGGAGGACGTGCCCGGCGGGGGGTTGGGCGGCGCGACCCTGAGTTTTGCGACGCCGGCGTTCGCGATCGGGGGGCGGTGGATGGGGGCGTGGCTGTACGGCAAGGTCGGGAGCGGTCGGCACTGGGTGCGGCTCGCGGAGCAGATCGAGGCGCTCGGTGAGTCTTCCGGGGGGCCGGGGGTGATCGTGAGTAGTGACGCGGAGACGTGGTTGGCGGCGGTGGCGGTGGGTCGGTTGTTGGATGTGCCGGTGCTTTTGTTTTGTCACGATCGCTTCGACGCGCGGCTGGCGCCGCGGCTATTCACGACGCTGAATCCGACGCGGTGTTTGATGGTGGCCGGCAGCGAGCCGATCGCGCAGCAGCTGCGGGATGCGACGCAGAATCTGGTGGTGGTGGAGCACGTGCCGCCGGGGGTGCATCTGTCAGATCGCACGCCGCGGGAGCGCGGGCCGGACGACGCGTTGTGCGTGGTGGTGAGCACGGATGGCCCGTTGGACGAGTCGTATCTGGCGTGTTTAGAAGGGTTGGCGGCGCACTGTCGGGAGCGGCCGAGCACACTGGCGTTGTTGGAGGGGCCGCACCCGGACAGCCACGCGACATACAAGCAGCTGCGGCGGCTGGGGCTGACGGGGCAGTGTTCGTTCGCGCCGCGGGGCCGAGATTTGAAAGTGGCCAAGGGCGTAGATGGGTTGTTGTTGCAGGCGGACGCGGTGCTGCATCCGCAGGCACTGGGTCGGAACCGGCCGATCACGCTGGAGGCGATGACGCGGGGTTTGCCGGTGGCGGCGGCGGACGACGCGGCGTTGGATACGTTGATCGACGGTCACACGGCGTGGGTGGTGGACGAGACGCTGCCGTACGAGCGGTTGGCCGAGGCGTGGCACGGGGTGTTGACGCGGCTGTGCGAGGAGCCGGAGGAAGCGCGGGCGTTGGGTCGACGGGCGCAGCAGTGGGTGCGCGAAGAGCACCTATTTAGCGACGAGTTGGAACGGGTACTGGGGTTGTGCCGACGGTTGTCGGCGGAGCCGGTGCGGTTTCCGGGGTGAGGGTGGAGTTTTCGATCACGCGGACGCGGACCGGGAACAGCGGCCACCGGCCGCTGCTTTATTTCAGCAAGAGTTCGGCGATTTGGACGGCGTTGAGGGCGGCGCCCTTGCGGACTTGGTCGCCGCAAACGAACAGGTCTAAACCCGTTTGGTCGGGTTGGGAGATGTCGGTGCGGATCCGACCGACGTAGACATCGTCTTGATGCGAGGCATCGAGCGGGGTGGGGAAGCGGTTGTGTTCGCGGTCGTCGATGAGGCAGACGCCCGGAGCACTTCCGAGCAGGTCGCGGGCTGCGTCTTCGGTAAGCGATTGCTTGAGCGTGAGGTTGATGGACTCGGCGTGGGCCCGCATGACGGGGACGCGGATGCAGGTGGCGGTGATTTTGAGTTGGTCGGCCGGGTCCGTTTGATTCCAAATCTTGTGGGTTTCATGGACCATCTTCATTTCTTCTTGGTTGTAGCCGTTGGGCTGCATGGGGGCGTTGTGGCTGAAGAGGTTGAAGGCGTACTGGAAGGGGAAGATGTCTTGGGTGGTGACGTCGCCGGTGGCGCCGGGCTGGGCGAGGGCTTCGCGGGATTGCTGTTCGAGCTCACGCATAGCGGCGGCGCCCGCGCCGGAAGCGGCTTGGTAGGTCGAGACGACGATGCGCTGAACGCCGACGGCGCGATGGATCGGCGTGACGGCGAGCAGCAGAATGATGGTGGAGCAGTTCGGATTCGCGATGATGCCCCCGGAAGAGGAACCCAGCGCGATGCCGGCTTCAACGATGGCTTCAGGATTGACTTCGGGCACGACCAGGGGGACGCCTTGGGTCATACGGAACGCGGACGAGTTGTCGATCACGACAGCGCCGGCGTCGACGGCGGCGGGCGCGAATTGTTTGGAGATCGAGCCGCCGGCGGAGAACAGGGCGATGTCGACGCCCTCGAAGGAATCGCTCGTCAACTCCTCGCAGGTGTGGGTTTGGCCCGCGAAGGTGAGGGGTTTGCCGGCGCTGCGGGCCGAAGCGAGGAGCTTGAGCTTGCCGATGGGGAAGTCGCGTTGCTCGAGGACGCGGAGGAACTCTTCTCCGACGGCGCCGGTGGCTCCGGCGATGGCGACGGTGGGGGCGGATGACGGTTTGGAACTGGGCATGGATGCGGTGTGGTTGAGGGTGCCCCACGGACGGCGTCCTTGGGCTTGTTTTTAGGGTGAATCGGCTAGTGTAATCGGGGCGCGGGGTACACTGGGAGCATGTTGGAACTTCGGATCGGGCGCGTTGCGGCGGCGTGGGTGTCGGTGTGGTTGGTGCTGGTCGCTTGGCCGACTTGCGGGGGAGGGCAGACGGTGTACGTGGAGGATTCGCCGGCGGCGTTGGAGCTGGCGGAGCGGGCGACACGGTGGCGGGCGCAGGGCCGGTTGAACGAGGCGGTGGGGGCGTTGGTGGAGCTGGCGGAGACGTTTCCGGGCAAGCTGATGCCGGTGGGCGAGGGTGCGTCGTTGTCGGCGGGCGGGCGGTACGTGGATGCGACGGCGTGGGTGCGGGCGACGTTAACGGCGGACCCGGCGTTGCGTGTGGCTTACGAACAGGAGGCGGAGCCGGTGGCGGCGCGGGCGTTGGCGGCGGCGCTGTCGTCGGGGGGCCTGGAGCCGGGCGAGTGGTTCGATGCGGCGGCGCTTTCGGCGGTGGGTCGTCGCTATTGGTCCACACGTTCGGGGTTGGAGGCGAATTTGGCGTGGTGCGGGGTGATGTTGGAGCGGGGGCGTCCGGGCGTGGCGCGGGCGAAGTTGTCGGGCTTGCGGGAGCACCCGGCGCTGCGGGTGGAGGAGGCGTCGGGCGACGCGGCGTTAGCGGAGCGGTTTGCGAATTTGCAGGAAGCGGCGTCGTTGGCTTTGGAGCGTCGGGCGGATTGGCTTGAGCGCCGAGCCTCGCGCGGGCTGGGCGGCTTGGCGACGGATGTGTGGTTGGCGGAGCCGGTGTGGACGGCGTGGTGGGACCAGATGCAGCGGATCGCGAAGCCGGCGGGGATTGCGGTCTCGGATCCGGGCATGGAGTCGGGGTTGGTTGAGGTCCAGATCGAAGGCGACTTTGGCAACGCGGCGGTTGATCGGCGGTTGGTGGTGGAGGGGCCCTTGCCGGCGAATTTGATGCGGCCGCGGGCGAATCTTCGGAACCTGCGTTCGGGGACGAATCTGCTGGGAGTGCAGGCAGGTGGCGCGCTGACGGGCGACGCGGTGTACGTGGGGGATGGGCGGTTCGTGGCGTGTGTGGATCGGTCTTCGGGTCGGCCGCGTTGGGTGGTGGGTTGGCCGGGGCAGTGGCGGGCGTCGGCGGCGCGGGGGCAGCGTTTACAAGACCGGCGGGGGGTGTTGGTGCTCGCGGATTCGGTGGTGTCGGTGTTGGGGCCGGCGCTGGCGGTGCGTCCGCGAATGCGGGGGGTCTCGGCGGTGGACGAGGTTCCGCAGGGCGTGTGGAGTTTGAATCGCGTGACGGGCGCGACGCGCTGGCGAGTGCTTCCCGAAGCGTTGGGCGAAGGATTTAGCGGGGCGCAGTTTGTTGGGCGGGCGGTGTCGGCGAGCGCGGACGTGTTGGCGGTGGGGGTTCGGCGGGTGCAGAACTCGGGGTTTGTGGATGCGTTTGTGGTCGGGTTGGACGCGGGGACCGGGGCGGTGCTTTGGACACGGCATTTGGTGAGCACCGCCATCGCCAGCGGCACGAACACGCTGCCGGTGGTGGATCCGATGGTGGTACGGGACGGTCGGTTGTTTGTGGACGACGGGCTGGGCGTGGTGGCGTGCTTGGATCCGCTCAGCGGCGGTCTGCATTGGTTGCGGGTCTTGACGACCGAGCCGGCGGGGGAAGGTTTGGTCGAAGACGCGGAGCTCGAAGCGGGCGTGGACGATGCGAAGCCGCCGGTGATTCGTCGGGCGCTGGCGAATCCGGGATTAGGGTCGGTGCAGGGGCGGACGGGGCCGGCGCTGTTACCAGCGGGGCTGCTGGTGGCGGAGATCGCGCAGGCGGCGGATGATGATGCGGCGCTGCTGTTGGACCCGGCGACGGGGGATGTGCGACGGCGGGTGTCGGCGGAGGAGGCGGATTGGGTGCGACGCGCGCGGTGGGCCGTGCCGAGCCGCGGTTTGTCCTGGGATGCTGCGGATGCCTTGTCCGAGACGTTGTTGGTGCACGCGGGTCGGCTGTGGCGAATCGACGGGCGGGATCTTTCGGTGGTGTGGCAGAGCGAGCGTTCGACCGGCGAAGAGCCGGCGGCCTGGCCGCCGGTGTTGGACGGGGAGGCGGTGCTTTTCGCGACGCAGGGGACGCTGCGGCGTTTGGCGTTGGATTCGGGTGAGGCGTTGGGGTCGGTCGGTTGGGCGGTGGGGTCTCGGTTGCTGGCGGACGGCGGAGAGGTGTTTGGCGTGTCGTCGCAGGGCGTGAACGGGATGGTCAGCGCACCGTGGGGCGAGCGTCGGCTGCGGGCGCGGATCGCGGAGGCGGCTTCGCGTCGGCCCGGGGATGCCGAGCCGGGGTTGGCGCTGACGCAACTGGCGGTGTCGTTGGCGCGGCCAACACTGTTGCTGGACGGCGTGAACGCGGCGCTGCGAGCGATCCAGCCGGACAACGGTCGGGCTGCGGTGGGCGGGGGCGAGGCCGCGTTGAGTCACGCGGAGGTTGATGCCCTGTTGGCCGAATTCGGCGGGGCCGAGGGGGCGGCGCTAGGCGTGACGCGAAGCGATTCCAACGTGGATGCGAACGCAAACGCAAACGCAAACGCAAACGCGAACGCGACGCAGTGCGGCGACGCGGCGGTTTCGGTGGTTTTGGAATTGATCGAACGGGTGGCCGAGGCGGAAGGCCTATCGCCGTCGGTGCGTCGCGCGGCGTTTGATCGGGTGGCGGCGGCGGTGACCGGCCCGGAAGAACTGGTCGCGTACCACCTGGCGATGGGCCCGTTGGAACGGGAGGCGGGCCGGGCAGCCGAGGCAATCGAGCATTTCCAGGCGGTGTTGCAGGACCCGTTGCTCGCGGCGCAGACGCCACGGATCGACGGCGGGCGTCGGCAAGCGGGGCAAGAGGCTCGGGCGCAGTTGACTTCGGTGATTGCCGAGGCGGGGTTTGGGCCTTACGCGCCGTTCGATGCGTTGGCGCGGACAGAGTTGGAGCGGCTGCGTCTGGAAAGCCCGCGCGACGCGAGTCGATTCGAATGGTTGGCGGATCGGTTTCCGCTGTCGATGGCGGCGTCGGACGCGCTCGCGCAGGCGGGGGACCTGCGGGCGGCGTCGACGAACCCGCGGTTGGCGATCCGGTCGTACCAGCGGGCGTATCGCGCGGCGCGGTTTGCGGAGCCGCGTGACCGGGCGGCGGGGCGGCTGGCGGATTTGTATCTGGTGTTGGATCGGCCGGACATGGCGCGGGGGTGGCTGCGTCGAGTGAAGCAGGAGTTTCCGACCGCGGCGCCCTGGATCGATCGCGCGCCCGCGTCGGCGACGGCGTGGGAGCAACGGCTGGCGGGTTTTGCGGAAGTGGGCCGAGCGTTGCCGGTGTTCGACGCGTCGGCGATGCTGTTCCCCTGGACGACGCAAGGCACGCTGATGACGGTGCATCCCGAGGCGGAAGGGACGCTGCGGCGGGATCTGGCGGTCGTGCGGTTTCGCGGCGAGCTCAGCGTGATTCATCCGGCCCAACGGCGTGTCGTGCTAACCGCGAAGTTGCCGGCACGCGACGCGGTGTTGCGGCGGTTCAGCGACGACCAGTTGGTGCTCGTGTCGTCTCAGCGGGGGGAGTTTATTTTGATCGACGTGAACCGCCCGGAGGACGAGCCGGTGTCGGTGTTGGTGGGACCGGCGTTGAGCGCGGTGCCGATCCCCGCGTTGGATGAGCCGTTACAACAATTCGACGCGCAGCTCGACGCGGACCGGATGGACCTCGATCGGCTTCGGCGATTACGCGAAGCCCAGCAGCAGGCGCAGCGGATGGCGCAGATCCGCATGCAACTCGCCCAGCGTGGCGGCGGGTCGCGGTACTACGGCGTGAATGAGTCGTTGCTGATCGCGGCGGACGCGGCGGGGCGCATCGTGGCTTTCGATCGCTTCACGGGCGACTTGCAGTGGTCGTTCGCGCAGGCCAAGACGACGCTCACCGGGCTGGTCGTTCGCGACGACGCGATCGTGATCACCGGCTTGTCTGCGCCCAACACCGACGCGCAGCAGGGCATCACGCTGGTGCTCGATCCGTTGTCCGGGCGTCCGCAAGGCCCGGCGATCTACGAAGCGTCGGGCTCGCCGTTGGATGCTCGGCCGATGCCCGATGGTTCGCTTTTGGTGACGTATGCGACGTTCGTGGCGACGTACGCTCCGCCGGATCATCGCGTGCTGTGGCGTTCGCCGCGCCCGTTCGACATGAACGCCAACTTCCTGCCGCCGCCGGTGCTGGGCTCGCCGGGCGACGGGGTGCTGGCGATGCGGTTCCCCTCGGCCGAGCCGTCGCTGCTGTTGATCGATCCGGACACGGGCAACCTACACCGTCAGATCACGCTGAATCCGCAACTGGTCCGCGCCCGCCGTGGCGTGGATATCGAGGCGGTGGACGGCCAGCTTCATCTGCTGCTCGATGTGCCCGAAGCGATCACCGCCGATGGCCGCCGGCTGTGGCGCGCGGCGGTGGATGATCCGGCGCTCACGCCGCTGCACCAGAGCCTGGCCCAAAACCAAATCGTCGTGCTCAGCGAACGCACGCCGGTTCGCGCGGCCGTCCCCAATCCGGCGGTGCCGCCGATCCGGCCGACCTACACGCTCCACGCCTACGAGCGCGACACCGGTCGTATCCTCGCGTCCCATCCGGTGGATCCCGGCCGAGCCGCGCTGAACGCTACGGCCGCGCGTCTGTTCGACCATGCGCTCGGCGTGCAGGCAAGAGACCAGACGATCTTCTTGTGCGACCTGCCGTAACGCGTCGCGCTTGTCACGTCGTGCGAGGTTCTGGATAGGTGTCGTCGGTGTGCGCACCTCGCGGATGAAAAGTTGCGTGGCTCCCTAGCGTTGATTCGAACGTCCAAGCGGCCGCGCGGTTGCTGGCTTTTTTCAAACCCTTCTTCCGGGGGTGTTGGGTGCAATACGAAACGATCCGTCCGCAACTCAAGACCGGCGACCTGGTGCTATTTTCGGGCCGAGCGCCGGTTTCGCGTTTGATCCAACTGTTCACGGCCGGGCCTTGGTCGCACGTCGGGATGGTGGTGCGGCTCAGCGAGTTCGACGACGCGGTGATGCTTTGGGAATCGACAACGCTGACCACGTTGCCGGACGTGGAGCGTGGCCGACCGATCCGCGGGGTGCAGTTGGTCCCGCTATCGCAAAGGCTCGCCCACTACGAAGGCAGCGCGGCGGTGCGTCATTTGCATCGGCCGGTGACGTTCGGGCAGCGAGACGCGTTGGCGAGCCTTCGGCATCGGCTGGCGCGTCGGCCGTATGAGCGGCGGGAGCTGGAGTTGTTGCGGTCGGCGTTGGATCTGGTGGGCACGCCGAACCGCGAGGATTTGTCGAGCGTGTTCTGCTCGGAGTTGGTGGCCGAGGCGTATCAGGCGATGGGTCTGCTCGCTGAGCCGCCGAAGGGCCCGCCGAGCAACGAGTACACGCCGATGGATTTCTCGGAGGCCCGCCAGGACGCGTTGGCGCTACAAAAACGCCAACGCCTGTCCCCGGAAGTCACCATCGAGTGCGCAGCAGTGCGGTGCTAAACTCTTCCGTTCTTCCCATTCACTCTCACCGCCCGTTATCGCCATGACCACCCTCGCCGCCGCTCACGAATCGACCGCCCTACCGGCATCGCCACCGCCGACGCCCTGCAAGCCACCGACCCGGTGATCGCCGATCTCATCGCCAAGGAAGCGGCTCGCCAGGAACACACGCTGGAAATGATCGCCAGCGAGAACCACGCCTCGCCCGCCGTCATGGCCGCTCAAGGCTCGTGCATGACCAACAAGTACTGCGAAGGCTACCCCGGCAAGCGGTACTACTCCGGCTGCGAGATCTACGACGACGTCGAAACCCTCGCCATCGACCGCGCGAAAGAGCTCTTCGGCTGCAGCTACGCCAATGTGCAGCCGCACTCGGGCGCGAGCGCGAACATCGCCGTGCAACTCGCCCTGCTCGAGCCGCACGACACGTTCGCCGCGATCGATCTCTCCAAAGGCGGCCACCTCACGCACGGAAGCCCGGTCAACATCTCCGGCAAGTGGCTCAAGCCCGTTACCTACGACCTGATTCTCGACGAGGACGACCCGAAGTTCGGCCACATCGATTACGACACGGTCGAAAAGGTCTGCGCCGAGCACAAGCCGAAGGTGCTGATGTGCGGGTACAGCGCGTATCCGCGCGTCATCGACTTTGCGAAGTTTCGTGAGATCGCCGACCGGCACGGCTGCATCCTCTGGTGCGACATGGCCCACATTGCCGGCCTCGTCGCGGGCGGGTCTCACCCCAGTCCGTTCCCGCATTGCCACGTCGTCACCACCACGACGCACAAAACGTTGCGCGGCCCCCGCGGCGGCTTGATCCTCGCCAACGACGAAGAACTCGGCAAGCAGTTCAACCGCGCGGTGTTCCCGGGTTCGCAGGGCGGCCCGCTGATGCACGTCATCGCCGCCAAGGCGGTCGCGTTTGGCGAAGCGCTCAAGCCGGAGTTCAAGGCCTACGCGAAGCAAATTGTCGACAACGCCCAAGCTCTTGCGAAAGCGCTCAACGACCTGGGTTTCAAGCTTGCCTCGGGTGGCACGGACAACCACTTGCTGCTGATCGATCTTCGTGCGACCGACGCCGAACTGACCGGCAAGGCCGCCGCGAAGTGGCTTGAAGACGCCGGCATCATCACGAACATGAACACCGTGCCCAACGAAACGCGTAGCCCGTTCCAAACCAGCGGTATCCGCTTAGGGACGCCTGCATTGACGACGCGTGGCCTCAAAGAAGCCGACATGCCCGAAGTCGCGAAGCTGATCCACGCGGCGCTGACTTCCGGCGGCGACGACGCCAAACTCACCGCGGTGAACGCCGGCGTCGTGACGCTTTCGAAGCGCTTCCCGATGCCGCACTGACATCACCGTTTCGGCTGGATCATTCGGTGGTGCTGTAGGACTTCCGGGGCCGAGTGTTGCTTTCCAGATACGCGATCAACCCCGCGACTTCTTCGTCGTCCATCAGGTGGCCGACGTGGGTCATGCGTTGGGCGCCGGTGTAGCCCGCGACGACGTCGGCCCCGGGGTGGGCGATGGATCGCCAGAGATACGCTCGGTCACGGTCCTGCCAGATCGGGTCGGCGTGACGGACGGGGTCGCCGACGGGTGTGCCGGTGGGGTCGAGCTCGCTCGTGAACGCGAGTTCCACGGGGTTTTCGTAGAGCCGGCCGAGCTTGGGGCCGGTCATGGGCGTGGCGTCGATCGCGTGGCAAATCACACAACCCATGGTGCGATACGAGCGGGCCCCGGCGGCGATGAGTTCGTCGCGGCGTACATCACTGGCGGGGGAACGTGCGGGGTCGGCGGCTTCGAGCAGGGCGATCACGGCGGCCTGCGTGGAGATCGGGGGTGGCGGAGCGGACGGGCTGCAGCCGGCGTTCAGGCCGATCCCCAGCGAGACCCCGATCGTGCAAAACGTCCACCCGGCCCAACGCGTTGCACAGCGTGAGCGGCTCGAGAATGCCCGCCGTCGAGGATTTTCAAAGGATCGAAACATCGATTTTGCAGCATAGCCCGATCGGCGAACCGTCGGCCGTGTGAGCATTACGTTTTTACTAGGTTTGAAGCGTGTTCAAGCCCGGACTTGGGGAAAACTTGTCCCGCGGGTGTCGGTTCTTGCGTACCGGACGGCACCGCGCAAAAATCTAGACCTACTAAGCCCCCGCGCTTTCCGCACTTACCGCATTGAACCCGGATCGCCACGATATTTCGTTCAAGTTCTCGCTAGACACCACCAGATATAGTGTTTAGAGTCTTCCCGCCGCGGAGGCTCGTGTGAGCGAGTCATGAGAAACATCCGCGACATTTCGGCCAATTGCCCCGCCAGCGTTCACCCATACGGACGGTTCAGGCGACAGACACGGCCGCTTCCCAAAGACTCTCGCTCCCCGGCGATTTGTTATCCCGTGCCGCGTTAAAATTTGGAAAACGTTCGGGTCGTTCAAAACCAGCCACCAATCCCTCAACCTCATGCCCGTTCTCTGCGACACCCAAATCCGTGAACTGCTCAGCATTGAGCCCTTTCAGGACGCCGAGAAGCGCCCCGGCAAGATCAGCTATGGCGTGTCGTCCTATGGATATGACGTCCGCGTCGGCACCCTCTTCAAAATCTTCACCAACGCCCCGACCGACGGTGGCGCGTCCATCGTTGACCCCAAGCGGTTCGACGACCGCAACTTCGTCACGGTGGACACGAACGACACCGGCAAAGACCACGTCATCGTCCCCCCCAACAGCTTCGCGCTGTGCGAGACGGTCGAAGAATTCAAAATCCCGCGCGATGTGCTGGTGATCTGCGTTGGCAAATCGACGTACGCCCGCTGCGGCATCATTGTCAACGTCACCCCGCTCGAGCCCGAGTGGCGGGGCAAGGTGACCATCGAGATTTCCAACACCACGCCGCTGCCCGCGAAGATTTACGCCAACGAAGGCATCGCCCAGATGATCTTCCTCAAGGCCGACCGCGTGTGCGGGCAGAGCTACGCCGACAAAGCGGGCAAGTACCAAGATCAAAGCGGGCTGGTCCTGCCAAAGGTGGATTGAGATGAAACGCATGCAAACCCCCTACGCACTGGTTCTGATCTCCGCCGCCGCTCTGTGGTCCACGGGCTGCGCGTCGACCGGCTCCGACGTATCCACGGCCGAATCGTCCGCGGCCCCCGAAACCGCGGTGGTTTCGGCGCCGGTCGGCGAAGTCTTCGGCTTGCCCGACAGCGGCGATGTCAAGCTCATCGGCGGCGGCCTCGGCTCGTTCCGCCTCGCGGAGTCCGGCACGGTGTTTCTCGTCGATGGCGAGACGATGTCGTCGGTGTGGTCGGTGCCGGTGGACGGCGATGAGACCATCGCGATCGCCGACGAGATCGACAGCGAAGCCTTGTTCGGTTCGGTGCTCATGGGCCGGTACGGCTTAAAGGGTGCAGCGTTCTTCGCCGCGGCCCAGGCGGCGTCGAGCGGTGAGAACGTGCCCGAAGGCGTCGAACTCCCGTCCGATCCGATTCGGTTCTTGGTGTATTTCCAGCCCGACGCGTCGGCGGAACCCGAGACGTCCGAGACCGAAGCGGCCGAGTGAGTAAAGCAAACAGTTTGGTTTTTCGTATTCCCCGAGAAAGCGAGAGTTGAGATGGCAGGCAAATTCGAGATGTACACCGACAAGGCCGGCAAGTACCGCTTCCGTCTGAAGGCGGGCAACGGCCAGGTGATCGCCGTGGGCGAAGCCTACGAGTCCAAGGCCGCGTGCGAGAACGGCATCGAGTCGATCAAGAAGAACGCGCCCGACGCGCCGGTGGAGGAAGTCGACAGCTAATTCGGGACCTCTCGAGGACCCAGCGTCACGCTCGTGTTTCCCGGGGTTAAACGGTGAGCCGAGCGATTGATGCGGGGCAAGGAGGCCCCACCCCGACCCCGCCTGGTGTGCGTTCCGTGCTTGCACGTCGAGCGCACACCGCGCGGCGACCCCCGCCCGGGTCGCCGTGTTTTTCTGCGGCTTGACCGCATCGGATGTTTCCGGGATGTGCCCCGAAACGCGATTGAGAGAACCCCGCAACATGGCTGAGCTTGCCGACAACCTCAAGGCTTACGTTCAAGAACTGGTCAAGCTCCAGCAGACCGGTCAGTACGACGCGCTCATGGGATACAAGCCCAGCCGCGGGTTGTGTGTCCACCTCAAGCCGCAAGACGGCGGCGAGGGCGTCACGGCCTGCGACGGCATCACACGGCAGGACCTGCAGAAGCTCCGAGGGGCCGGCTTGATCACGGTGAACACCCCGCGGGCCGCGTGGTCGCTGAAGCTTCGGCCGGCGGCGTATGCGATTTGATCTTCCCGCCCCAAGGCGGCCTTCAAGGTCTCGGGATGCGGCGGGACGAGATGGATGAACGTTGGGGGCACACCAAACCCATGCATATGTGCGAGAGGCCGAATGAGATGAAACGAATGACGACTTCAATTCAAACCCCGGATCACCCGGTGCGATGGCGCGATTGGGTGTTGTTGACTCTGCTCGTGGGCATCGCCGAAGCACTGCCCGCCGCCGACGCCCTGACGACGTAACCCACCACCGTTTCCGGATGCCTCTTCTTCCAGGGGACGGGGGGCGGACCCACGGGTTGGGAGAACCCGCCGCTTCAGTTCTGCTTGATTTGCACGGAAATTGCCTGCTTGTTTGCTCGGCGTTTGGCGACGCCGAAAGACCCTCGAAAGGACTCACCCGCTTTATGAAGATCGACCGCCAGTTCACCACCGCCGGCCAAGACCCGTTCGCCTCCGTTGAATGGGCCCAGCGCACCACCCGCATCACCAACATGGACGGCAGCGTCGTGTTCGAGATGACCGACGCCGAGGTGCCCGCCTCGTGGTCGCAGCTCGCGACCGACATCATGGTCAGCAAGTATTTTCGGAAGGCCGGCGTGCCCAGCGACGGCGGGCCGAACGGTTTGCCGAACCCTAGTTGGTCCAAGGGCGACGAAGTCACGACCGGTCCCGAGAAGTCCGCGAAGCAGGTCATCCACCGCCTTGCCGGCTGCTGGCGGCACTGGGGCGAAACGCACGGCTACTTCGACACCCCTGACGACGCCCAGGCGTTCTACGACGAACTGTGCTTCATGATGACGCACCAGATGTGCGCCCCCAACTCGCCGCAGTGGTTCAACACCGGGCTCCACTGGGCCTACGGCATCAACGGTCCGGCCCAGGGCCACTGGAACGTCGACCCCGAAACCGGCGAGGCGAAACTCTCCGACGACGCGTACACCCGGCCGCAGCCGCACGCGTGTTTCATCCAGTCTGTCGAGGACGACCTCGTCGGCGAGGCGGGCATTATGGACCTCTGGACCCGCGAGGCCCGCTTGTTTAAGTACGGATCAGGCACAGGCACGAACTTCTCGCAGATCCGCAGCGAAGACGAGCCGCTCTCCGGCGGCGGCAAGTCGTCCGGCCTGATGAGCTTCCTCAAGATCGGCGATCGTGCGGCCGGGGCGATCAAGTCCGGCGGCACCACACGCCGCGCCGCGAAGATGGTCTGCCTCGATCTCGACCACCCCGACATCGAGAGCTTCGTGAACTGGAAGGTCCGCGAAGAGATCAAAGTTGCCGCGCTGGTCGAGGGCATGAAGGCGCTCGCCAACGAGAAGGCCTCGCCGGCCGACCCCGAGACGCTCGGCGAAACCGCGAAGCGGTTGAACCTCACGCTCGACTACGACTTCAACGGCGAGAGCTACCAAACGGTTTCGGGTCAAAACTCCAACAACTCGGTCCGCATCCCCAACGCGTTCTTCGAGGCCGTGGAAAACGACGCGGACTGGGATTTGATCCGCCGCACCGACGGCAAGCTCGCCAAGAGCATCAACGCCAAGAACCTCTGGGACCAGATCGGCTACGCCGCGTGGCGCTGTGCCGACCCGGGCGTGCAGTACGACAGCACGATCAACGACTGGCACACCTGCCCCGAGGCCGGCCGGATCAACGCGTCCAACCCGTGCTCGGAATACATGTTCCTAGACAACACGGCCTGCAACCTCGCGTCGCTGAACCTGCTGAAGTTCTACGACGCCCGGAAGAAAGCTTTCGACCTCGAACGCTTTGAGGCCGGCGTGACGCTGTGGACCATGGTGCTCGAGATCTCCGTGCTCATGGCCCAGTTCCCGTCGCGCGAAATCGCCGAGCTGTCGTACAAGTACCGCACGCTGGGCCTGGGCTACGCGAACTCGGGCGCGATGCTGATGCAGGCCGGCATCCCGTACGACAGCGACCGCGGCCGGGCGATCGCCGGCTGCATCACGTCGATCCTGACCGGTCGGAGCTACGCGACCTCGGCGCTCATGGCCAAGGAACACGGCGCGTTCCCGGGTTACGCGGACAACGTTTCCGCGGGGGGCGCTTCCGGCGGCAACATGCTGCGGGTGATGAACAACCACCGCCGCGCCGCCTACGGCGTCGACCGGGACCCCAAGCTCGGCAAGAAGCACGCCCTCGGCGCTTACGAAGGCCTGGGCGTCCCGCCCGTGCCCATCCACGAGGCCGACCTCACGAGCGACGACGAGGCGTGCAGCAAGCTGAGCAATTCCGACGACCTACTCAAGCGGGCCCGCATCGCCTGGGACGACGCCGTCACCTGGGGCGAAGAGCACGGCTACCGCAACGCCCAGGCCACCGTCCTCGCGCCCACCGGCACGATCGGCCTGCTCATGGACTGCGACACCACCGGCGTCGAGCCGGACTTCGCGCTGGTCAAGTTCAAGAAGCTCGCCGGCGGCGGGTACTTCAAGATCGCCAACCAGTCGCTCAAGCCCGCGCTGCGTTCGTTGGGTTACTCGGAACAAGAGGCCATCGACATCCTGACCTTCGTCATGGGCACGCTGCACCTCGACGTGCCGATGCCCAACGACCAGACGACCAGCTTCGCCGAGTGGCTGACGGACAAGGGCCTCAAGAAGGCCGAGCTGCAGACGATTACCGATGCGCTGCCGACCGTGTTCGACCTGTCCATGGCCCTGAGCCCGTGGACCGTCGGGGCCGAGGCGATGGAACGCCTGGGCTTCGCCGAGGCGTCGACCGCGCCGGGGTTCAACCTGCTCCGCGAGCTCGGGCTCAACGCCCAGGAAATCCAGGCGCTCAACGCCAAGGTGTGCGGCACGCAGACCGTCGAGGGCGCGCCGCATCTCGCCGACGAGCACCTGCCCGTGTTCGACTGTGCGAACACCTGCGGGCCCACCGGCAAGCGGTTCATCGCGCCGTCCGGCCACATCCAGATGATGGCCGCCGCCCAGCCGTTCCTGTCCGGCGCGATTTCCAAGACGATCAACCTGCCCAACGACGCGAGTGTCGAAGACATCCAGGCGTCGTACCGGTTGTCGTGGGAGCTGGGCATCAAGGCCAACGCGCTGTACCGCGACGGCTGCAAACTCAGCCAACCGCTGAACACCAAGCTCGACGTCGACGATGAAGAAGAAACCGATCTGAACGGCGAGGTCGATGAGGACGCCGTGGAAGAAGCGCTCGAAGAAGTCGCCGGCGAGGTGATGGAAACCGCCAGCACCGCCGCGGCGATCGACGCGCTCAAGGGCGACCGCGAAGTCGTGGAAAAGATCGTCGAGAAGATCGTGGAACGCCCGATGCGTCGCCGTCTGCCCGACACGCGTTCGAGCAAGACGCACAAGTTCAACGTCGCCGGCCACGAGGGCTACCTCACCGTCGGGCTGTACGACGACGGCCAGCCTGGCGAGCTGTTCATCACCATGGCCAAGGAAGGCTCGACCATCGGCGGCCTGATGGATTCGCTGGGCACCGCGATCAGCGTTGCGTTGCAGTACGGCGTGCCGGTCGATTCGCTGGTCCGCAAGTTCACGCACCAGCGCTTCGAGCCCGCGGGCATGACGCACAACCGCGAGATCCCGTTCGCCAAGTCGCTGGTCGACTACATCTTCCGCTGGATGGGCATGGAGTTCGTTGCCGGGTATCGCGAGGCCAACGCGCCCGTGCGTCCCGCCGCCGAAGCCAAGCCCGCCGAGTCCGCCAACGAGCCCAAAGTCGTTATCACCGACGGCGGACGGGTGTCCGGCGACAAGCAGCCCGAGCGTTCGGCGGTCGCCGCGACCAACGCCGTCAAGGAACAAGCCCGGCCCTTCGGCTTCGCGGCCGGCACGAAGCGTGAAGCAACGGCCGCCACCGCCACGCCCGTCGCCAATCCGGTCGCGACGCCAACGATGGAAGTCCGGCCCGCCGCCGCGTCAAGCTCGTCCCTGAGTGACGCGATGTCGCAGATGCAGCAGGACGCCCCGGCTTGCGACGTCTGCGGATCGATCACCGTTCGCAACGGCACGTGCTACAAGTGCCTCAACTGTGGGAACTCGATGGGGTGCTCGTAGTTTGAATTTTTCGCGTCCGCGGCCCGCCGCCGCGGACGTGTTTTGCTCGGACATTATTTGCTTCTCCCGCGCCACGGCGGGAAGCAAGCGGCAACTCGGCGACACGTTTCTCTCCCGAGCGTGTTGCTCCCGGAAGACTCCGGAACCCGGACGGACCCGCCCCGAGTACGGGCGACAGGACGTCCCCCAAGCCACGGCCGGCTGAACTCACGCCGCTTGTTTCCGCCAAAGCCCCGGACGCCCGCCACGGCGCCCGGGGTTTTTTGATGTTGCGCGAATGACGTTAAAAAGCCCGGCGATGGCGATCGCCGGGCTTGGGGAATGTCGCGTGTTGTGGGAGCCCCGTCTTCAGGGGGTTAGTTGCGGTTCTGCAGTTTCGCGAGCAGACGCAGGAACTCGATGTACAACCAGACCAGGGTGACGATGAGCGCGAACGCGCCGTACCACTCCATGTACTTCGGCGCCCCGGATGCGACGCCGCGCTCGATCGTGTCGAAGTCGCGCAGCAGGCTGAGGGCGGCGACGATCAGCAGCACGACCGAGATGCCGATCGACAGCGGGCTGGCGTTGGCGATCGGGTCGGTGTCGAAGTTGAAGAACATGCCCAGCACAAATGAGCTGATGTAGAACAGCATCGCGCCGCCGATGGCCACGCCGATCACGGCGCGGAACTTGTCGGTGACGCGGATGATGCGGGTGCTGTAAAGGATGAGCATGGCCGCGGTG
The DNA here is from genome assembly GCA_039030755.1 of Planctomycetota bacterium. GTDB lineage: Bacteria > Planctomycetota > Phycisphaerae > Phycisphaerales > Phycisphaeraceae > CAZIXN01. Next base: position 5,513 of record JBCCDN010000017.1, on the reverse strand, counting down.
GTGCCGAAGGTCAGGCCGACGGCCTGGGCAACCAAGCCGTTCATCGGCATCCCGCCGGCCGTGCCCGCGCCGTACATGATCTCAAACATCGCCGAGATCGCGCCGAGCGCAAGCCCGATCACAATTGCGTAGACCGGGGCGAGGAAAGGAGCGAGGAAGGGCTTGAAGCTGATGAGGAGCGTCAGCGCGAAGCCGCCGAGGATGCCGCCCAACGCCCAGAGTTGCGGGTTGCCGGTGCCGGCGGTGGTCATGTTCCAGGTGAACGTGGCCGACGCGACGCAGGCGAGCAGCAAGAGGAACGTTTTCCAGACCGTGCCGCCCATGGTCATGACATCGGCCTTGGGCGCGGTGATCGCCTCGGCCCGGTCGTAGGGCATCGCGAACGTGTCGTCTTTGAGGGCGGGGTTGCTGGTGCTGAACATGGTGGGTCTCTCGGAAGGGGTTCGACGCCGCACGGGTTCGTGCGGCTCGTGATCGTGCGACAAAGATCATACGCCCGATCGCGTCGAACGGATCGCGCGGCGGCAAGCCGTACCATCGTGGGATGACGGATCATGTCGCCTGCCTCGAAAACGTGCACAAGGTCTATCAGAAGCACAAGCGGGCCCCAGAGGTTCGGGCGTTGGACGGGGTCACGGTGCGTATCCCGCGTGGCCAATATGTCGCGATCATGGGGCCGTCGGGCTCCGGCAAGTCCACCCTGATGAATATCGTCGGCTGCCTCGATCGTCCGACGCAAGGCCAGTACATCCTCGACGGCACCGACGTCGCGCAGATGCCCGACGAACGGCTCAGCCAGGTCCGCGGCAGAAAACTCGGGTTCGTTTTTCAGGCGTTCAACCTGATCCCGCAGCTCACGGTGCAGCAGAACGTGGAGGTGCCGCTGTTCTATCAGGCGGTTTCGCCGAAGGACCGCGCGGCGGCCGCGGCCGAAGCGCTGCGCCGCGTCGAACTCGCCGACCGCATGACGCACCGGCCCAGTGAACTCTCCGGGGGTCAGATGCAGCGCGTCGCCATCGCGCGGGCGTTGGTGGGGCAGCCGTCGCTGCTGTTGGCCGACGAACCGACCGGCAACCTCGACACCAAGACCGGCGACACGATCCTCCGGCTGTTTGATGAGCTGCACGAAGAAGGCTTGACGATTGTCATGGTCACACACGACGAATCGGTGGCCGAACGCTGCGAACGCGTTGTGCGGTTGCGGGACGGCAAGCTTGAGCGCGACGAACTCGGCGGTAAGGCCGAAACCGCGTCACGCAGTGCCGGCCCGGTGACGCCGAGCATCGGTTGAACGTATTCCGCCTGGCCCAGTTCCGCGTGCAATCAGTTGGGAGCGGAACCGGAACTCGACTCCGTGCCGCGGCTGCACCCGCCTTCGCCGCTGGGCCGAACGTGCGGTTTGAACACCTCGTTGGTTCCCATCCATGCGTAAGGATCCTTTCCGGCCACCATCACGATATCCCGTACGTCGCACTTCGCGACCGTTCGGCTGTTGTCCACGAACGTATCGTGGTTCGTGTTGCCGATTCCGGTCCACGGCAGCAGCGACGAGGCGGACATGTAGTGGTTCACCAGCACGCGGCGGCAGGTGCCTTCCGGTGCGCGGTTGGGCAGCGAACGGTGCAAGAGGTAGCCGTTGAAGAACACAATCGACCCGGCCTTCACTTCAACAGAGACGGCGTCGTCGTCGGTGTACGGGAAGCCGACGCTTTCCTCGGCGCAGTCGAAATCGGGATTCTGCTGGAGGCCTTGCGGCCAAAGCACGCCGGGCTTGTGCGATCCCGGGATGACCCAGAGGCAGCCGTTCTCGATCGTCGCGTCGTCGAGCGCGATCCACGCGCCGCAGAGCGAACGGTCGCGCGTCGGGATGTAGTCCTCGTCTTGGTGCCACGCTTGCCCGGGCTTGCCGGCGGCCTTGATGAACAGCATGGATTGCATGCACTTGACGTCGGGGCCGATGAGGCGGGTGAGGGTTTCGACGAGCGCGGGGTGCGCGAGCGTGTCTCGCATGAGCGGCGAAAACTTATGCGGGAAGTGGATGCACAGGTATTGCTTGAGCACGTTGAGATCGCTCTGCCCGTCGTGCGGCCCGGCCCAGCCGGCATAGGTGCCGTAGCCGCCGCGGCAGATGTTCAGCGCGTCGCCGTTGAGCGCTTCGGTTTCGTGGTGCGACAACGCGTCTTCGAGAATGAGGAACCCTTGGTCCTCAAAGAAGTCGGCGGCGGCGGGATCAAGCGTGCCGTGGGCGTCGAAACGGAAACGCCCGGTGGTGTGGTTGGGGGCGGTGGTAGGCATGCAGCGGGAAACTCCATGGTCAGGAAATGCCATGAATTCAGCTTCGCTGATCGTGTAGCAATTGCAAGCGCGCACGACAAAAAACAACCCCCGGCGTCAACGACGCCCGAGGGTTGAGGGAGGAGGAACGTGACGGCCTCGTGTCAGGCCTCGGCCATGCTCGGCTCGACGAGGGCCTCGGCGAAGCCTTGATAGGCGGCCCAGAAATCGCGGGCCATGCGGTCGGGGAAGACGTGGAACGTGCCGGTCTTGAGCGCATCGACGATCGCGTCGGCGACGACTTCGGGCGGGTCGGTGATCTCGTCGGGCATCCCCGCGTCGCTGGCCATGTCCGTCGCGATCGGCCCGGGGTGGACGCTGACCACCAACGTGTTCTGCTCACGCAGCGATTCGCGCAGCCCCTGCGTAATCGAATACGACGCGGCCTTGCTCGCCGAGTAGGTCGCGAACGCGGCGAAGTTCTTGATCGACGCGACCGAGTTGAGCTGAACCAGCGCGCCGCCGCCGTTGGATTTCAACACCGGCGCGAACGCCTGCGCGACGCGCATCAGGCCTTTCACATTCACGTCGATCTCGAAGTCCAGCGTGTCGTAGGCGTCGGGGTTCAAGGCATCGGCCACTTTCAAAACACCGCCGTTGTTCACGACGATGTCCACGTCGCCGGCGTGCTGAGCCGCGGCGGTGATCGACGCGGGGTCTTGCAGATCGATCCGCAGGACTTCGACCTTGTTGCCGTGTTGCTTTACCACGTCGGTGGCGCTGTCGGGGTTGCGGGCACCGACGTACACCTTGGACGCGCCGGAGGCAACGAGGGCGTCGACAATCGATTTGCCGATGCCGCGGTTGCCGCCGGTGACCAAGGCGACTTTGCCGGCCACGCTGACGGGAGCATTCGAATCACTCATCTCAGGGTTCCTTTCGGAAAAGAGGGAAGGGGGAGGTTCAGCCGTGTATCACAACCCGACGCGCCGCGTGAGTATTCCCCGTGCGAATTTTCCTGCCCCGTTCACCCGTGACGCCGACGACGGCACCGCAGCAAACCGCCAACACCCGCCGCCAACGCGCCCGTCGGTTCGGGCACGGTGACCGCCGAGCCCAGCCCCGCCGCCTGCGCGCCCCAGTTGCTCAGCACCGCGTTGAGCTCGGCCTGATCAATCAAACCCTCGGGCAGATCGTTCAACCACCCGGTCGGCACGCCCGCCGCTGCGGTGTCGACGCCCCAGTTACTGAGCACGAGGTTGAGGTCGCCCTGCTCGACTTGGCCCGACGCGTCGTAGTCGCCGGCCAGGACGATCCGGTTGGCCTCATAGAGCCCGATCCCGTCCCGGCCGTCGGTGAGTTGAAACCGAAACGCGATCTGCCCGGCGTCGTTGAAGCCGTTGCCCTCGACGCCGGCCGTGTTGTCCGCGAGGAAACGCAGGTCCTGAATGGTCGAACCGAGGAACGACTCGCCCTCCCGCGCGACCTGGATCAGGCCGTCCGTATCGTCGTAGAGGTAGATCGCGTCGAGCGTCCCCGGCACGTTGGTCTGGTGCGTGAGTTGGAAGGCCATCTGCCCAGAGTCGTTCAGCGCGATCGAGCTGTATCCGTGAACCGAGCCGTTGCTGGTGATGTAGGTGCCGTTGCCGTCGAGCGCTAAGTCGCCGTTGGAGAGCACCCGCGTAAGCCCTGAGTCGTCGATCCGATAGATGCCGCCGCTGGTGGCAAACGCGACTTGCCCGGCGTCGTTGATCGCGATCGAGCCACCGAGGCTCTGCAGATCGTCGACCGAGCCGAACACGGGGTCCAACGGGAAGTCCACGCCTTCCTGGACGAGCATTTGTGGCCCGTTTTCGTCGGCGAGAAACACGCCGCTGTTCGACATTCCCGTGCCATCCGTGCCCGACAGGGTTGCAAAAAACGCGACTTGACCGTTGTTGTTGACGACCGTGCGACCCTCGGCACCGGTCAAGCCGGCCAAGCCGAGCCCACCGCCGATCGGCGCGGAGCCGGAGGTGTACTGAACGAAGCCGCTGCCGTCGTGGATGCCCAAAGGCTGTTCAAAAGTACCCGCGATCTGGCGGTCAAACGCGTAAGACACCGCGCCCGAGTCGTTGAGCGCGAGGTCCCGTGGCCCGACGATTCGATTGTCGCCGTCCGGTTGTTCCGAGAGCACGATCGGCGTGAGCGCTTGCCCGTCTCCGCGGAACACGTGCATGAACGTATTGCGCGGCGGGGCGAAGTTCTCGATGTCCACGATGAACGCGACGTCGCCGCGTTGATTGAATCGGATGTTCTCGAAGAAGTCGCCGAACGTGCCGTTGCCGTCGGGAACGCTTTGGCCTTCACGCGCGACGAGTTGGAGGTTGCTGCCATCGGTCTTGAACAGGCCAAAGTTGTCGTCGCCGCCAAGGTTGGACGACCCAAGAGATCCGCGGAAAGCGATCTGGTTCTGGTCGTTGAGCGCGACCTGATACGCGAACCCGGATTGCCCCGCCTCGATCGCTTCAAAACTCTGCAACACGCCGTTGCCGTCCGGGCTGGCTTGGCCGGCGGACACGAGGTTCGCGAAGCCGGTCGGCGTGGCCAGCGCGATACCTTGTTGGTTCTTGCTCGGCGTGCCGTAGACGAACGCGGACTGGCCGAGGTTGTTCAGCACCGGCAGGCCGAACGACCGGAGCGATTCCCCGAGGCCGGCCGGGGTCTGCCCCTCGATCGCGACGACCGACACGACATCGTCGAGGCTCGCCAGCGCGGGCGGGGCGGCGGCGAAGGCGGTCGCGGCGACCGCTGCGCGGATACGAAAGCTGGAATGCGACATGGCTCCTCCGAATTACATGAATCACAAGTCAACATAGACCCGCCCCGCGATTCCAACAAGGGTCGGGCGTATCGGTCTGGCCGTGCACATATCGGTGCACCGCTTTGAGCGCCGCGCCAACAATGAAGCTCGGACGGCGGATCAGAGGCCGACGGCGTTGGTGGAAACCGGGAGCAATCGGGGCCCCGAACGGAGGCATGTTTTCCCAGGCGACGCCCACGGATTGAATCCGTGGGCGTCCGGGCGCGAAAACCGCTCCCTCCCAGGCAGCGGCCCCGCGGACAACTCCCGGACACGCAGGCGCGTCGGATCGAAGCAGAAGCGCAGCGGGAGGCTCGCGTGAGGGGTGCAAGCAGGGTGCCTTGCACCGGACTTCGGTTGGCCGGGTCCGCCCGCGTTCTTTGGCAAATGAAGCAGG
>JBCCDN010000016.1:0-31268 GCA_039030755.1 Planctomycetota bacterium | reverse complement strand
CGACCAAGGCGCCGGCGGCCACGGCATTCGTGTCGGCCCCCGAGCCGCGGACCATCGGCAGCTTTGCCCGGGGGCGACAGCTGGTGGCGGGGAATTACCTGTTTGCAGGCAGTCTGATCGAGGCCAAGGGCACCCTGATCTGGGACGTGACCGCCCCCGACAGCGCCTATCGCAACGCCATTCACGGGTTTGCCTGGCTGGATGATCTGGTGGCGGTCGGCGACGCGTCGACCCGCGATCTGGGGCAGGACTGGCTTTGGGCCTGGATCGACCGGTTCGGGCGCGGCAGCGGCCCCGGTTGGACGCCTGACCTGACCGGGCGGCGGCTGATCCGCTGGATCAACCACGCATTGTTCCTGCTGCGCGGGCAGGAATCCGCCCAATCGGACGCGTTTTACCAATCGCTCGCCCAGCAGACGCGGTTTCTGTCCAAACGCTGGCACGCCGCCGCCCCCGGCCTGCCCCGGTTCGAGGCGCTGACGGGGCTCCTACTTCTCGGTCGGGGTGGAATCGCAGCGGGTCGGCGCGGGGACGCGGTTTGTGCTGGCCGACGAGCGGGCGGCTCGCTTAGCGATCCCGCAATTCGATCGCATCCTCACGGGGCTCCAGCCACCGTTCCCCGATGCGTATTGGAATGCTTGGCTCAAGCGACTGACCCTCAACATCGTGCTCGGGCAGGACGCCGACAAGGTGCCGCTTCGCATCCGGCAACTCCAAGCGGCCCATCCGGATTTGGGCGGCCCGGCGTTTGCCGAGCGGTTCGAGCGTTTGGCGGTGCAGGCACGCACCGGCCAATAACGGCTCGCGGTTCGGGTTGCGCACGATCCGCTGAGGTTCCCGATGTGCGGGGATCGGTCGGACCTGTCATGATGTCGAACCAAAGCGATGTTCGACCGGCGTCCGCTTTGCCCGTTCCGACTTTCTTTGCCCCACAGACGAGGCCATCACGATGCCCAGCTTCCGTTTCTCGACCGCCGTCCTACTCGCCGCCGTGACCCCGTTGGGCTGGTCGTCATCGGCGTCGGCACAGTTTGCCGTCACCCCGGTGACCTCGGACACGACCAACACGCTGCCGAGTTCCGTGACAATCGAAATTCAGCCCGCCGGCCCGGGCACGTTGACCTACACCAACGCCGACGCGGGCACGCTATTTGGCGGCATCCGCTTTGAGGGCGACGTGCGTGTCGTCAACGAAGCCGGACGCACGGGTCTGAACGTGACCGACGGCGGAATCGCCAGCGGCATTTTTCAAGCGACGAACCAAAGCGGCGTGCTCGATTTCCTGAATGAAGGGTTCCTCAACGGCTCGGTGGGCACCAGCAGCGATCCCACCGAGGGCGGCAACGACGTCGTCACGATTCTCACCACCGGCCGCCTGACCGGCTCGATCGCGCTGGGTTTCGGTGACGACGAGATCATCCTCCGCGGCGGCGAAATCGATCCCGACGACACGGATAACATTTTCCCAGACAACACCGGCGAACTCGCGCTCAACGGTGTCTTCGATGTTGAAACCCTCACCATCGACGGACAAGCCGGCCTCACGGGCGACGACCGTCCCGTTTGGGCGCTCAACGGCATCCAGAACGAATCGAGCCTGTTCACCGAAGGCGTAACCATCGGCGGAACGCAGCCCGTCGTGGTGTTCCTCAACGGGGCCATCATCCGGACCGATAGCGACAGCGTGATCGAAGTCGGCAACGACTCGGATTTCTTTATCAACGGGATCGTCGAGGGCGGCGTCACCGCCCAGTCCGGCGGCACCGTGGCTCCCAACGGCTTCACCCAGGTGAACGGCGACGTGGAATTCCAAAATGGTTCGACGCTCGAAACCTTCGTCAACGCGGCGGGCGCCTCGCTTCGGCTCGACGTTGACGGCGATGTCAACATCCAGACCGCGACGCTCGATGTGAACGAAGGTGGCGAAATCTTCGGGCAGACCACGACCGCCGAGGTGCTCTCGACCACGGGGACACTGACCGGTAATTTCAATAACGTCACCACCGACTTCGGATTTCTTGACGGCGTGACGACGGTTCAAGACGGCGTCGTCTCGCTGACGCTGACTCGAAACGGTACGGGGATCAGCAACGACGGCGTGACCGCGAATCAGCGGCAGGCAGGGCTTGCGTTGGAAGTCATCGATGCGACCGCAGACCCGACGCTTTCGCCGAACCGTCAAGTCCTTGCCGATGCTTACGCCGCCCTAGGGACGCCGGCCGAGCAGCAAAGCGCCCTGGAATCCCTTGCCGGCGAGTCGCTCGCGTCCGCAGCCCGCACCGCGACGTTCGCCTCACGCGGCTTTGCCCGGGCCATGGACCGTCGGTCGCGGATGATGCAGGTGCATCTTGCCCAGGGCGCGGTGCTACCCACGCCGCAGTTCGCCTCCAACGCGGGGCTCACCCACGACCTGCAACTACTCTCCGCCGCGGCGCTCGCCCAGCCCGGGCGGGTGGCGGCCATCGATACGTTTGTCCCGGGTTTCTGGATCGACGCCATCGGCGGCGACGGTGATATCGATGGCGACGGCGACTTTGCCGGCGTCGACTACGACTATTACGGCGTTGTTGGCGGCTTTGATATTCAAGCCTCCAACGAGTGGATCATGGGCGTCTCGGTGGGATACACCTCCGGCGAATACGACGTGGCCGACCGTCAGGGAGGCGGCGATCTCGACACGATCAATCTCGGGGCGTATACCGCGTTCATCTACGGCAACTGGCGGCTCAACGGCGGGATCGGCGTGGCTTGGGACGACTACGACACCTCGCGTCGCGTGACCGTGGGGACGTTCGATACCAACGCCAACGCCGACTTCGAAGGCTTGACTTATTTCATCGACGGCACCGCGACGTACCGAGTGGACCTGGCCGGTGATGTGCGGCTCGAGCCCTTTGTTGGCTTCGAGTATTTCCACAGCCGTACCGATGAGTACGACGAGTCCGGCGCCGGCGCGGCGAACCTGAACATCGACGAAGAGGAATTCGATGCGCTGTACACCACGCTCGGCGCTCGGTTGCACCGCACCTTCGTTTGGGACACCCATACTTTCACGCCCGAAGTGCGAGCCGGCTGGCAGCACGACTGGCTGGACAGCGAGGCCGAAACCACGGCACGCTTTCTTGACGGCGGCGTCAACGGTGGGATCAAGGTGGTCGGCGTGGACCCCGACGACGACGCGGCGCTGCTGGGGGCCGGCATCACGGCCGATTTCAACCGCAAGTTTTCGCTGCGGGTCGATTACGACACGCGGATTTCGTCGGACCAGACCGACCAGCAACTCACACTGTCGCTGCGGATCCCATGGTGACAGGACCGTTGGTAAGACTCGGAACCGACGCTCGAATGTAGATGTGAACTTGGGGCGACCCATTAGCGTGCTTGGTGAAAGTCGTTGGCAATCGTGGATCGGGACATCGCCCGAGACGCGATAACCCTTGGTTCTTCTCCGGAAATCCTTGGTATGGATTCGACCACGAGCTATGTTTAGCGATGTGGGGCGAGTTTTTTGCGTATTCAACGCATCCACGTTCCCGAACTCGGTTACGGCCATGGGAGGCGACACAGTGAGGTATCGACAGCAACGATGGCGATCTCTGGGCACGTGGCGAGCAGCCTGCGCGATGACTGTGCTCGGCATGGCAGGCGTTCCGGCGTGGGCGCAGTTTTACACCTTCACATCTGGGCCCAGCGGCGACGGCTTCGAGTGGCCGGCGTCGCCGCAGGGGCTGCTCTCGAACAGCGATACGAGCAATTTCGAAGAGTTCAGCTTTTCCACGCCCGACGGCATCGACATCCAGAATTACACCGGCAACAACGTCTTTTTCGACAGCCAATACCAGGTCGCCGGCAACGCGAGCGGGATCGACGGCGAAGCAGTCTGGGGCAACCCCACACCCGACGACTTCAGTTCGCTGGATTTCTTCACGTTCGGTTTCGAGTCCGTCGCCTTCGACTATGCCCACGCGACCGCTGGGGGCTCGGCGCCGTCGTCCGTTGACCTGACCATCCAAGACTCGGAAGGCCGGGCCACCTTCTTAACGTTCGACCTCTTCGACACCTATTCCGGCTTTGGTGGTTTCAACGGTTACGAAGGCCGGATTGAATTTTCTCGAGATGAGTTGTTCGACGACACCGGCGAATTCGAAGGCAACGAAGAATTCGCGGACATCGACCTGTTCTTCATCGATTTTTCCCCGATTGAAACCTTTGGCGGCACCAGCGAATTCGCGATCGATAATCTTTCGCTCGATGGTTCTACGGGCGGTGGCGGCGAGGGGGTGTTCCCCAGTTTCAATGGCGGTGCCGTCGACGCGACCGGGACCGTCGGCTCGATCTCGGTCGTCCGCGACACCGGCGTCCTTGCCCGAGGCATCGAGGTGACCAATGCCGATGGCGCTCCGACCACGTACACCGTCGTCCGTGAGCCTGACGGCGACTTCACCGACCTTAATGCCATCACCGCCGACTTCATCGACGGCAACACAACAGAATTCACGCCCAACGTATTTGGGTTCGACACCAATCGCCCCTCGGGTGAATACGGCCAAGACATCCGCGTGGTCAACACCGGCGACCCGACGGATCCCGACAATATCACCCGTCAAGAAGTCGATGTTCACGACCTGCCCGCACTCAGCGGAAACTTCGCGTCGGTGGTTCTCTCGGCCAATCAGAACCCGATCCTCGCCAATGCCGCGGCCGTGCCCAACGGTTTCCGCGCAGCCATCAAGATCGAATCCGTCACCACGACCGGCCCGTTCACCAACACCGGTTTCACCATTGGCGATTCTGTGGCCGCCGGCGAGCAGCTCGACGGCTCGGTGGAGTTCGACCGTTTCGGCCGACTCTCGGGCACCTATAACGGGACGATGACCGTCGCGTCCACCATGACCACGTTCTCGCAGTTCGACCGAGACTTCGAGTTGTTTCTGGCGAACAAGCAGCCGGTCAATGATCTGGTTTGGAATCTAAGTTTCACCTTGGGCAACCGCACGGCCGACAACGCCAGCTATACCACCGGTGAATCTTTTTTGAGCACCGTGGGCATCAACTCGGCGAGCACTGCGGTCACCATCGTGGACGGGAAAGCCTCTGGGACCCGGGACATCGCGATGAATTTCGCGCTGGTCAGTGATCCTCCCGAGGCCGAGTTGATGGTTACCCCCTTCGACGTCGACATCACCGGCGGCACGGTCGATCCTTACGTCCTCCAGATCACCTTCGAGGGTTCCGGTCCCGCTGCCCCTTTCGAGGGCGACTTGCGGGTCTTGATGCGAGACACGCTGGCTGGCGTCTGGGTCGATGCGGCAGAAGCCACAGGGCAGGCTGCCGCGGATGTGTTCCTGGGTTCCTATGAAGCGTTTGATGTGGGCGATAGCGCGACGCTCGCGCAGAACGTCGGGGTCTTCGGCGTCGACACGCTCAACAATCAGGCCTGGATCGTCCTGGATCGCGACGGCCGATTTTCGTTGGGCCGTCTTGTGGCGACCGCGCTCGTAGGCGACTACAACGGCAACGGGCAAGTCGAGCAGGGTGACTTGAATCTCGTGCTGAACAACTGGGGTGGGGCCCGCGGCGATTGGGACAACGCCGAGGGCTTTTTGACGGGCAATGTGGATCAGGAAGAGCTCAACCGCGTGCTCAACAATTGGGGCAGTTCATCGGCTTCGCCGGATTTCTCGGGGTTTGTGGTGCCTGAACCCAGTGCGTTCGCGCTGCTTTTCGGGGCGGTGGCTTTGCGTCGTCGTCGTCGGGTCGTGTCGTTGGCTTAAACTGCCGCGATGGCTCACGGCTTCCATCCAGAAACCGAATTGGTACACGAAGGCACGCGGGTCAACCTGCGGGTGAAAAAGCTGCCGCGGCGCGGCGGCGGTGAACTGAAGCGTGAGGTAGCCGAGGTCGCGGATGCGGTGGTGATCCTGCCGCTGATTGAGATCGACGGCGTGAGGGGGGTTGTGCTGATTCGTAATGAACGCTTTGCCGTGGGCGAGACTCTCTGGGAACTTCCGGCCGGCACGCTGGAGGTCGGGGAAGATCCGCAAGATTGCGCCGGCCGGGAATTGGAAGAAGAAACCGGCTATCGCGCGGCCACGGTTGAGCCGATGGTGGATTTTTGGGCGTCGCCCGGTTTTTCGACCGAGCGGATGTATGCGTTTGTCGCGACCGGGCTGGTCAAGACGCAGCAGTCGCTAGACGACACCGAGCGGATCGTGCCTGAAGTGGTTACGTGGGACCGGGCATTAATGATGGCCCATCGCGGGGAACTGGGGGATGCGAAAACACTCGCGACAGTCTTATGGTGGGAAGCGTTCGGTTCGGCCGGCGTTGAGGCCTGAGCGTTCTTAAGAGCGGCGTTTTTCTTCCGGGGTGGGGGCCATACGATCCGATGAATGAATACGGGGGCAATCACCCATCGGACGCGATCTGGAAAGATATGAGCTACGAAAACCGCGACTACTTGCGTGAAGAAGCCCGAAGATTCGGCGGCCCCGGCTCGGGAGGGTCGGCCTTTCGCGGCGGCGTGTCGGCGAACCTGCCGCCGATGACGCTTTGGTTGCTGATCGTGAATGTCATGGTGTTCCTGGTGGACAGCATCTTAAGTGGCAGCATGCGGGGCGACGCGGCGGCCCCAACCCGCTGGGGTCGATTCAGCGTAGAAGACGGTGTCCTCGGGTTCCAGCTGTGGCGGGTGTTGACGTACCAGTTTCTGCATTGGGATTTCGTACATCTCTTGTTCAATATGGTCGGTCTATGGATCTTCGGAGGGATGATCGAGCGGTGGTGGGGCGGTCGTCGGTTCTTGGCGTTCTACCTGCTGTGTGGTGTCGGCGGGGCGTTGTTGTTTTCGTTGTCCTCGCTGTTTCCGGCGGTCGCGGGCGTTACGTCTGCAAGCGTCGTTATCGGGGCGTCGGGGTGTGTGCTTGGCTGCGTCGCCGCGTGCATGATGGTGTTTCCGCGTGAACAGATCGGACTGTTCCTGATCCCGATCAGCTTCACGGTTTTCGCGCTCGGGGCGGTCTACATCGGACTGGATGTGCTCAACGTGTTGGTTGGCGGCAACAATGCGGGCGGCGCGTTGGCGCACCTCGGCGGCGCCGCGACGGGTTACGTCTTGGTTAAGCGTGCGGGCTGGCTGCGTTGGGCCGACACGGTGAGTGTGCCTGATGTGAAAGGCGCGATCCAGGAGAAACAGCGGCAACGCGCCTCGATGCGTGAAGCACTGCACGAGCAGGAAGTGGATCGCATCCTTGCGAAGGTGAAGGATCACGGTTTGGCGGCGCTAAGCGAATCCGAGAAGCGGGTGTTGAACGCCGACACCGAGCGCAAGCGGCAGGGGCGCTGAAGCGCGTGTCGGCCCTGACCTACGAGTTACGCCAAGCGGACGCGGGGAGTGCTGCGCGGTTGGGCCAAGTGACGACGCCCCACGGGACCTTTGACACGCCGGCGTTTATGCCAGTCGGCACTCAAGGCACGGTCAAAGGCCTACTGCCATCGCAACTCGAAAACCTCGGTGCTCAAATCGTACTGGGCAACACCTACCACCTCATGCTCCGGCCGGGCAGTGAATTGGTCGCCGGGCAAGGCGGGCTGCAACGTTGGACAGGTTGGGGCAAGCCGATGCTCACCGACTCGGGCGGGTTCCAGGTGTTCTCTTTAGGTAATTTGAATCGCATCGACGACGACGGCGTTCGGTTCAAGAGTCACATCGACGGCCGGTCGATCGAACTGACGCCGCAGCGTTCGATGCAGGTGCAGCACGAACTCGGGGCGGACATCATCATGGCTTTCGACGATTGCCCGCCGGCTGCCGCACCCAGCGCGCACCAAGCGGAACGCGTGGCGTCGTTCAAGGCGGGTACGGCCCGTCGGCCGCCCGAAGCGTTCGACGCCGCGGCGTACGAACGCCGCGTCCGCGAAGCGAATGAACGCACGTTGCGTTGGCTCGACCGATGCAGTGCGTATCACCGGCAGACGGGGCAAGATCGAAAGCAGGCGCTCTTTGGCATCGTTCAAGGCGGCACTGATCTGGACCAGCGTGACGCTTGTATGGATGCTGTGTGCTCTCACGACCTGCCCGGTTACGCCATCGGCGGCGTCGCGGTTGGTGAGCCCCCGGACGAGATCCGCCGCGTCGTCGCTCACACCGCCGATCGTTTGCCGCACGATCGCCCGCGCTACCTCATGGGCGTGGGCTACCCGGCCGATATCGTCGCCGCGGTTCGGGCCGGCGTGGATATGTTCGACTGTGTGCTGCCCAGCCGGAACGGCCGCAACGGCCACGCGTTCCTGCCCGACGGCGTGATCCGTCTCCGCAACGCTAAGCACGCCCACGATTCCGGCCCCATCGAGCCCGGCTGCGACTGCCCGGCCTGTCAACTCCGCGACGATGGGTCCCCCCGATTCTCCCGCAGCTACATCCGCCACCTGTTCGCCGCCGGCGAGATGCTCGGGCCCATCCTCGTCAGCCTCCACAACCAGCGGCTTTACCAGCGGCTCATGTTGGACATCCGTGCCGCCATCGCCGATGATGCGTGGCTCGCCTTCGCGAAGCGTTGGCCCTGTACGTCCGTCGAACCGACGGCGGGCGACTGACCCGACATTCTCCACGCTCCGGCCTCGCCATGTTCGAATTCGATTCGCCCTTCCCGTTGCTGCTTCAAGAAGCATCGCCTGCACCTGCCGCCGATCTCTCCCCGCGCCCCTCGGCCGATCTACCCGCGGACACCGCAATCGGCGAGGGCCAACCACTCGGCTCGTCCGGAACCGGAACCGCAGGCTCGTCTCCGCCGCCTCCGAGCCTCTTCGGCGACCCGCTGCTGATGTTCATGCTCATCGGGTTCATGGTGTTGATGATCGTGTTCTCGATCAGCTCGGGCCGAAAGGAAAAGAAACGCAAGGAAGCCTTGCTCTCCTCGCTTGCGAAGAACCAGAAGGTGCAACTCGCCGGCGGCGAACTCGGCACCGTGGTCGAAGTTCGCGACCACGAAGTCGTCGTCAAGGTCGACGAGAACAGCAACACCCGCATCCGCTACGTCAAGAGCGCCGTCGCCGCCGTGATCGAGTAAGTCGGCCCGACGTTTCGCCCCCAGCCACTCGCCACCCTTCATTCAGCACGCCATGCAATACCCCCTTTGGAAGCCGCTGCTCCTCATTTTCGTCGTGGTCGGCTGTGCCGTGCTGCTGCAATTTAAATCGCTCAACCCAGGCATTGACTTGGCCGGCGGCACGACACTCACCTACGCGGTGCAAGTGCCTGAGAATCAGGACGCGCAAGAAGCGATCGAGCAGACGATCGAAATCCTCAAGGAACGCGTCGATCCGGCGGGCATCATGAATCTGGTCTGGCGTTCCGAGGTGGGCAATCGCCTTTCGGTGCAGATGGCCCTTGCCCCGCCGGAAGTGTCCGAGAAGCGCGAGGCTTACAACGCGGCGTTGGAAAAACTGGAAACGCAGAACCTGCCGGAAACCACGGTGCGTACGGCTCTCGCGCAGGAGGCGGAGGCTCGCGCGAATGGGATCGCGACACTAACCGAGGAATACCCCGACGCCGCCGAAGCGCTGAACACCTTGGGTCAACTCGCCGACGATCGTGACTCGGCGACCGCGACGTATCGCGCGGCTCTCGAGCCGCTGCGTGCATTGCAGGCTTCGCTTCCGCCCGAGCCGACCGAAGCTCAGGCGGCACAGCTGAGCGAACTGCAGAACGAACTCGATGTCGCCACGCTTGCCGCGCTGGACGCCCGCGACGCTTTTGATGACAAGCTTGATGAACTGCTTGCCGACAACCTAACTGCCCAGGAATTCGCTGCCGCGCTCGAGCTTCCCGATGCGCCGCGTAAGGGCGGCTTGGCCTCGGCTCAGGACGAGGCGATTGCCAACATCCGCGCGGCTCACCCCGGCAAGGCTGGGTTGATCGATGACGTCCTTGCCGCGTACGACCAATACGCCGACGTCAAGGGCATGCTTGACGATCCGAACGATTTGATCCGGCTGCTGCGTGGAGCGGGCGTGCTGGAGTTCCGGATCGCTGCGGTCCCGGGACAGCGACCTCTGGATGTTGCAAGCTATCGCGAGCGACTGGCCGAGCAAGGCCCCAAAGCTGGCCGGACGGACCCGTGGCGTTGGTTTGAGATCAGCTCGCTCGAGGAATATCTCGACGAGCCGCGGCTGGAAGCAATTCTTGAACAAAACCCTGAAGCGGCATCGGATGTCTTCGCAGACCGCGGCGTGGTCGGCGACTACTACAACAACAAGTTTTACATCCTGCTGGGCAACACACCGCCGCTCGCGCTTACGGATCAACAGGACTGGGAACTCGCCGGCGCGACTGTGCAGCCCGACCAGCAAGGCCTGCCTTCCGTGGGCTTCTCGATGGACGCGCAGGGCGCCGCCCTCATGGGGCGACTCACCGAGAACAACATCGATCAACCCATGGCCATCGTGCTTGACGGCCAGATTATGAGTTCGCCCAACATCCGGGGCCGTATTTCCGGGCAAGGCCAGATCACCGGCCGGTACAGCCAAACCGAGGCGCTCGCGCTCGTGCAAACGCTTAAGGCCGGCTCGCTGGGTTCCACGCTTTCCTACGACCCGATCGCGATCAAAACGACCGGTCCGCAGCTCGGCCAAGACAACCTCACCGCCGGCGTCACCGCGTCGATCCTGTCGGTCTGCATCGTTGCCGCCTTCATGATCATGTATTACTTCGTGCCGGGCATCATCGCCGTGATCGCGCTGGCGGGGAACATCGCGATCATCCTGGGCGTGATGTCGCTGACCTCCGCGACGTTCACGCTGCCCGGCATCGCGGGCCTGGTGCTCACGATCGGCATGGCGGTGGACGCGAACGTACTGATTTTCGAGCGCATCCGCGAGGAAGTCCGTGGCGGGGCGCAAGACCTCAAGACCGCGGTCCGCCTCGGCTTCGACAAGGCGTTGTCGTCCATCCTCGACGCGAACATCACGACGCTGCTGACTTGTCTGGTGCTCTACTACACCGCGACCAGCGAGATCAAGGGATTTGCGGTCGTGCTCGCCATTGGCATCGTGGCGACGTTGTTCACGACGTTGTTCGGCTCGCGCGTGCTCGTGGACCTGTTGCTGGTCTACGGCAAAGCCAAAAAACTGCCCATGCTGCCCAGTAAAGTCGACGCGGTGGAGAAGTTGCTCGAGCCGAGCATCGACTGGTTCGCGCTCCGGAAATTCTTCATTCCGTTCAGTCTCATCATCATCGTGACCGGCGGATTTGTGATTTGGGAGCGCGGCGTCGATCTGCTGGACATCGAATTCCGCTCGGGTACCGAAGTCACATTCGAGATGGCGGAGGGGGAAGGCCTCACGATTCAGCAGGCCCGCGAACGCCTCAATGGTTTTGTTGCTTCGGCCGAGCCGATGGACGGCGTTGAGTGGGAAAACCTCTCCGGCGACGAAGCGTCCGTGGTCACGGTTGGTGACACACTGCCCGACGGGCGGTTCACGGGCTTCAGCGTCGCAACGCTCATCGAAAACGCCGACGCCGTGTCGCTGGGTGTTAAGGAGGCATTTGGTGATCTGCTCGATGCGTCCCGGCCTATCACTTTCGATCGCATGGATGCCGAACTCTCCGACGTGGGCGATATCGCCCGACCCATCAAGACCGGCGTGCTCGGTCAAGTCATCGGTGACCAGTTCGCCAATGCCGACATCGGCGAATACCTCGGCGGCGTCGCGTTCGTACTCAACGACCTCGATCCGCCCGTCCGCCTCGACGATGTGACCGAACGCATCGAGCGTATGCGGCGTCAGCCGGACTACGTCGACTTGGGGTATCGGCGTTTCGATGTGCTTCCGCTGGACGATCGGCCAGGGATCGACGACGAAGGGCAACCCGTGTACGACCGCGTCGTTGTGGTCGCCGCCGAGGACATCACCAGCTATGTCGAAAGCCCCGACACATTCTTTCTCCCCGACGGGCTCGCCGACACCGAATGGTCGCTCCTCAAAGATGCGCTTAGCCAAGACACCTCGCTCGCCTCGGTGAGCAACTTTTCAAGTCAGGTGTCCGGCACCATGCAGCAGCGCGCTGCGATTGCGATGCTGCTCTCTCTGCTCGTCGTGATCGGCTACATCGCGCTGCGGTTCGGCAGTTTCCGCTACGGCGGGGCGGCGATCGTCGCGTTGGTACACGACGTCTCGGCGGCGGTCGGCCTGCTGGCGATCTGCAACTGGCTCTATGACTCGGGCGTTGGGGCCGCGTTCCTGCTGGACGACTTCAAAATCAACCTCGCGATCATCGCTGCGATCCTTACGCTGATCGGCTATTCACTGAACGATACGATCATTGTGTTCGACCGCATCCGCGAAAACAAGGGTCGGCTGCCCGAGCCCACCGCCGACATCATCAACCTGTCGATCAACCAGACGATCAGCCGCACCGTGCTGACCTCCGGTACGACGTTGATGGCCGTGCTTGTGCTCTACCTCTTCGGCGGCCCCGGCGTGCATGGCTTCGCCTTTACCATGATGATCGGTGTGTTCGTCGGAACGTACTCTTCGTTCGCCGTCGCCGCCCCGCTGTTGATTCTGGGCAAGGGCTCGGACCCAAACGCCAAGCAGCCTAAGGGCAAGCCGGCGAAGAACCTCACGAACAGTCCCACGGACAAGCCTGCCCCCGCCGTGACCGAAAAATCGACCGCACCGGCCTAACGAGAACCGTATGAACGATCCGCGTTTCGGCAAGCTTGCCCGCACGCTCATCCACCACTCGACTCGGCTCCAAGCCGGGGAGCATCTGCTGGTGGAAGCGTTCGACATCCCCGCCGAAATGACGTTGGCGCTCGTTCGCGAAGCGAAATTCGTGGGGGGATATCCGCACGTTTGCCTCCGCGATTCACGGGTCCAGCGAGAGCTCGTCGGGGCGGCCGCAAACGAGCAGCTCGACATCTGGTCTGCCAATGACCTGGACCGCATGAAACGTATGGACGCGTACATCGGCATGCGCGGCAGCCACAATGTTTCCGAAATGGCTGGCGTCCGTGACGCCGATCTCCAGAACTACGCCAAGCGTTACGCCACGCCTGTTCACGGCGAACAACGCGTCAAACGCACCCGCTGGTGCGTCCTCCGCTGGCCTACGCCGAGCATGGCCCAACTTGCCGGCCAACCCACCGGCGACTTCGAGGACTTCTATTTCAAAGTCTGCACGCTCGACTACGCGAAGATGGCTGACGCCGCGGCGAAGCTAGTGGACCGTATGAATCGCACCGACCGCGTTCATCTTGTAGGCCCCGGAGACACCGACCTGCGCTTCAGCATCAAGGACATACCCGCCGTCGCCTGCACCGGCTCGCACAACATCCCCGATGGCGAATGTTTCACGGCTCCTGTCCGAGACAGCGTCGAAGGCATCATCCATTACAACACGCCGACGATTTATCAAGGCAAGAGCTTCGAAAACGTCAAGCTTACTTTCGCGAATGGCCGCATCGTCGAAGCCACCGCCGACCAGGGCGAAGAACACCTCGCCGGCGTCTTCGACACCGACGAAGGCGCTCGCTCTATTGGTGAGTTCGCGATCGGCTTCAACCCCCACATCCGCGAGCCGATGCGCGACATTCTCTTCGACGAAAAAATCGCCGGCTCCCTCCACTTCACGCCTGGCCGGTGTTACGAGGATGCGTCCAACGGCAACGTCAGCGATATCCACTGGGATTTGGTTCTCATCCAACGTGAGGACTACGGCGGCGGATCCGTCTCTTTTGATGACCAAGTCATACGCCGCGACGGGATGTTCATCGACGAAGAGCTTCGATCTCTCAACCCGGCGGCTCTCATGACCGCTGGCGGTTAAATTCGAATCGATTCACGGAATCTCGGCGGACCGACGGGTGAACTCTTGGATTTAGATCGCGTTGGGTATCGCGTACATGTGGTACCGGACGGCTTTGTCGCCGTGGATATAGGTCGGTGCGTAGGCCACGGTGCGGGCCACATGAGGAGGCAGCTTTTCTACGACGCGTCGTGTCGCATGTTTCATCGCTATCGCAGCTAAGGCTGTTGCGTCGTCGTCGTTACCGATGATCCAGCGGAGCAGTCGCATGGGTTTCTTTTCCGTGGTTTTTCGACCTAGCGGGAACATCGGGTCGAGGTAAATCACCTCCGGCGGGTGATTGGTCAAGCGTGTGCCGGGCACTAACAGGTTGGCGTGATGTAAGGTGATGCGCGAAGCGGTTTCCGGTTGGGTGTCGGCTGCACGGCGAAGGGCATCTTCAAGAAGCGCGTGGATGATGGGGTTGCGTTCGTAAGCGGTGACGGTGCAGCCTGCGGCCGCGAGTAACCAAGCATCTTCACCGAAGCCGGCGGTGGCGTCGAGCACGTGGGGGCGATGGAGGTTGCCCTTGCGGATGCCGACGGCTTTGAAGAGTGGGGCGTTGAGCTTTCGGCCGGCCGGGGAGGTGACGTCCAGGAGATGCGGTTCGGCGGCAACCGGGTTGCCGCCCCCGAGTGGGGGTTTGCGATGCAAGTAGTCGTTGACTCGGAGCTCAAGTCGGTCGCAGAGCTTGGGCCTGGAAGCGACGGTTAGGTGGAGATCGTGAGGGTCGGCGAGTCGTTGCGCAGTGGGCAGGTTCAGACGCATAGCGAGCGCTTCCGCGCGCTCGCGTTGGCGTGGGCGGTCATAGGCGACGGCAACCGTGGCGGTCTCCGAAGGATATTGATGCGAGGCGGACATGGTTGAAGTCACCGAACCCCGGCCGGACCCGGAATCGGAAGCGGTATCGTTGACGTAATCTTTGGATGTCAGCGGGTTTGACAATCAATCCTTGTTAGCGTGCGCGGCTTCGGCCTCGGCGAGTTGGCGGTCATAACGTTCGCGGTTGGCCCGGCCGTCCATCAGCGTGAGCAGGCGGTGGCGGTGTTGGTCGGGCACGTATTTTTCAAGCGTTTTGCGGACCTGGCCCATGTGGGTGCGGCGGGACAAATGGACCAGCACGATATACGTCTCGTCGCTGCTGGCTTCGAGCAGTTGCAGGATGTGGTCGAGGTGGAGGTGTTTACCGACGCCGGCGCGCTTGCGGTGGGCGGGTTCCATGAAGGTGCATTCGGCGATGAGCACTTTGCTGTTGAGTACGTTGGGTTGAAGAAGATGATCGCCCCAGGCGGTGTCGCCGGTGAAGGTGACCAGGGGGATGTGGAAGGTATCGACGATGTCGCGGCCGGCCTTTTTGTGTTCGACGATCTGGTCTTGCGGGAGGCCTTGGAATTCGTCTTTGAGCCGGGTGCGTTTTTCGACGACGGTGTAGCCGAGCGCAGGGACGGTGTGGAGGGTTTCAAAGGCTTCGAGGAAGTGGTTGTTTTTGACCTCGAAGCGTTCGCCGGGGGAGATGGCACGGACGTTGTATTTCGTGCGTTGTCGTTCGATATCCACCCAGGCGGCCATAAGGTTGTGCAGGGGTTTTTCGAGCTCGGGGTGACAGAGCACCGTGCCGGGCGTCATGCCTTGGAAGGGGCGCTGCGAGAAGTAGTAGGCGACGCCGGCGACGTGATCCATGTGGCCGTGGGTGAGCGCGATGTAGGGCGCGGGAAGGATGGCTTTGGGGCAGAGGCCGACGTCGAAGCAGACGTCGAGTTCGGGGATGTAGACGGCGGTTTCTTCGCCGGCGATCGAAAGGCCTTCGAGGCGGAAGGGGGGCACGTACAGGAAGCCCAGTTGGGGGCGCTTGGCGGGTTCTTTGGGGAGCATGGTCGGGCTGGTGTGAATCGCGGGCGGGAAGCGGACGCGTCGGCGGGACCGACGTGGCCGTGACAATGAATCGTTAAGTATGGAGGGGCGCGTGGCGTCGGGCAAGCGGGCGGAGGTACAATAAGACCGTTCATGGCGGAGCAGCCTCTGCAACCTGATCAAGATTTTCGCGACCGTCGGCTGGCTTTAATCGCACAGGCAACGTCGGTGCCGATCGGTTCGCGTCCACTATCAGAGACGGCCGAGGCGATTGTGGAACAGATGCTGGCCGGGTTTGGGTGCGATGCGGGGATCGCGCGGTTACTCGACGGAGACCGCTTGGTGCTATTGGCGGCACGCGGCGTGCCGGGTCAAAAGCTGGTGCGTTCGTTGCCGATTGAAGGCGGGATTGCTGGGGAGATGCTGCGGACGCATCAGGCGTTTCACATCCCCAATGTTCCCCAACACGACTTGACCGAAGAGAAATACAAAGCCAGTCCCAACGCCTTTCGGTTCCGCTCTTTCTGCGGTGCGCCAATGCTGGTGGGTGATCGTGCGGTCGGAATCCTGGGGATTTACGACACGCTGCGGGTCAACGCTTTTACGGACAACGATGTGCGTGACCTGCAGATCGTGGCGAACCATATCGCGGCGGCGATCGCGAATGCGCAGCTCTACGACGAGTTGACTCGACTCAACGCCGAACTCGAAAAGCGAATGATTGAGCGGACGGAAGCCCTGAGCCAATCCCAGGCGCGTTTTGGTCTGCTGGCCGAGTATGCGATCGACATCATCTCGCAGCACGCGCCCGACGGCCGCTTCACCTATGTGTCGCCCGCAATTACGCGCGAATTGGGGTGGGATCAGGATGACCTGATTGGCAAATTACCCCGGGAGTTTGTGCATCCCGACGATCGGGACGCGGTGATCTCGGCCCGAGCGGAATTGATGGCCTCGGGATCGCGAGCGGTCCGGCGGGAGTACCGATTCCGGACCCGGGCGGGCACGTACCGATGGGTCGAAAGCGCGAGTCGCCGTGTCACGCAGCGTGCGGGTTTTCAGCTGGTGGTGGTGACGCGTGATATCACGGCACGCCGTGAGGCCGAGCAGCGTCTTCGCTTGGTGCAGGCGGCGGTTTCTGAGGTGCAGGAGGCGGTGATCATCACAGATGCGATGTTGGATGCACCGGGCCCGCGGATTCTTTATGTCAATCCGGCATTCTCCGCGATCTCCGGTTACAGCGCGCAAGAGATCGAAGGGTTGACTCCCCGCGTATTGCAGGGCCCCGCAACGGATCGGGATTTGTTGAATCGGCTGCGGGTGGCGCTTGAGCGCGGTGAGCCGTTCACTTCCGAGACAACGAATTACCGCAAAGAAGGAACGCCGTATCAGGTTGAATGGAACATCGCGCCCGTGCGACAACCTGGCGGGAAGATTACCCACTGGGTTTCGGTCCAACGCGATGTGACGCAGCGGCGACGAGACGAACAGCTTGCGCAGATTCACCGCGATCAGCTCGCTCACGCGACACGCATGACCACGATGGGTGAACTCGCGTCGGGCTTGGCCCACGAGTTGAATCAACCGCTGGCCGCGATTGCGAACTACGCCTCGGGAGCTCTTCATCGCCTCGACGCGGAACGTACAACGGCGGAACCCAGCGACAAGGAGTTAGGCTTGGCCCGCGACGCTTTGGAGCGCGTGCGTTCGCAGGCGACGCGTGCGGGAGCGATCATCAAGCGTTTGCGGGCGTTCGTGAATCGTCGGACCACGCAGCGGCGCTATGCCGACATCAACGAGTTGATTCGCGAAGTGCTCTCGCTCAACCAGGCCGATGAGCGCAACCTGAAAATCGATCTGATATTGAATCTCGGGGAAGGCCTCCCTGAGTGCCGGATCGACGTGATTCAGATTGAACAGGTCATTTTGAATCTGCTGCGTAACGCGATGGATGCTGTGGTGGATCGTCCTGACGGTCAGAGGAAAATCACACTGGTTACCTCGATGCTTGACGCGGTGACGGATGCAGAAGCGAACGGTTGGCTCTGTCTGGCCGTTTCGGATACCGGCGTGGGGCTCAGCGACGAGCAGCTTCTGCAAGTATTCGATCCGTTTTTCACGACCAAGTCCGAGGGAATGGGTTTGGGGATCACGATCAGTCAATCGATCATCGAATCCCACGGCGGCCGAATGGCCGCAGAACGTAACGCGCAAGGCGGTTTGACCGTGACGCTTCGGTTGCCCGTGATGGACGAGGCCTTGGGTGCCAATCGGGAAGAAAAGTCCGCAAGCGCGGGATAGCCCCCATAGTTTTTATTCCATTTCTGCAGGCCGGACGTTAGTCTCAGAACAGCAGTGTTACTTCCATTTCGCGTGGGGTGTCAGATATGTCGAAAGCCGTCGTGGATCAAAATTCGGACATCGCCAAGGATGACGTTTTTTCAGAATTACCCGCAGTGGTATACATCGTCGATGACGATGAGGACGTTCGTGACTCGCTATGTTGGCTTATCGAATCGGTGGGTAGGAAAGTAGAAGCCTTCGACACAGCCGACGCTTTTCTCGCTCGGACCCAGTCCGGCGCGATGGCGGGTTGTCTCGTGGCCGACTTAAGGCTTCCGGGGATGTCTGGGCTTGAGATGGTCGAGCAGCTTGGGGAGCGTGGCGTAACGTTGCCGGTCATCATGATCACCGGGCACGGCGATGTTTCTGCGGCGGTTCGCGCGTTTAAAAACGGCTGCATCGACTTCATTGAAAAACCTTTTTCCGATAAAGCATTGCTCGAACGGATTGATCGTGCGATCGAACTGGACGCTGAGCGGCGTCTCAAGGATGGCGAGCTCTCCACGATCCAAAGCCGTATCTCGACGCTGACCCTGCGAGAGTCGCAGGTCTTATCGATGGTCGTCGTGGGCAAGCTCAATAAACAGATCGCTGCGGAATTGGATCTATCTCACAAGACGGTCGAAGTGCACCGTGCTCATGTGATGAGCAAGATGCACGCGGCGTCGTTGGCCGAGTTGGTCCGGATGGCCGCTGCGGTCGGGCGATGATGCAACATCTGTTCCTTCGCTCAAGGCGATAGCCCACAAAGACGATTCTCCCTCCGGCGGGGCTACGCATTCCGCTCGAATGCCCATGGCCTTGGCGTTTCGTACGATGGAGGATTCGTCGTGTCCGTAGTTTCCGCAGGCCTTGATCCCACCCTTGACCCCGCCATGGATCCCTCTGCCGCGCACTCCGACTTCTCGGACGTTTGTTCCAGGCCGCCCTCCGGAGCTGCCGAGTCTCAATCGGCCTGTGAGACGGAGGTGACGCAGCGTCTGATGATGGACGTGTTACGAGACGAGGCGACGGGGCCGGTGGGTAAATACGGTCAGTTTTTTGTGGGTCGCTCGAGTCTGCGGTCCATCGTGAAATATGACCTGATCCAAGCGTTGGCAAGTCAACGGACGGGTGCGGCGGGTTATTGGCTGCGGCAAAAGTTGTATGCCTTGCTGGTCGCCGAGGCCGGGCCGGGCATCAAATGGGGGCTGAACGTGTCGCTGCGTCATCCGGGCAAGATGAAGCTCGGGGCGGGGGTTGCGGTGGATGATCAGGTCGTCCTGTGCGGGCGTGGGGTCCGGGAAGATCGCGGGGAGCTTTTTTCGATCGGATCGGACACGCTGATTGGTCGATGTTGTGTTGTACAGGCGAAATCCGGCTCGCTGCGGATCGGCGAGCATTGCGTGCTGGGCACGCACAGTCAGATCGTCGGCACCCATGGCGTCACGATCGGCCGAGACGTGATGACCGGCCCGCAGTGCTACTTCGGCGGCTCCCGACACGGCACCGCCCGCACGCTGGAAGACGGCACGCCCGCACCGCCCATGATCGATCAGCCCACCACCTCCCGCGGACCACTAAACGTTGGTGATGACGTCTGGCTCGGCGCGGGCGTCCGAGTCTTGGAAGGCGTGAAGATCGGAACCGGTGCGGTCGTGGGGTCGGGTGCCGTGGTCACCAAGGACGTCCCGCCTTACGCGATCGTGGCCGGGGTGCCCGCTCGGATTGTCGGAGAACGCGCTTGAGTTCCGTCGGGTCCCGGTCTTTGTTGAAGCGGCTGCCGATGGCGGCGGTCAGCCTGCTCCTGGTTGCCTACGTGATCGCGTCGAGCGACTGGTCGGCGGTGGCGACCAAGCTGCAGAACATCGAAGTGTTTTGGCTCGTGCTGCTCGCGCTCTCGGCCCCGGCTCTGGTCGCGGCGAGCGTCTGGAAATGGTCCCGCCTCCTGAAGGTCTACGGCGTCGAAGTCGGTTTTGGCCGGCTGTTTGCGATGTATGTCGCGGGCCAATTTTACAACAACCTGTTACCGACAAGCTCCGGCGGCGACGTCGTGCGGGGCGAGATGCTGCGTCGCCGCTGCGGCTCGGGACACGCGGCGTATGGCTCGATCGTGGCCGAGCGGTTTACGGGATTGGCGGTTTTGATCTTTCTTGCCGTGCTCGCGCTGGTGGAAGCGCCTGCGATCTGGCCGTACACCGAGTTGGTTGTGGGCGTTGGAGCAGGACTCATGTTTGCGACGGCGGTGATGCTGGTCGTACTTAGCCGACGGATCACGCGTCTGCTCGATCGTCGGTTGGGCAACATCGGCCCGGCCCGTAAGGCACTCAAGAAGATTCACGACTTCCAGGACTCGCTCTGGGAGTATCGCAAGCACCCGCGGGAACTTTGGATCGCCTTGGGCTTCTCGATTTTGTTTTACGCGTTGGCGATCGGCGGCACGGTGATCGCGGCCGAGTCGGTCGGCCAACACCCGAGCTGGTGGGCGGTTTCGGTCTGTGTGCCGTTGGTGCTCATTGTGACGCTGCTGCCGATTTCGCTCAACGGCATCGGGCTCTGGGAAGTGACCTTCGCGATGTCTTTCGAGGCGATGGGCATGACCCGCGAACTCGGGCTCACGGTCGCTCTGCTGTTAAGGGCGAGAGATTTAAGCTGGTCGGTGCTGGGCTTCGGGCTGGTGACGGTGGGCGGGCTGGCCAGCCGGGCGGCGATTGCGGAGGCGGCCAACGTTCGCGAGATACCGGTAGGGCAAGCGGTCGCGACGGGGCCGGCCGTGACGCATGAAGGCAGTCGCTAGTCAAGCCCGACGCGATATCCGCTGGCCCCGAGGCCTCTGGCTCGTATACTTTTCGCAACCGCCTGCTGAGCAAGACGCACGACCCAGGGCCGATGATGATGCAAACCCGGAGGACAAAGTTCTACCGCCGCTTGGCGGCCACCGCCTGTGGTCTAGGGCTGCTCACGCCAATCGTTTCCGCGCAACCGCTACGGATTTTGCCGCTAGGCGATTCGATCACGTGGGGCTGGGGCAGCGAAGCGTCCTACGGCTACCGCGGCCCGCTCGGCGACCTCATGGCTCAGAGCGGCATCGATTTCGAATACGTCGGCAGTATCACCGACGAGATCGAAATCGCGCCCAGCGGGAATCCGGCGAAGTCTTTCCTCGATCCCACGCCCTTTCGAGCGATCCCCGGCTCGCCGTTGCACTACGGCATCCCCGGCGCTAACGCTGACGAGGTCGACGGCAGCGGAAACAGTGTTGGCGATAGGGGCTCGCTGCTTTGGAGCATCCGCAATGACCAAGACGGCGACGAATCCCTCGATGCCAGCTTCAGCGCCGCGGGCGGTTTGATTCCCACGCTCGTGAATGAAAGCCGAGCCCCCGACGCGGTGTTGTTGCATGTCGGGACCAACGCGGTGGGGCGTAGCGGTACCGGACCCGTTACGCCCGGCACCGACCCCAGCCGGTACCTCGGCGCTAACAACAACGCCGACGCCCAGCTCTACCGCCTGCTCACCGGACTTGGCGAAGACCTTTCAAACAACGGCCTGCTCACCGGATCGGTTGACGACACCCGCATCGTCCTGTCCCGGATCATCCCGCGTCCGGTCGATGAGCGAAACAAGCCGCAAGGTGCTCGTAACACCAACGGCATCGACTTCGATGTCCTACAAAACAGCATCGACTACAACAACGCCATCGATGACGTGGTCGCCGCACTCAACCCGACACTCCGCAACGCGATCACGATTGTCGACATGTTCGATATCGATGTCACGGATCCGGTGCTCGGACTTGCTGATCTCCGCAACGACGGATCGACCGACCAGCCGTTCGACACCGCCACCGGCAACAGCATCGTCTTCAATGAAGCCGGCCAAACCGTCAACGGCGTGCTCGTCGATGAAGCCAATACGCTTGGCCCGGATTACGCGGATTGGTTGCTGCGCTACGACGAGAACGGCGAAGAATTTTACGACGCCGCCGTGGCCAGCAACGACCTGCGTTGGAACCCAAACCTCTACGGCATCGAGGTGTTTGGCGAGAATTACGACGCGATCCATCCCAACCTCACGGGTTACGAACTCATGGCCCACGTCTGGTTCGCGGGCCTGTTCGGCACCGCGCCCGGCCTCAATACTTTGGCGGGTGATTTCTCGGGCAACGGTCAGGTCGAGCAGTCCGATCTCAATCTCGTGCTCAACAACTGGGGGATCGATACCGTCGGCAATATCCCCGACGGCTGGGTCTTCACGCTCGGGCTCGAAGGCGTCGTGGATCAGTCCGAGCTCAACGCGGTGCTGAACAACTGGGGGGACAGCGTCGCACCATCGTTCGCGGGCTTTGCGGTCCCTGAACCGGGCTTAGTGGCGGTGGTCTCGGCGTCTTCGCTGATTCTGCGGCGGCGGCGGGCCGATGTGGCCGATACTTTCGATATTGCGTCGCGTGTTGCCTAACGCGTCGTTGACCCTACCGCATGCTCTTGTCGTCTGATCCTGGTTGATCCGAGTTGCCCGTGGCTACCACCAACAATCCGATCACGGGTGCGAATGTGGACACCGTGGATTTACGTGGCGTGAGTTTTGCGGAACTGACGCAGCGGCAAACGGTTGATCTTTTGTTCGCGCGGTTGGATGTCGGGCGGGGAGGCTGGATCGTCACGTCGAATCTGGATCACCTCCGCCGTGCAACGCGTGACGATGATTTTCGCGCGATGCTCGAAGAAGCCGACATCGTCGTCGCCGACGGGATGCCCTTGGTGTGGGCGTCCAAGCTGGCCGGCACGCCGTTGCCCGAGCGTGTCGCGGGCAGCACGATGACGCTGGCCGTCGCTGCGACGGCCGCCAAGCAAGGCCGCAGCGTCTATCTCCTCGGAGGCAACCCCGGCGTCGCAGATGCCGCCAAGAGCGCGCTCGAAGCCGAGCACCCGAATATCCGTGTGGTCGGCACGCATTGCCCGCCTTTGGGCTTTGAGCACCATGAGGCCGAGATGACGGCCATCCGTGAGGCTTTGAACGCCGCTCAGCCCGAGATCGTGTTAGTGGCGCTCGGATCGCCCAAGCAAGAAAAACTGATCCGCGATCTTCGCGGTACGGGTGTGCTCCCCGGGGCGTGGTGGGTCGGCGTGGGCATCACGCTGAGCTTTCTGTGCGGTGATGTCGACCGGGCTCCCGTTTGGATGCAACGCCTGGGCCTGGAGTGGCTACACCGACTAACACAGGAGCCTAAGCGGCTTTTTCGCAGATATGTGATCGAAGGGATTCCGTTTGCACTGGGTTTACTCGTGGGTTCGGTTATGATCCGTATAACCGGGAAACCAGTCTCAAAGGCCTAGGTGCGTGGCGATAAAGACTGACGTTGGTAGGTATGAGCCGCCGATGATGTCACAGTTTAGAGATGCGTTTGGAGGCGAATGTACGGGCGTACACATTTGGGGCGACGCTTGAAACCCTCGGACGTTCGGAGAGAGCAGGTCGCATGAAGTTTCCGATCCAGGATTCCGCCCGGGCCCAAGACGAGCTGCGTCAGCGTGGCCGTCCGCCCTTCGCCGATCCACTTATGGGTCTGGCGGGCGTTGTGATCCTGGCCGGCAGTGTTCGAGCGAATCAGCTCCGCCGTGCGACCGGACGTAGCCCGCTCGAAATGCCCATCGGCTCGAGCCGAACGGTGATGCACGAATGGTGCGACCGCCTCGCCGACACTGCCGAAGCTGCGGGGATCGCCGAGTTGCCCGTACGAATCATGGTCGATCAGGGCGCGAGCCCGGACTTCGCCACCGACGATCACGGCCCGCTGCGCCTCCGCGTCGAGCGCGATCCGTCGTCGTATCGCGGCACGGCCGGCCTCCTCCACGACCTCGCGCGTGAATATCCCGACGACGCCAAGCTGCTTGTGCTTCACGCGTCGCAGCTCCCGTTTGCTAGCCTCGGCCACGCGCTCGGTTCCCCGCACACCAACGCCGCCGACGTCACCATCGTCGCCGATCCCCAAGGCTCGCCCAGCGGCATCATGCTGCTGCGATGCGGTTGCCTCCGCGAGATCAACAAGGTCGGCTTCGTCGATCTCAACGAACAGGCGTTGCCGATCATCGCCGAGAAGTACGATGTCCGCGTTCACCGGACCGACCAGCCGGTGACCCGCTCGCTCCGCACGCTCTCGGGCTACCTCGAAACGCTCCGTTTGTTTCACCATCAGCGCACCGGTCGGCTCGTTCACGACGGCCCGTTTGCGGAGGACTGGCAGGCCAGCTTCCAAGTGCTCGAGGGCGGATCATTCATTAACGACAACGCCGTCATCCACGACTCGGTCGTGCTGGCCGGCGCCCGAGTTGAGGCCGACGCCGTGATTGTTCGCAGCGTCGTTTGTCCCGGCGCTGTGGTCGGCAAGGGCGAACACCGCGTCGACCGCGTGGTGATCGGGCACCGGCACTGAGCCGGCGATCTTCAAGCTCTAACCTTCACGACGGGCTCTGCACCGGATAGGCATCCGGTGCTTCCACGTTCCTGATTCATTTGCCAAAGAACGCGGGCGGACCCGGCCTGTCCGAGGCGGCCCGCGAATCGCATCCCGCGTCGCTTCGCCCCCGGCCCCACGCACCGCCCACCGAGGGTTCTCAGAAACGTACGCAGACCAAGCCGCAACCCGGGATCCGGAAATCCGCGTTCAAACCTGACGCAGGCTTCGCCCGGACGCTCCTCTGCATATCTAACCGCTCGCCCCCGGCACCACGCCGCGCTGTCGGCCTCTGATCCGCCGTCCGTGATTCATTGTTGACCCGCAAGTTATTTCGTTTGTGCGGATGCGCACGCCCCAGACCAGCATCACTTGAGCTTCGGCTCTTCCAGCGGCACCGGACATACGTCCCGCCGCCCGCAGCCTTCGCAGCGAGCGCCTTCCCAAAGTTCGTTAAACGATGCGCTGACCGGTTCGATCAGTTCAGCCGACTCGGTCCAGATACCGAGCTCGAAGTTACGGTTCTGGTCCGCCTTGGCGCCCAAGCCCGCACCCGTGAGATTCGCAGAGCCGAGGTACATGGCGGAGGCGTCCACGATCACCGCTTTGGCGTGTAGCCGAGGGCAACGCCGAAGGACCAACGTGTTCGGGAGCGGCGACGCTTTTTTGAGTTCGCGCAGCGCTGCACCGCTGGGCACGCCGGCGTGCAGGACGCGGATTTCGATGCCCCGTTGCGCGAGCTTGAGCAGGTGCGCGACGATCGATGGCGCGCTTCGGCGGCCGGTGGTTTTGCCTGGCGATGGGACGAGCATCGCTTTGAAGTCGGCGGTCATGATGTCCAGCGACACCTTGGCCTCAAGCATGCCGCGGCGGACGACACGATCCAAGTGCTGTGCATCGGCAACAAGTTCACAAAGGCCGCGGGGCTGCGCGGATGCGTGGGCGATCGGTTCCAAATCGGTGGCGCGGAACGGCATCGTCTGTTCATCGGTCCGATGAATCCTGCCGCACCGCGATTAAAACCCGAAGCCGCTCGTGGCTCGCTGGCGCAGCATGTGATCCGCCAGCACCAGCAGCATCATCGCCTCGGCCATCGGAACGAAACGCGGCAGCAGGCAAGGGTCGTGTCGGCCCTTGGTCGCCAGCGTCGTGGGTTGTCCTGCGCGATCGACGGTGGGGCGGTCCTGCGGGATGCTGGACGTGGGCTTGACGGCACAGCGGAATACGATCGGCTCGCCGGAGCTGATGCCGCCGAGGGTGCCGCCGTGGCGGTTGGTGGTGGTTCCGATCGGCGGCGATTTGTCGGGCGCGGGGATGAACGTGTCGACGTGCTCAGTCCCCCGAGCGGTGGCGACCCCGAAGCCTTGGCCGTACTCGACGCCGAGCACCGCGGGCAGCGAAAAGAGCGCTTTGCCCAGGTCGGCCTTGAGCTTGTCGAACACGGGCTCGCCCCAGCCGGCGGGCACGCCCGTGGCGACGACAGTTGCGGCGCCGCCGATGCTGTCCTGCTGTTTGCGGACGTCTTTGATGAGCTCTTCCATCTTCACCGCGGCTTCGGGGTCCGGGCAGCGCACCGGGTTGGCTTCGACCTGATCGAGTTGGACGGCGGCGGGGTCGGCGATGTCCGCGTGGAGGTCGCCGATCTGGTGCACCATGCCGAGCACGTCGATGCCGTGCGACAGCCGGAGCAGCTTGCGGGCGATGGCGGCGGCGGCGACGCGGGCGGCGGTTTCGCGGGCGCTGCTGCGTCCGCCGCCGCGGTAGTCGCGGAAGCCGTACTTTGCGTCGAAGGTGAAGTCGGCGTGGCCGGGGCGGTACTTGTCCTTGATGTCGCCGTAGTCTTGGCTGCGTTGGTCGGCGTTGCGGATCAGGACCGCGATCGGGGTGCCGGTGGTCCGGCCTTCGAAGACGCCCGAGAGGATTTCCGGTTCGTCGGGCTCCTTGCGGGGCGTGGTGATGCGCGATTGGCCGGGCTTGCGGCGCTGCAGGTCGGGGACCAGGTCGGCGACCTCGAGCGGCAGGCCGGCGGGACAGCCATCAACGATGCACAGGTTGCCCGGGCCATGGCTTTCGCCGGCGGTGGTGACGCGGAAGAGGGTGCCGAAGGTCGAGCCAGCCATGGGTCAAAAGTGACGTGTACAAAATGAAAAGTCAACCGGCCCAAACGCCCTCGGTCATTTCACTTTTCGATGCCGACGGTTTGCCCGCTGGCCTCGGCGGCGCGAGCGACCACGACTTCACGGGATAGCGCGCGAGCTTTAAGAACGAGCAGGGCCGCTTCGAGTTGTGGGTCCAAACCGAGGTTTAATAGCGCTTCGGGCGTCACGCCGGGAACGGGCACCTTGGCGGCGGCGGCTTCGCGGTCTTCGGTATCGGCGGGCACGGGTTCGAGGCCCGCGAGTTTCACGGCGGGATTGTCCGCCCGTAAATTCAACGGTTCGGCCGCGTCGCGGACGACGTCCAACTCCTGCCGAAGATCCAACGCCCAGAGCACGGTCTGGTTGGGCGGATCGACGATCAGATCAGGCGTGATGCCCCAGCTGTCTGAGCTGTCGGTGCGGTGGATGATCGCGCCTTCGGGAAGCTGGTAATACTCGGTTGTGACCTTTAGTCCCCATTTAGGCGAGCGCGGCGGCCTAGGGTTCCAGAACACGTTCTGCACCGAGCCCTTGCCGAAGCTTTGCGTGCCCACGACGAGCGCGCGATTTTTGTCTTGCAGCACGCCAGACACGATTTCGGACGCCGACGCCGAGCCGCGGTTGATGAGCACCACCAGTTCGAGGTCGCGGAGCGTGCCCGAGCGTGTGGCGTGCCAATCCTGGTTCTGTTTGCCGCGTTGATCGACGGTAAATAGCAGCGGTCCGTCGTCAACGAAACGATTGGCGGTTTGGATCGCGGAGGTGAGCAGGCCGCCGGGATTGAAGCGGAGGTCGAGGATCAGACCGTTGAGCGGGCCGTCGTCTTTGAGTTGATCGATGGCGTTGTTGAGGCCGTCGATGGTTTGCGGAATGAACTGCGTGAGTCGGACATAGCCAATCCCCGCGTCGCGGTCGAGCCAGTAATCCCAGCCGCCGTCGGGCGTGTGGGCCCAGCCTTTGATGGACTCGATGTCGATCCGTTTGCGCTCGACCGTAAAGTCGATGAGGTCAGGCTCGCCGAGTCGTCGGACGCCGAGGGTGACGTCGGAGCCCTCGGGGCCGGTGATCTGGCGGACGGCCTTGGTGAGTGACCACGGAGCGGTGGACTTGCCGTCGACGGTTTCGACAATGTCGCCGGCACGGATGCCGGCCCGGTACGCGGGTGTGCCGGGCAGGGGGCTGACGACGATCAACTGGTTGTCTTCGCGTTTGATCTGAATGCCGACGCCGAAGAACGCGCCCTGCGTTGATCGGCGGAGGTGGTCGATGTCTTCGGGCCAGTACATCGACGTGAAGTCGTCGAGGGTGCCGAGCGCGCCCTCGGTGAGCTCGTAGGCGAGGACCTCTTCGGGGAGTTGAACGCTTCGCTGGTTAGCGGCGAAAATACGATCGACATAAAACGCAGCCTGATCGCGACTGAGCGTGGCCTTGCGTTTGTCGATTTCCTGCTGGACACGTAGGAGCTCGGTGCGGTATTGGGAGGCCACGGCGTCGTCTTTGAGCGCCGGGAAGATATCGCCCAGTCCACTCGCGGTGTCGAGGAGCACAAGCTGCGACGCGATCGCGCCGTCGAGCAGGGTTTCGTAGTCGTGGTGTTCGATGTGCGCGTCGGTGGTTTGACGCATCACACGGCGGACGATTTCCGAGCCGTCCTGGATGCCGGCCAGGCGGGTTTGCCAGGGATCAAACTCGAGTAGGCCGCGGTCTTCGTTCGGCTTGCCGAGGCGTTCGTTGCGGGCCTTGATTTGAGCGTCGAGGTACTCGGGGTTGTAGATGTTGAGGGCGCGGATGTGCCGGCCGATGCGATCGACGTCGTCGATGTAAGTGCGTCGATCTTCGTAGAGCAGTTCGAGCTTGTCGTAGTGAAGGGATGCTTCGAGCCAGTCGCCATCGAGTTCGGCTTGCTTGGCGTCGATTTCCATGCGTCGCGTGAGTTCAATCACGAGCGGATCATGGAGAAACAGTGCGGGCTCGTCGGCGAGCGAATGGGCCTCGATCGCATCGATGGTGGCTTCGTAGCGTTCGCCGTCTTCGAGCTTTTGGGCGGCGCTGGCTTTGGCGGATTCAAAGGCCAAGCGTCGGGAACGGTCGGCGTCGACACGATTCTTGCGGTGGCGTTCGAGCGAGTCGACCAAGCCGAGGGCATCGGCTTCCTGCGTGGCAATGGGGTCGCGGCGGATGGCCTCAAGCAGGTCATCGAATTGACCGGCGTCGGCGAGATCGCGGAAGGGCGGCGTGGCGTCGAGACCGGGCAAGCTCAAGGCTTCGGCCGGTTCAAGCATACCCACGCCGGCTTCTGAACTGGTTTGCGCGACGGCCATATCCGTTGCGTCGGCCAGTAGGTCGGGGCCGTACAAAAGCAGCAGACCCGCCGACAAGGCAACCATCCAGATAGGCCGGGCGAAGCAGCCCTGAACCGGTCGGCGGCGACGCTTGAGTTCCGTGACCTTGACCAAACCGACTCCTTTTTCGCGATGCAAGCGACTTCAAACCCGAGGCAAGCCGTGTGTGCAAACCAACACCAATGTGTTCTATCGGACTACGCGGAACGCCAGTTCACGGTTCGTCGTGAAATCGTTCTCAGGCCAAGGCCCCGAAAGCATGAAGGTCCTGGGGCTTAGGCCGATTCTTTCTTCTGGGAAACGCGGAGGTCGGCGAGCTTCGGGCGGGTGCCGGTGACCGCGGCTTCGTCGATCACGTACTTCGCGCCGTTGTTGTCCAGGTCGGGCAGCTCGTACATCAGCTCGAGCATGAGCTCTTCCATGACGCTGCGGAGCGCCCGGGCGCCGGTTTCCCGCTTGAGTGCCTTGTCCGCCAACGCGTAGAGCGCTTCTTCGGTGAATTCGAGCTCGGCGTTTTCCATCGAGAAGAAGTGCTGGTACTGACGCACGAGCGCATTCTTGGGCTCAGTGAGAATATTCACGAGCGTGTCGGCGGTCAGCGGCATCAGCGGCGTGATGATCGGCAGTCGGCCGATGAGCTCGGGGATCATGCCGAACTCGAGGACGTCGTCGGCGGTGATCTGCTCGAGCAGGTGCTCGCGGTTCTTGAGCGGGTCGTCGACGGCCATCTCCGAGCCGAAGCCGATGGACTTGGAGCCCAGGCGGTTGCGGATGATGTCTTCGACGCCGACGAACGAGCCGGCCACGATAAACAGGATGTTGGTCGTGTCGAGCTGGATGTACTGCTGCTCGGGGTGCTTCCGGCCGCCCTGGGGGGGGACGTTGGCCGTCGTGCCCTCGAGCATCTTGAGCAACGCCTGCTGCACGCCCTCGCCCGAGACGTCGCGGGTGATGCTGACGTTTTGCGAGGTCTTGCCGATCTTGTCGATCTCGTCGATGTAGATGATGCCGCGCTGGGCCTGCTCGAGGTCGTAGTCGGCGGACTGGAGCAGCTTGAGCAGCAGGTTCTCGACGTCTTCGCCGACGTAGCCGGCCTCGGTGAGCGTGGTCGCGTCGCCGATGGCGAAGGGCACGTTGAGCGTGCGGGCCAAGGTCTTGGCGAGCAGCGTCTTGCCCGTGCCGGTGGGGCCGATCAGCAGGACGTTGGACTTGTCGAGCTCGACCGGGCTTTCCTTCTCGGCGGCGCTCAGACGCTTGTAGTGGTTGTGGACCGCGACGGACATCGCCCGCTTCGCGACGTCCTGTCCGATGACGTATTGGTCGAGAAATTCTTTGAGCTGACGCGGCGAGGGGATCGAGCCCAGCGCCGGACGGCCGGAATGCACCCGACGACGCTCTTGCTTGAAGATGTTCTGGCAGAGCTCGGTGCAGTTGGCGCAGATGTACACGTCGTTGGGGCCTTCGACCATGGGGCCGACTTCTCGCGACGACTTGCCGCAGAAAGAACAGGTTGTGACGCGTCGACCCTTGAAGCCGCTGCCGCCGTCGCCGCCCCCGCTGTTACCGTCATCACCGCCGCCACCACCCGCGGTGGGCCCGGCCTTGCCGATGGGCCCTTGGGGAGCGTTGCCGTTGTTGCCGCCGTGCTTCTTGTCTGCCATCGAGGGTGCCTTGCTTGCTGACGGGCCGAGGCGGTGCTTCCTCGGCTCCGGGTGGGATCAGTGGATCGGGTTTTCGGCGTTGTCGTGAAATGCAACAAAGCCAAGATTCCAATAAGAGAATCGTCCAGATGGGGCGGTGGCGTTAGGCCTGCCCCGGGTCTGGCATTCCTAAGTGTACTCCGCGTTTCGGTCGGTCCAAGGTCTGCGGATTATCGTTTCGCGGTCGCCTTGGCAGCGTGGAGAACTCGTGATTTATCGGGACCCGCCCTCATCGCGAGGATCATTATCCAGGTCGTCTGAATCCACATCGTCATGGCCCTTGTGCATGTCACCGGGCCTTAGATCCGAATCGCTTTCCAAGTGAATCACGCCCTCATCTTCGAGGTCTTCGTGATCTGCGAGGTCGGCACGGGCGTGGGCGAGCATTTTCGATTTGGCCCGGGCGAACTCAGCATCGTCGATCTCGCCGGCTTCGTGCATGCCGCGAAGGTCCGACAACGTGAACCCCAGGCCACCTCCGACCTCAACAGACTCGGGCTGAACGAGCCGTTTGCGGACCACGTACGCGACGATGCCCACCAGGACGGCCAAAACAATGATGATCAGCACATAAAACACGGTCGAGGCCATGTCGCTGGCCTCGGGCAAAGG